>DASZWW010000028.1:0-4911 GCA_035546175.1 Polyangia bacterium
ACGGAGCGCGTGCGCGCCGCGGCCGGCGCCGCCTCGAAGCCGTGGGCCGTCTCCGGCGCGGGCGCCGCGGACGCGAGGCGCTCGCGCGTGCCGCCGCTCTCCTCGGCGCGCGCGTCCGGCCCGCGCAACCCCAGCAGATCCGAGACCGCCCGCGCCCGCCCCCACTGCACCTTCGAGAGATCGTACTCGAGCACCGCCATGCGCTGGTGCCGCTTGGCCGGGTCGGCCTCGAGCGCCCGCAGGATCACGAGCTCGAGGTCCTGGGACAGCTCGGGCCGCAGCTCGCGCGGCGGCCGCGGCGGCTCCTGCTTCTTGAGGGCCGAGGCCTCCTCGCCGTGCGGCGGCTCGCCCGTGACCATCTCGTAGAGCAGCGCGCCCACCGAGTACACGTCGCTCCTGCGATCGGCGAGGCCCCCCATGGCCTGCTCGGGGGCCATGTACTCGGGCGTGCCCATGGCGATGCCCGGGTTCGTGAGGCGGCTCGAGTCCACGCCGATGCTGCGCGCGATGCCGAAGTCGAGCACCTTGACGAAGTCGGCCTTCCCCTCGCGCGCGACGAGGAAGATGTTCTCGGGCTTGAGGTCGCGGTGGATGACGCCCGCGGCGTGCGCCGCCTCGAGGGCGCGGCAGATCTGCATCGTGATCTGCGCGGCGCGCATGGGCTCGAGCCGCCGCTCGTGCGAGAGCACGTCGGCGAGATCGATCCCGTCGAGGTGCTCCATGACGAAGTAGGCGCAGCCGTCCTCGGTCGTGCCGAAGTCGGTGACGTCGATGATGTGCGGGTGGCCGATGCGCGACGCCGCGCGGGCCTCGCGCCGGAAGCGCTCGACGAGGTCCTGCTGCCGCGAGTACTGCGGGTGGAGGATCTTCACGGCGACGCCCTTGCCGATCTCGACGTGCTCGGCGGCGTACACCGTGCCCATGCCGCCCTCGCCGAGCACCTTGAGGATGCGGTAGCGCCCCTCGATGATCCGGCCCGTGAAGTTGGCGGGCGTCAGGCGCGCGCGCGGCACCTCGACGCGCGCCTGGTCGACGGCGGCCGGGTTCGAGTCCGACGACTCGCCGATGCGCGGGTGGTCCGACGCGGCGGGCGCCCCGAGGTCGGACCCCGCCGGCGCGGCGATGCGGTTGCCGCGGACCGGCGTGCGCAGGTCCGAGAAGTCCTCGGACTGCGTCCCGAGGCCGATGCTCTCGCCGAGGAGGCGCTCGCGCTCGGCCTGCTCCTCGCGCATGGCGTCGCCGCACAGCCCGCGCATGAACTCCGCGGAGCGCTCGGCGTCCGCGCGCGGCGACAGGCGCGCGATGACGTTCGACAGCGCCTGCCGCATCTCCTCGGCGCTTTGGTAGCGGTCCTCGCGCGCGGGCGCGAGCGCCCGCATGACGACGGCGTCGAGCTCGGGCGTGACCCAGGCCGCCTTCGACGAGGGCGGCTGCGTGTGCGGGTGCCGCACGAGCGACATCGCCGTCGCGGCGTCGACGTTCTGCAGCTGCAGGTACTGGTGCCCCGTGAGCAGCTCCCACACGACGACGCCCAGGCTGTAGATGTCGCTGCGCGCGTCGGCCGTCTCGCCGCGCGCCTGCTCGGGCGCGAGGTAGGCGGCGCGCCCGAAGACGACGCCCGGCGCCGTGTGCTCTTGCTTGAGCACGCTGCGCGCCAGGCCGAAGTCGGTGAGCTTCACCTCGCCGAAGTAGGACACGAGGATGTTGGGCGGCGCGACGTCACGGTGCACGAGCCTGAGGTCGGCGTAGCTGTGCACGTAGGCGAGCGCCCGCGCGATCTCGCGCCCGACGTGGAGCGCGACGTCGAGGGGGATGCGCGTCCGCGTGCGCACGCAGCGGTTCCAGATGTCGCGCAGGTCCTTGCCCTCGACGAGCTCCATGGCGATGTAGAACTCGCCGTCGATCTCCCCGGCGTCGAACGTGGGCACGAGGTTGGCGTGCGAGAGCCGCAGCACGACCTTGGCCTCGTCGAGGAAGCGGTTGGCCTTCGCCTTGTCGGTCCGCTCGGCGATGACCTTCTTGATGACGCAGAATTTCTGGAAGCCGGGCTCTCCCGTCGCCGCGACGTAGATCTCGCCCATGCCGCCGCGGGCGAGCGACTTCAAGAGGACGTACTTGCCGAATCGGCGCGGGAAAACTTCGGGCATTTCGCGCTTTCGAGCGAGGGCATCGTAGAACATTCCCGCGCCCCAGGCGAGGCCGGGGACCCCTCGTTCCGGGTTTGTCCCGACCCCGAAGGAAGCGGACCGTGGGTTACCGCGCGTGGTCAGGAAGGCCGCGCACGCAACCGTCCGCCATCCGGGCCGAAGAGGGTCCGGCCGCATGTCGCGGCCCACGACAAGGAGGCGGACATGCGGAGCTGCATCATCGAATCGATCACGGCGACGGGAGCGGCCCTGGCCCTCGGGATCTCGCTGGCGGCCTGCGGCGGCGGTCAGGGCGGCGACGTCAGCCGCTTCACGGGCACGTGGAGCGCGACCTCGGGGACCGTGACCGTGACGTGCCCGGGGCAGAACGACAGCTGGTCCGTGACGGGCACGGTGCGGTGGGACAAGGGGCTCGCGTCCGACCTCGTGCAGGCGACGCCTCCCTGCATCGTCGACGCCGACGTGACGGGCTCGACGGCCTCGGGCGCCGGCCAGACCTGCTCCTACGACGACGGCGCCGGCGGCACGTACACGCTCACCCGGCCCAACTACACGTTCGTCCTCGCCCCCGACGGGCGGACGGCGCAGGAGAACGCCTCCGGCACGCTGGTCGACACCAACGGCGGCGCGAGCCTGGCCTGCACCTTCAGCGAGACGGCGTCGTACACCAAGCTCGGCGACTGAGCCCGGCGCGTCGGCGTCACTCGCCGATCTCGATGTCCTCGCGCGGCCCTCCCCCGGGCCGCGGCGGCGGAGCCTCGGAGCGCGCGCCGAGGCCCCGGCGGAGCCGCTCGACGGCCGCCGCGCGGGACGACGCCTCGCCCGACGGATCGTAGTCGCGCGCGCCGGTCACGCCCAGCCGGCCGAGGGCGCGCGCCGCCAGGTGACGGACGGCCGGGTACGCGTCGCTCGCCATCGTGTCGAGCAGCGCGGCCTCGCGGCGCCGGCGCGCGGCGGCGTCGAGGGTGACCTGGGCGCGCCCGAGGGCGTCGGCCGCGACGGCGCGCGTGACGGGCCCTCCCGAGACGAGCGCCTCGAGCGTCGAGGGCGCGCCGCCGGCGAACGCCCGCTCGACGTGACAGCCGGCGCAGGCGTCGGGCCGGCCGGCGGCCGCGGCGCCTGCGGCGTCGGGGATCTCGACGCGGTGACTGCGGTGGATGTCCAGCACGCCGTACACGATGCGCGGCATGTGACAGCTCACGCAGCGCACGCCGTCGCGCTCCGCGTGGCGCGAGTGCCGCGCGGACGTCGCCGCGTCCGCGAGCGCCGCATGGCACTGGGTGCACATGCCGTCGGCCCCGGCCCCGCGGAAGCGCGCCCGCACCTGCCCGCGCGGATCGCCCTCGTGCATGCCGTGACAGCTCGTGCACGTCAGCTGGCCCTCGCGCGCGCAGCGCGACTGGAGGAGCCCCTGGTACTCGTACGCCGTGAGCCGCGGCGTCCCGTCGCCCCAGAAGCGCGCCGCGAACACGCCGCGCTCGCCGCGCAGGGCCGTGTCGCGCCACAGCGGCGTGGTCGCGGGCGCGAGGTCGTCGCCCGGCACGAACGGATCGCCGTGCGCCAGGAACGGCCCGACGTCCGCGGCGATGCGCTGACCGTGGCAACGCCCGCACACCGCGGCCGACCGCCGGGGCGGCAGGCGCGCCGGGTTGACGATCGTCGGATCGGCCGCCCCGCGCGCCCGGAGCCAGAGCCGGCGCAGCGGATCGGCGTTCGCCGCGACGTGCGCCGCGCCCGGGCCGTGGCACGCCTCGCAGGCGACGCCCAGCTCGGCCGTCGTCGTCGCGAACCGCCCCGTGGCCGCGTCGAGCCCCGGGTCGGGCGCGACGTTGTGGCAGAAGACGCAGTTGTCGTTCCAGCGCGTGACGTGGCGGTCGAAGAGGCCGCCGCCGAACACGGGCCGCCCCGGCCCGTCGAGGCGCGTGTCGTCGGCGAACAGGAACGCGCCGGTCATCGGGAACCACCGCTCCTCCTCGACGTGCCAGGCGACGGGCAGGCGCCAGTACGTGTCGCCCTCCTTCGCGAGGTACTGCTGGTAGCGGTGCGAGCCCACCGTGCGCGCGACGGTGACGGCGCGGGGCGGCCCCCCGTCGGGCGTGAACGTCACGCGAAAGGCCCCGGCGGCGTCGCGGTCCATGCGAGCGGCGACGCCGTCGTGGCGCAGCGTCGCGCCGTCGAAGGCTCCGAGGACGCTCGCCGGCGTCGCCTCCGCCGTCATCGTGCGATGGAACGTGCGGTGCCAGCTCCGGTGGTTGTCCTCGTGGCAGCGCCCGCACGCGTCCGACCCCGCGTAGGCGACGCCGTGGAGATCGCGCGGCGTCGCCGCCTCGGCGGCGAGCCGGCGCAGGCGAAGGCCGGCCACCACCGCGAAGACGGCGATCGCCCCGGCGGCGATGCGGCGCGCGCTCACGCCCGCATCCTACACGCGCGCGCGGCCCGCGGCTCAGGGGGGGCCGAGGAAGGAGATCACGGCGCTGGCGCGGCACGAGCCGAGCGCGGCCGCCACCTCGGCGGGCGTCACGCTCGCGAGGTCGCGCGGGAAGTCGTCGAGGGTCTCGAGCGGCCAGCCCCTGTTCCACGCCTCGTAGAGGCGGCGCGCCAGCGCGCCGTTCGTGGCGTCGTGCAGGCCGCTGCGGCGCGCGAGCCGCCAGCGCGCCCGGTCGACGGCGGCGGCGTCGAGCGCGGGCCCGGCGGCGGCGTCGAGCCACTGGCGCAGGAGGTCGCGCGCCGCGGGGCCGGCCTTCGGCTCGACGTCGACCGTGCC
>DASZWW010000029.1:0-3026 GCA_035546175.1 Polyangia bacterium
ACGGACGCGGCCTCGAGGTGCGCCACGCGCGCGAGCCAGGCGCCGACCCGCGTCGCCCGCGCCGGGGTCGCGTCGGCCAGCCCCGCGGGGCGCCGCCCTCCCAAGCAGAACGGCGTGTAGACCACGTGCACGGCGGGCTGGCCGCTGGAGCTGACCTCCTCGCACTTGTCGATTCGCCCGTCGACGATCGCGAGCATGCACAGCTCCGCGAGGCCGCCGTCGCCCGCGCCGGCGTCGTCGGCGGCGCCGGCGTCCTGCAGCGAGGCGATCGAGACCGTCACCTCCTGCTGGGGCTGGTCGGGGCAGTTGTTCGACAGCCAGCTGTGGCAGCCCACGGCCAGCAGCGGCGTCGAGGCCAGGGCCAAGCTCCGGAGAAATGCGCGCAGCGAGTCGTCGTCCAAGGGAGCCTCCGCTCTTCGGGAATGCAGGCGCCGTGCCGCCCGCGAGAGCCTGCCAGAGCCCGGCCTGCGCGCCAACGGCGGCGACCGGAGAGCGGCAACCGTGTCGCGGTCTTCGATCGCGCCGCTCAGCGCCCGCCGTCGGGGCGCGCCGGCTCGGGCGTGCCGAAGTCCGCGCAGTCGCGCTGCTCCTCGAAGCACAGCCGGCGTTGCTGGATCGTCCCCGTCCAGCGCTCGACGCCCACGAGCTCGTCCAGCGAGCCCTCGAGCACGCGGAGGGGATGCGGCACGTGCTCGCAGCCTTCTTCGTAGGCGACCGTCCGGGGCACGCGCTTCTCCCAGAGCGTGAGGGTGACGGTCTGCGCGTCCTTCACGGTGCCGACGGCGCACCGCTCGCGGGGGAGCTTCGCCTGGCGCGCCTTCGCCATCACGGTCCGGAGCTGCTGGAGAGCCTCGATGCTCATCTGATCGGTGCGCCGCCCGATCGTCTTGACGTTGAGGACGCCCGTGTACGTGACGCCGCCATCCACGTCGACCTCGACCGAATACGTGGGGCACTGCCCGGGGCACGTCCCCGTTCCCGCTCGCTCCAGGCGGATCAGCCGCGGCGGCGGCGTCGGCGGGACGAACCCGGGGCCGCGATCGATCGCGGTGGCCTCGTGCGCGCCGCTGCAGGCGGCGAGCCGCGGCAGGAGGAGCAGGGCCAGGAGCGGGAGCGGCGGGGAAGCCGAGCGCCGACGTTCCATCGCCGGGCATTGTCGCACCTTCCTGAGACGGCGCCTGAGACAATTCGCGTGAGCGGCGGGCGTTTCCGGAAGAGCGCCGCCCTCGAGCTATAAAGCCAGCATGCGACGGCTGAGCGTGTTCAATCAGGTCTCGATCGATGGCTACTTCGCCTCGCCGACGGGCGACATCGGCTGGATGCACCGGGGCGACGACGACCCCGAGCTCCGCGCGTTCGTCGCCGGCAACGCCTCGGGGGCGAGCGTGCTCGTCTTCGGGCGCAAGACGTACCAGATGATGGCGAGCTTCTGGCCCACGCCCCTCGCCGCCGAGCAGATGCCCGCCGTGGCCGAGGGCATGAACGCGGCGCCGAAGCTCGTCTTCTCGCGCACGCTCGCGCGCGCCGACTGGCGCGGGACGAGGATCGTGCGGGGCGACCTCGTCGCGGAGATGCGTCGCCTCAAGCGCGAGGCCGGCGCTCCGCTCGTGATCCTCGGCAGCGGCAGCCTCGTGGGGCCGCTCGTGGCCGCGGGGCTCGTCGACGAGCTTCAGGTGCTCGTGGCGCCCATCGTCCTCGGCGCCGGGCGGACGATGTTCGGGGGCATGGACAGGCCGATCGCTCTGAAGCTCACGTCGACGCGCGCGTTCGCCAACGGAAAGCTCTTCAACGTGTACGAGCCCGCGTAAGCGCGCCGGCGGGTGAGGCAGGACGCCGCACCCGCCTTGTGGGCGCCGATGCCCGCTGTCATGCTCGGCGACGTGAGGGAGGACGAACGCGCGACGCGGGTGGGGCACCGCCGCATCGCGCGCGCCCTCAGCGCGTACTGCGCAGCCCGCCGCATCCGCACCCCGACGAGGGCGGCAAGCGCCAGCTCGCGTTCACGATCCTCGCCGACCAGACGCTGAACATGCGGGCCAAGCAGGGCCTGGATCTGAGCGGCGCCACGCCAAAGGGCGTCCGCGGCCTGGACGCAGAGCTGCCCGGTGTCTCCCTGCGCGGCGCCGTCTGAGGGGCGCGCGGCTGCAGCGCGCGACCCTCAGCGGCGGGGATCTCGAAGGCGCGCTCCTCGAGGGGACGAACCTCGACGGCGCGCACCGCTGACGGGAGCTCACGCGTGCCGCCCGGGCGCGGTCCGCGCGCGCCGCTACGGGAGCGCCTTGTAGTAGTTGCCCATCTGCGTCGCGATGAGCTTGTTGTCGGCGGTCGTGAGGTGGGCGCCGTAGCCTCCGTTGCACATCGTCGCCGAGAGGACGGGGCCGAGACCCACGAAGTCGGGGTGGCGGCGACGACCTTCGCGATCGCGGAGTCGATGTAGGGGGCGATGTAGCAGTCCTCGGGGCCGGCGCCGTCGTTGGCGCCGGGGCCGGGCTTCGCGTTGGGGTTGCACATCATGTCGTCCGGGCAGCGCGGGGTCGGCATGATGTCGATCCACCTGACGCTCGGCCACTTGGTCTTGATCGCCACGAGGTCCTTCTCGAGCCAGCCGACCCAGTCTTGCTCCGTGAGCAGCTCCCAGTCGATGGCGAGGAAGACCACGCGATCGGGCGTCGTCGAATTCTGCGCGCACGGTGACACGATGGGCGAGCCGGTCATGAGGTTGTTGGGATCGCCGGTGTCGGACCAGAACGGCGTCGCGGGATCGCCCCACGCCTGGATGTAGCCGTGGTGGTGCCACTTGAGCTGCCACTTCGCGTTGTCGACGATCGTCTCGAAGCCGAGGTTCCACCACTCGGTGGTGAGCACCGAGCCGACGTACGTCGTGCAGGTGTAGGGGCCCTTGGCGAGCTCGCCGCTCGTCGTCATCACGGCGCCCGCGCCGCCGTCCGCGTCCGCGCTCCCCGACGGCCCGCCGGCGTCGGCGGCGCCCGCCGCGCCCGCGGCGCCGCCGATGCCCGCACCGCTCA
>DASZWW010000030.1:0-7401 GCA_035546175.1 Polyangia bacterium
TCACCGTGCAGAGCGCGTAGGGAGCCGCGTGTATGAGCTTGCGCCGCAGCTCGGTGAGCGCCGGACCGACGTCCGTCGCGAGGTCGGCGGACGCCGAGGGCGCCGCCGAGGCGGCCGGGGGCGGCAGGTGATGCCCGTCCCGGGCTCCGGGCTCGTGCAGGAGCACGTGCGGGGTCTTCGCGTCGTCGGCCAGCGGCCGCTCGGACTGCGCGTCGGGAGCTCCGTCGGCCTCGAACAGCGTCAGCTCGATGAACGACGCGAGGTCGGCCGCGCCGAGCTCGGAGAGGGGGTTCGCCGGCAGCGTGAACGCGGCCGACGGCGCCTGGGCCTCGGGGACCTTGATCGACTCCATCGTCTTCTCGCCGTCGTCGCCGGCGTTGGACGGAGGCAGCGGCGGCGGCGCCACCGCGCCGATGAGCGTGGGCGCCGTGCCGATGGGCGGCGGCGGCGCGGCCCCGATGAGCGTCGGCGCTCGGACGATGCGCAGCGGCGGCGGCTTGGGCGGCGCCGCCGCGGGCGCGGGCACCCGCTTGCACGCGAGGAGCTGCTTGTGAACCTTGCGGCTCGTCTCGTCCATGCCGAGGAGGCGCACGCGCATCACCATGCGCCCCGCGCTCGATCCGCCCGCGACGGGCTTCACCTCCTCGACGCGGCAACGGCCGCTCATGATGGGCGTGCGGTCCTTGAGGTGGATCACGAAGCGCCCCTCGGTGCCGGGCGCCACCTCGCTCGCGGTCGGCATGACGAGCGACGTCTCGGTCGCGAACGGCGCGAACCGCTCGACGAACTCGTCGACCGAGCCGCACCGAGTGCCGAGGTGAATGAGGGGCCCCGCCGCGCGCGCCACCGACCCTCAATCGGCGGCCCCCGCGGCGCGCTGAGCCTCCCGGCGCGAAAATCTCGCCGGAGGGCGCCTCGCCTGCCGTCCACCTGTGGCCGTTCCGCGCCCAGGGTGGTCGATCGTGGGTGCCGCGGCCGGGTCTAGAGATCCCGGTGCTTGAACTTCTTGCCGCCCGGGCCGTAGCTCGCCGTGAGCTGGCCCTCGCCGCGCAGCAGCCAGCGGTACGTCAAGAGGCCGTCGACGCCCACCGGGCCGCGCGCGTGGAGCTTGTCGGTGCTGATGCCCACCTCGGCGCCGAGCCCGTAGCGGTATCCGTCGGCGAAGCGCGTGCTCGCGTTGTGGTAGACACCCGCGGCGTCGACCTCGGCGAGGAACCGCTCGGCGGCGGCCTCGTCCTCGGTGATGATGGCCTCGGTGTGGCGCGAGCCGTGCGCATCGATGAAGGCGAGCGCGCCTTCGAGGTCGCGCACCTGCTTGACGGCGATGATGGGCGCGCCGAACTCGAAGCCGAAGTCGGAGTCCTGCGCGGCGACGAGCTTCGGGTGCCGCTTCCGGGTCTCCTCGTCGGCGCGCATCTCCACGCCCGCCTCGGCGAGCGCGGCCACGCACGCGTCGAGCGCGGCCGCCGCCTCGGGCTCCCAGAGCAGCGCCTCCGTGGCGTTGCAGGCCGCCGCGTAGGTCGTCTTCCCGTCGACGACGACCTTCGCCGCCATCACGGGATCCGCCGCGCGGTGGAGGTACACGTGGCAGACGCCCGCCGCGTGGCCCATGACGGGGATGCGGGTGTTGCCCTGGATGTAGCGCACGAACTCCGACGAGCCGCGCGCGACGACGAGATCGACGATCCCGTGCAGCCCCAGCACGACGGCGACGTCCTCGCGGCCCGCGAGCAGCACGGCGGCGCGCGGATCGATGCCGTGGCGCTCGAGCACGCCGTGGACGAGGGCGATGAGCGCGCGGTTGGTCGCCGTCGCCTCGCGGCCGCCCTTCATGAGCACGGCGTTGCCGCTCTTCCAGGCGAGGCCCACGATCTGCACGAGCGCGTCGGGGCGAGACTCGAAGACGACGCCCAGCAACCCGAGCGGGCACGAGACGCGCTCGAGGACGAGGCCGTCGTCGAGCTCGCGGCGCAGCGTCGCGCGGCCCACGAGGTCGGGCATCGCGGCGAGCTGCTGCAGGCCGTCCACGAGCCCGTCGAGCTTCTTGCCGTCGATGCCGAGGCGCTTCGCGAGGGCGGGCGCGACGCCCTCGGCCTTGGCGCGCGCGACGTCCTCGACGTTCGCCGCGAGGATCGCCGCGCGGTGGGTCTCCTCGCCGAGCGCCTTCGCGAGCGCGCGCAGCAGCGCCGCCCGCCCCTCGCCGCCGAGCCGGGCCAGCTTGCCGCCCGCGGCGCGCGCCGCCAGCGCCGTGCCCCGGACTTCCGTCGTCTGTGGCGTCGTCATGAGACCGCTCCCAAGGTGGTGAGGACCAGATTGTCGCGCGTGATGACCGCGTCGTACCCCCGCCAGCCGAGTATGGCATCGATGTCGTCGCTGTGCCGGCCGGCGAGCCTGCGGCAGGCGTCGGCCGGATAGTTGACCACGCCGCGCCCGTGGACGCGGCCGCTGCCGTCCCGCACCTCGACGACGTCGCCCTGCTCGAAGTCGCCGTCGACGGCCACGACGCCGATGGGCAGCAGCGAGGCCTTCGCGTCGTTGAGCGCGCGGAGGGCGCCCTCGTTGACGATGAGCGCGCCGCGGCGGCGCGCGCCCACGGCGATGTGCCGGATGCGCGCGCGGCGGCGCGCGGGCGCGGGGATGAGCGTGCCGAGGTCCTCGCCCGCGAGCGCGCGCTCGAGGACGCGCGGCTCGGCGCCGCCCGCGATGAGCACCGTCGTGCCCTCGCCCGTCGCGAGCGCCGCCGCCTCGAGCTTGCTGGCCATGCCGCCGCTGCCGCCCGCCGACCCGCCGCTCGCGCGCCCCAGCGCCGCCTCGTCGACGGCGCCGAGCTCGGGGATGCGGGTCGCCGCCGGATCGTGCTTGGGGTTCGCCGTGTAAAGGCCGGCGACGTTGGTGAGGAGCACGAGCAGGTCCGCGTCGAGGCTCACGGCGACGCGCGCCGAGAGCCCGTCGTTGTCGCCGAAGCCGACGGCGGCGGGCGCGGGCGTGGCGCCGGCGGCCGTCTCCTGCGCGCGGCGGTGCTCGACGAGCTCGCGCACGCTCACGCTGTCGTTCTCGTTGAGCACGGGCACGGCGCCGAGCTCGAGCAGGCGCATCAGCGTCGTGCGCACGCAGAGGGCGCGGTCGCGGTCGGCGAGGTCCTCCTGCGTGAGCAGCACCTGCGCGGCCGTGATGCCGCGCGCCGCGAAGAGCCGCGAGTAGACGCCCATGAGCAGCCCCTGCCCCACGGCGGCGCAGGCCTGCCGCAGCCCGAGCGAGCGCGGCCGCTCGGCGAGCCCGAGGGCCCGCACGCCCATCGTCACGGCGCCGCTCGAGACCATGACGACGTCGCGCCCCGCCTTGCGCAGCCGGGCGACGCCGTCGACGATGTCCGTCAGCCGCGCGAGCGCCAGCTGCACGCCGTCGTCGGTGATGACGTGCGTGCCCAGCTTGACGACGATGCGCTGGGCATCGGCCAGGTGGCGGCGCGACTCGGACATGGTCGGTCAATCTACCGTCGCGCCGCCCTGGAATCCAATCGGCGACGGCCCGTTGCCGGGACGCACCCCGCCGTGAGATCGTGCGGGGGTGACGACCCCGTCCCCGCCCGCCCTGACGCTCCAGGAGCTCGCCGAGGATCCGGACCACCACTTCGCGAGGATCCCCGCCGCCGCGCGCCGACACGTCGCGTCCCGGTTCACGCTCCTGCTCTCGCCGTCGAACGCGCAGAGCATGACCACCCGCATCCGCGCGACCGCCGAGGACCTGGACGACACGATCGCCGAGGTGCGCCGCGTCGTGCGCGAGGCGGGGTACGTGCGCAACGTGTGGCACGCCGGCCCGTCCTCGCGGCCCGAGGGGCTGGCGCGGCGGCTCGCCGAGCGGGGCTTCGTCCCCGCCACCAGGCCGCCCTACGAGCCGACCGTGACGGCGATGGCCCTCGCCCAGCCGCCGGCGATCGCCGCGAGCGCGGGCGTCGAGGTGCGCCTGGCGCGTGACGTCGACGAGTACCGGCA
Organism: Polyangia bacterium; assembly: GCA_035546175.1. GTDB lineage: Bacteria > Myxococcota_A > Polyangia > Fen-1088 > Fen-1088 > DASZFV01. The sequence continues at coordinate 3,996 of DASZWW010000030.1, forward strand.
GGCCATCGGCATCGCGATCGAGGCGTTCAACGAGACGCCCGAGGACGCGGCCGGCTGGCTCGAGGCCGTGCCGTCGCTGTGGGCGGCGCACGATGGCGTCCACTACTTCACGCACCTGGCGCTCGTCGACGGGCGGACCGTCGGCTTCGGCTTCTCGAGCGTCGTGGGCCGCGCGGTGCTGCTGGGCGGCAGCGGCGTCCTGGAAGCCGCGCGCGGCCGGGGCGTCTACCGGGCGCTCGTCGCGGCGCGATGGGAGCTGGCGCGCCGCCTCGGCCACGCGGGCCTCATCATCCACGCGGGCTCGATGTCGAGGCCGATCCTCGAGCGCTGCGGCTTCGAGACGGTGTGCCGCATCGACGTCCTCGAGGACACCGGCCTGCTCACGGGTTGACCGCGGGCGCCGGGCAGCGGACGGCGCGCGCGCCGTCGAAGCGCTCCGCGAGGAAGCGCGCGATTGTCTCGGCGGCCTCGCGCGCCGAGGGCGTGTCGCCGGCCATCTCGTCGCGCAGCGCTTCGATCGTGGCGCGCCGCTCGCGCACGGAGCGGCTCGCGTCGCAGGCGATGGCCTCGAGCCGCGCGGGCAGCTCGGCCCTGGCGCGCCGCACGTCCTCGGCGAGCGCCCGGGCCGCCAGGCCGCCGCGCAGCTTGCTGGTGGCCTCGAGGAAGCGCGCCTTCTCGTAGCGGTAGGGATCCTGGCCGTGCAGGCGCGTGAGCTCGTCCGTGAGGTCGGCCGCTCCGGCGGCGCCGACGAGCACGACCGCCGCCTCGAAGAAGCACGGACGCGGGTAGGTGCACGCCTCGCTCGGGTCGGGACGGTAAGGAGTCATCGTGGGGACGAGCGGCACGGGGCCGGGCGGCGGATCGGCGTCGCGCGGCTGGCTCGGGCGCGGCGCGCGGCGCGCCAGCACGTCGAAGAACAGCCCCTGCAGTGAGGACTGTCCCTGCGGCGGCGGCGACGGCTTGAGCGCCGACCACGGCCCGATGAGCGAGAAGCGCTTGTCGACGAAGCGCGCCGCGCCGTCGCGCGCGATGTGCGCCGTGAAGCCGGGCGCTTCGTAGAGGAGGTCTCCCGAGCCGTCCTTCGCGCGGCGCAGCTCGTACTGGCGGTCGGCCGGCGCGCTCTTCTTCGGCGCGATCAGCGAGAGGCTCGCCGGTGGCGGCGCGCCCGCGTCCGCCTGCGCGAGCAGCGCGAGCGCGAGCATCGGGCCGACGACCGACATGGGCGTTGTGACCGGCCCCGCTGCACCACGGTTGTCCGCACGCGGCGCCGCTCCACGCTATATTGCGCCCGTCTTGCCGAAAGCGTCGCTTTACGTCCCGATTTCGGTCGTTGCGCTCCTCGTTGGCGCCTTCGGGGCCTGCGGCCGCTCGGGCCTCGACGCGCCCGCGGGTCCGGCGTCGGGCGTCGCGGGCTCTGGCGCGTCGGGCGGCGGGGGCGCCGCGGGCTTCGCGACCGGCGGCTTCGCGACCGGCGGCCTCGCGACCGGCGGCTTCGCGACCGGCGGCTTCGCGACCGGCGGCTTCGCGGGCTTCGTCACCGGCGGCTTCGGCGGCTTCTCGGACCTCGCCGGCGCCGGCGGGTTCGCCATCGGCGGCGCCGGCGGCGGCTCCTTGGGCGGCGCGGGCGGCGGGTGCGTCGACGGTACCAACAACTGCAGCGACGCGTTCACCGCGCAGATCTGCGTCGACGGCGTCTTCGCGTCCTTCACGTGCTCGTTCGGCTGCATCAACGGCGTGTGCGCCGAGTGCACGCCGAACACGTCGACTTGCACCTCGGACACGGAGATGCAGGCCTGCAGCGCAGCGGGCGTCCTGCAGCCTCCGCAACCCTGCCCCGTCGCGTGCGTGGATGGCGCGTGCGCCAACACCACCTGCACCGAGGGCACCACTCGCTGCACTCCGGCCGGGACCCAGCAGACGTGCAAGGGCGGGCAATGGTCGCTCGAGGAGGTCTGCCCCTTCGTCTGCACCGGCGAGGCGTGCGGCATGGTCCCGAGGCACGTGTTCGTCTCGTCGAAGTCCTTCGTGGGCGGCGACCTCGGCGGTCTCACGGGCGCCGACGACGCCTGCCGGACGCTCGCCATTGCCGCCGGGCTCTCCAGCTCGTACGCCGCTTGGCTCAGCACCTCGACGAGCTCGCCGTCGACGCGCTTCCCGCGAGACGTCGGACCGTACGTGCTCGTCGACGGAACGATCATCGCCGACAACTGGGCGGGCCTGACCTCGGGATCGCTGCAGAACCCGATCGACCTGACCGAGACCGGAGGGCCCCCTCCCAACGAAGGTCTCGGTTGTAACGGGAGCGTCTGGACGGACACGAGCGACTCGGGCGACCTCGTTCTGATCGGCGCGACCTGCGGCGACTGGACGGACGAGAACGGCGCTCTCTCGGTGCAGGGATCGACGGAGCTGGTCACCTCATGGAGCGACCTCTGCCAGGGCATGGGCGTCGGCGCTTGCATGGAGGCGTGGCCGATCTTCTGCTTCGAGCAGTAGTACAATTTCGCCCCCATGGCGGGCAGCGACGGGAAAGGGACGGCCAAGAGGCTCGCGGCGATGCTCGCGAGCGGGGCGACGGAGCGGCAGATCGCGGCGGCGATCGTGGTGGGCGAGCTCGGGCTGCGCGATCCGGCGCTCGTGACGGGGCTCGTCGCGATGGCGGGCAGCGGGCTGCCGCCCCTGCAGCGGCACGCCGCCGAGGCGCTCGGCCGGCTCGAGACGCCGAAGGCCCTGCCGCACCTCATGCCGCTGCTCGCGTCGCGCGACGAGGGCGTGCGGCGCGCGGCCGCGGGCGCCGTGAGCGCGTTCGGCGACGCCGCGCTCCCGGCGCTGCGCGCGCGCCTGGCCGAGACGGAAGGCGACGAGCGGCGCGCCGTCGAGGAGGCGCTGGCGCGCGTGGGCGGCAAGGCGGCGCTCTCGACGCTGCTCGCGGGGCTCGACACGGCGAACGTCGAGGAGGCGCGCGCCGCGACGCTCGCCGCGCGCCAGCGCATCAAGGACGCCGACCCGCGCGAGCGGCGCGCGTACCTCGGCGAGGTGAAGCACTTCCTCGAGCTCAAGAAGACGAAGGCCTCCCCCGCCGCCACGGTGGCGGCGCTGCGCATCCTCGGGTTCCTCGAGGACGAGAGCGTCGTGCCCGTGCTGCTCGCGCACGCGACCGCGGGCAAGGGCGCGCCCGAGGTGCGCGAGGAGGCCCTCATCGCTCTGCGATTCCTCGGCCGCCCCGCGCCCGGCGGCGCGAAGGGCGCCGCGGCGGCCAAGGCGGCGAAGGCGGCCGCCGCGGCCGCCGCGAAGATCATGCCCGTCGCCGAGACGGCGCCGCTGCCGACGGCGCGCGCGGCGCTCTACACGCTCGCCTGCCTGCCGCTGCCCGCCGCGCTCGCGCCGCGCCTCGGCAAGCTGGCCG
>DASZWW010000031.1:0-9757 GCA_035546175.1 Polyangia bacterium
TCGGCCGGGTAGCCCGAGCCCGCGTGCGCCGGCCCGCGCTCGGGCGCGGCGGCGAACTCGTCGTGGCGCCGCGCGCGCCGCTCGGCGAAGACCTCGTCGTCGAGGAAGGCCGCCTCGCGCAACGTCGCGACGAGGTGCCGCGCCGGCTCGGTGACGGCCACCTGCCCCGTGAGCTTCGCGAGCGCGGCGCGGAGGTCGGCCTCGGTCTGGGCGCCGTCGAAGCAGCCGAGGCAGCGCGCGAGCACGGGCGGCACGACCAGCACCGCCTCGGAGTAGCGATAGGGATCGCGCAGGAGCAGCCCCGGCTGGCTCGGCACCGGCGACGGCATGATGTCGAGCTCGGGGCGCAAGCGCGGGAGGGGGGGCGCCATGGGGCTTCATCGTGATAGCACGAAGGTCGGCGCGTCGGCGGCGCGCGGCGCGTGAGGCCGCTCACCGTCGGAGATCGGCCCGAGATCGATCGGAGATCGGCGCGCCGAGGACCGCGCGCCTTGGTAGAGTCGGCGCCGTCCCGGTGTCCGGTCCTCGTGCACTGCTCGCGGTCGCCACGTTCGCCGCCGTCGTCGCGCCGGCGGGCCTCGCGCGCGCGCAGATGGACCAGCCGCTGCCGCCTCCGCCGGGACCGGCGCCGGCCGCGCCCAAGCTCACCAAGCCGCCGGCCATCACGAAGAACGCCGAGCCCGTTTACCCGCCCGAGGCGTTCGCCGCGGGGCTGACGGGCGATGTCACGCTCTCGATCGACATCGACGCCTCGGGGCACGTCACGGCGGCGACGGTCACGAAGGGCGCGGGGCACGGGTTCGACGAGGCGGCCGTCGAGGCCGCGAAGAAGATGGAGTTCTCGCCCGCCGAGGTCGACGGCAAGCCCTCGCCCATCCGCATCGAGCTTGCCCTGCACTTCAAGCCGAAGGTCGTCGCGCCCCCGCCCGAAGCCGTCCCGCCCTCGGCGGCGACCGCGCCGCCGCCACCACCGCCTCCTCCCCCGCCGCCGCCGGCCGCCGTCGTCGTGCGCGGGCTGGCGCGCGAGAAAGGCACGCGCGAGCCGATCGTCGGCGCCGACGTCTCGATCGTCGTGCGCGGCGAGGGCGAGGGCGAGGCCGCGCCCGCCGGCGGCGCCGAGGTCGTGGGCGCGACGGACGACGACGGCCGCTTCGAGGTGCGCGCGCGCGCGCCGCGCGGCCTGCGCGTCATCGTGACCGACACGGCGCACGAGCCGTGCGTGCGCGAGTTCTCCGCGGCCGAGCTGGGCGGCCCGGCGCCCGCCGAGTGGACGTGCTCGACGAAGCGCCGCAGGGACACGATCTACGAGACGCGCGTGCGCGCCGACGCCGCCCACCCCGAGGAGACGAAGACGACCCTCTCGCGCGTCGAGCTCACGACGGTGCCGGGAACCCTCGGCGACCCGCTGCGCGTCGTGCAGAGCCTGCCGGGCGTGGCGCGCGCGCCCTTCGGCCTCGGGCTCCTCGTCGTGCGCGGCGCCAACCCCAACGACACGGGCACCTTCATCGACACGCTCAACGTGCCCATCCTCTACCACTTCCTCGTCGGGCCCTCGGTGATCTCGCAGAACCTCGTCGAGAAGCTCGACTTCTACCCGGGCGGCTTCGGGGCCCGCTACGGGCGCTTCTCGGGCGGGCTCGTCGACGTCACGCTGCGCGACGACGTGGGCCGGCAGGTCCACGGCGCCGTCGACGTCAACGTGCTCGACGCCTCCGCCTTCTTCGAGGGCCCCGTCGGCAAGGGCTGGCGCGTGAGCGCCTCCGTGCGCCGCAGCTACATCGACACGCTGCTGCCGCTCTTCATCCCGAACAAGGTCGGCTCGACCTTCGTGACGGTCGTGCCCGTGTACTACGACTACCAGGCGCGCGCCGAGCACGACCTGCGGGCGGGCGGCAAGCTCGTCCTCGAGGCCTTCGGGTCCGACGACACGCTGGACGTCGTGGCCCAGGACCCCAGCCGCAAGATCGATCTCGGCCAGCACACGGGCTCCCACCGCCTGCTCGGCGTGTGGACCGCGACGGCGGGCGACTGGGTGTCGCACCTCCGCCCCGCGTACGGCTATGGCGTCCAGAGCATCGGGCTCGGCACGAACAGCGGCGTCATCCGCTATCAGCGACTCTTCGTCCGCGAGGACCTCGCGCGCTCGTTCGGCCCGCACCTCGCCATCTCCGCGGGCTTCGACGGCCTCCTGTCGTACGACTCGGCCGACTTCGACGTGCCCGTGCCGCGCGACGGCCGCAGCATCGGCGTCACGAACCCGCAGCAGACGGTGCTCACGCGGCGCCTCTGGGACACCGCCCCCGCGGCCTACGTCGAGGCCCAGGTGACGCCCGTGCCCGGCGTGCGGCTCGTGCCGGGGCTGCGGTTCGACGACTATCACGTCGTCCACACGGAGAAGTCCAACCTCGACCCGCGCTTCTCGGCGCGCTGGGCCGTGACGCCGCGCTTCGCGCTCAAGGGCACCGTCGGCATCTACCATCAGCTCCCCACGCCGCAGTTCCTCGACCAGGAGTTCGGCAACCCGAACCTGGCGCTCATCTGGGCCGATCAGTACGAGCTCGGCTTCGAGCGCCGCTTCACCGACGTCATCAACCTCGCCGTGACGGGCTTCTTCGTGCGGCGGCACGACCTGCCCGTGCCCTCCCTCGATCACTTCTCGAGCAACGGCCGCGGCCGCGCCTACGGGCTCGAGGTGCTGCTGCGGCGTGAGGTCACGGAGCACCTCTACGGCTGGATCGCCTACACGCTGTCGAAGTCCGAGACCTCTGGCAACCTCGCCGACAGCATCCCCATGGGCCCGCCGAGCAACGTCGATCGCACGGGCACCGACCTCACCTGGCACCCGAGCGAGTTCGACCAGACGCACAACCTCATCATCGTCGCGAGCTACAGCCGCTGGGGCTGGACGCTGGGCGGGCGCTACCGCTACGTCACGGGCACGCCGACCACGCCCGTCGCGGGCTCGTTCTACGACGCGGACTGGAACGGCTACACGCGCTTGAACGGCGCGCCCGGCTCGGCGCGCAACCCGGCCTTCAGCCAGCTCGACGTCCGGCTCGAGCACGTGTGGACGTTCGACGCCTGGACGCTCGGCGCGTACCTCGACGTGCAGAACGTCTTCAACGCCGAGAACCCCGAGGGCATCACCTACGACTATCGCTACCAGCAGTCGGCGGCCATCCGCGGGCTGCCCATCCTGCCGATCCTGGGCCTGAGGGGGCGCTTCTGATGACGCGCGCGAGGCACCTCGGCCCGGCGTGGCTCGTCGGCCGGACCTGGCTCGTGCTGGGGCTGGCCCTCGGCGCGCAAGCGTGCACGAGCTTCCAGGACGTCTCGACGGTCGTCGACCTGCGCGTGCTCGCCGTGGAGGCGGATCCGCCCGACGTGTTCCTGAAGATCACGGGCCTGCCGATCGACCCGACGACCCCGCCCGATCCGACCGCGCTGCGCATCGACCCGGCGTCGATCCCGACGATTCACCTCACGCCGTTGCTCGTCGACCCGCCCGCGGCGGCCGCGGGCCGCGCCGTCACGTGGTCGCTCTCCGCCTGCCCCAACGACACGCTGGGCGCCGCGCCCCCGGGCAGCGTCATGGGCGGCGGCATGGATCCCGGCGGCGGCGCGAACAACACGGTGGGCAGCACGCTCTGCGACGACGCGCGCGTGCGGCTCTCGCCCATCCCCGGCCAGTTCGCCGCCGGCGACACCGCCGACGTCCAGCTCTCGCCGGACGACCTGTTGACCGCGTTCGAGACGGACGTCTACCGCGACCAGTACGGCAACTTCCACGGCGGCTTCGATCTGGGCATGCCGCTCAACCTGCAGGTGACCGCCACCGACGGCGTGCAGATGGTCAAGGCCGTCAAGCGCGTCGTGTTCTGGGCGCGGACGTTCCCCGACCAGAAGCTCAACCAGATCCCCACCATCCCCAGCGTGAGCGTCTTCGGCAGCCGCGACGAGGCGACCTTCGACCTCATGGGCCCGATGGGGACGCTCGACCCGAAGATGCCGGCCCACGCGCCCCTCGACACCGGGCTGTGGCTGCTGCCGACCTTCGTCGACGGCGTCACGGGCGAGACGTACCGGCCGACGATCATCGACCGCGACCCGCCGTACGGCGCGATCGAGGGCGATCCCACCGACGAGCGCATCCGCTACGCCTACTACGCGACCGCGGGCCACTTCGACCCGCCGCGCACCGTCGACCAGCTCGTCCCGGGCACCACGGGCACGATCCACCTCGAGTCCCACTACGTCCCGCCCGCGACGCTGGACGGGGTCCCCGTCGACGCCGCGACGGGCCTGCACCTCGTCGACGTCTGGATCGTCGTGCGCGACGATCGCGGCGGCGAGTCGTGGGTCACGGGCCGGATCGCCCTCGACCCGCCCGCGCCCTGAGCCGGCCGCGAGAACTGGCGAAAACCCTCGCTTCACGTCAAGATCGCGCGCATGTGGAGCTCCGCGAAGTCGAGGTTGCCGACGCCCGAGGAGGCGCTGCCCGGGCGCTCGTCGCGCATGCCGGTGGCCAAGCGGCACTTCGTCAACGGCGCGCCGCTCGCGCCGCCGTTCCCCGCGGGCCTCAAGCTCGCGACGTTCGGCATGGGCTGCTTCTGGGGCGCCGAGAAGAAGTTCTGGCAGCAGGACGGCGTGTTCTCGACGGCCGTGGGGTACGCGGGGGGCGTCACGCCGAACGCGACCTACCGCGAGGTGTGCTCGGGCCTCACGGGGCACGCCGAGGTCGTGCAGGTCGTCTACGACCCGCGCGTCGTGAGCTACGAGCAGCTCCTCAAGATCTTCTGGGAGAACCACGACCCGACGCAGGGCATGCGCCAGGGCAACGACCAGGGCACGCAGTACCGCTCGGCGATCTACACGCACGACGACGAGCAGCGCGCGGTCGCCGAGGCCTCGAAGCTCGAGTACGCGCGCGTGCTCGCCCTCGAGGGCTTCGGGCCCATCACCACCGAGATCGCGCCGGCCCCCGAGTTCTACTACGCCGAGGACGACCACCAGCAGTACCTGGCGAAGAACCCGGACGGTTACTGCGGCCTCGGCGGCACCGGCGTGAGCTGCCCCGTCGGCGTCGCGCGCAAGCAGGCGACGACGTAGTTGGACGCCTCGGTCTCCGTCGGCGCCGGCGCGGGCGTCGGCGTCCTCGGCGCGGGGCTCGCCGCCCTGCGCCGCTCCTGGCGGCCCTTCGTGCTCATCCAGCTCGTCGCGGTCGCGCTCGTCGTCGCCTACCACGCGAGCCCGGGCGTGCGCGCCTGGTGCGAGGCGCTGGCGGCGTGGAAGACGGCCGGGGGCCTGCCGCTCGCGGCGGCGACGGCGGCGTTCGCGGGCGGCGTGCTGCCGGAGCTCGCCAAGGCGGTGGCGCTGCGCGGGCGCGCGCCGCGGCGCGGGCGCGCCGGCGAGGTCGCGTTCAACGTCGCCTTCTTCGCCTTCAATGGCGTCGTCGTCGACTTCCTCTACCGCGGCGAGGCGCGGCTCTTCGGCCTCGGCACGGGCGCGACGACCGTCGCCGCGAAGGTGGCCTTCGATCAGCTCGTCTTCACGCCGCCCTGGCTCTGCCTCATCACGGCGCTCTACCTGTTTCGGGCCCGCGGGTTCTCGTGGGCGGCGACGCGCCCGGCCTTCACGCGCGGGTTCCTTCGCGCGCGCGTGCTGCCCCTGCTCCTGCCCGACTGGCTCTTCTGGATCCCGATGGTCAGCGTCGTCTACGCCTTCCCCCTGCCGTTGCAGTTCCTCCTGTTCATCCTCGCCCTCGCGGCCTGGAGCCTGATCCTGGTCGTGATCGCGGGCGGCGAGGCGTCCGACGGCCCGGCTGCGGGACAGGGTAGGCTGGAGGCGTGAGCCTCCCGATCCGCGACGACGTCCCGCTCGCGCCGCTCACGACCCTCGAGCTCGGCGGCCCCGCGCGTCACCTCGTCGAGGCGACCGACGAGGCGACCATCCTCGAGGCGCTCGCCTGGGCGGCCGCGCGCGGCGTGCCAGCCTTCGTCCTGGGCGGCGGCTCGAACGTCGTCGTCGCCGACGCGGGCTTCCCGGGCCTCGTGGTCCGCGTCGCGACGCGCGGGCGCGCCTACGAGTGCGCGGGCGGCGAGGTGCGCCTCACCGCCGCCGCGGGCGAGCCGTGGGACGGGCTCGTCGCCGACACCGTGGCGCGCGACCTCGCGGGCCTCGAGTGCCTCTCGGGCATCCCGGGCCTGGCCGGCGCGACGCCCGTTCAAAACGTCGGCGCCTACGGCCAGGAGGTCGCCGACACGATCCGCGCCGTGCGCGTCTTCGATCGGCGCGACGAGCTCGTCCTCGAGCTGCCGCCGTCGGAGTGCGCCTTCGGCTATCGCGACAGCGCCTTCCGTCGCGATCCCGGGCGCCACGTCGTGCTGGCCGTGACCTTCGGCCTCCGGTTGAACGGGGCGCCGACGCTGCGCTACCGCGAGCTCGCCGACGCGCTCGGGGGCGCGCAGGCGCCGACGCTCGCGGCCACGCGCGACGCCGTGCTCGCGCTGCGCCGGCGCAAGTCCATGGTGATCGACCCCGCGGATCCCAACCGGCGCAGCGTCGGCTCATTCTTCACGAACCCCATCGTGAGGGCCGACCTCGCCGAGCGCCTCGCGGCGCGCGCCGCGGCCGAGGGCGTCGTGGCGTCGGCCGCCGAGGTGCCCCGCTGGGCCGCCGGCCCGGGCCACGTGAAGCTCTCCGCCGGGTGGCTCATCGAGCGGTCCGGGATCTCCAGGGGTTCGCGGCGCGGCCCCGTCGGCGTCTCGTCCGCCCACGCGCTCGCGCTCGTCCACCACGGCGGCGGCTCGACGGCCGAGCTGCTGAGCCTCGCCCGACACGTCCGCGACGCGGTGAGGAGCCGCTTCGACGTCACGCTCGCGCTCGAACCGGTCCTCGTCGGCGCGACGCTGGACTAGGGTTGTCGAATCGCCCCCGCCCAGCCCCCGCCCGTCAGCCGTCCGCGGGCATCAGGGCGACGTAGGCGTTGTTCGGGTTCGTCCCGGCGACCTGGGGCGTCCAGGTTCGCGTGCCGTCGGGACCGATCACGCTCCAGGTCGCCACGACGGTCATGGCCATCTTCGGCACGACGATGAAGATGCCGCTCGACGCCGTCGCCGTCCCGGCGGCCGTGAAGGTGTCGTTGGGATAGATGACGTCGAAGGGGACCGCCGTCGTCGTGGCCGGCGTCGTGACCTTGGCGCCCGCCACGCCCGCCGGCACGGCGGCCGAGCTGGCCTTGTCGAGGACGAAGCCGATGAGGAAGCCGCGGGCCTCGAGCGCGCCCGGCGCGAACGTCGTCCCCAGCGCGGGCCCGGCGAACGCCCCCAGCTTGGCCTCGAGCATGCGACTGACCACGAACGCGCGCCGGTCGGTGACGGGCATGGGGTTGGCGCGCACGGCGGCCACGACGGCCATCGAGCCCATGCCCGTGCCCGTCTTGACCCACACGCGCGCGTCGCCCGTGCGCAGGTCCTCGACCGAGCCCACGAACCCGAGCAGGTTCGGGTTCGAGATGTTGACGCCCGAGATCGACCACTTGCACCCGCTCGTCGCGTCGCAGTTCGCGGCCGACGTATCCAGCGTCATCGAGCCGAGCGGCGTGGCGTCGGGGTTGAGGATGACCGCCGAGGGATCGACGATCGAGACCTTCAGCATGGTGAAGTCCTCGGCCATGCCGACCAGGGCCATGTCGAGCGGGAGCGGCGCGGCCGTGCCGGAGACCGTGACGAGGACGTTGGCGGAGCCGCCCGCGCCCGCCGTCTGCGTCGAGCCCGCCGCGCTCGAGCCGGCCGCGCCCGAGCCCGCGGCGCCCGCGGCGCCGCTCGTGTCGGCGGGCTTGAGCCTCCCGCACGCGCCCAGGCCGAAGGCGGAGGCGAGGGTGAGGGCCAGGACCAAGGAGGAGCGGGGGGCGCGCATGGAGCAACGCTAGAGACGTGGGCGGCGCGCGTCAAGGCCGTCCGCCGAGCGCGACCCGCACCGACGCCGACAGCACGTCGAGGGCGGACGTGTAGCGGCCGTTGCCGACGACGGCCGCCGCGGGATCCGTGCAGCCCGGGGTCAGGCACGGCGTCACCACCTGCGCGATCCCGCTCGCCGTCACCGTGCGCGCCGGCAGAAAGTGGTGCGCGTAGGCGACGTCGAAGGTCGCCGGCGTGCGCGGGATCGCCACCGACGCGCCCACCGCGACGACGTCCCGCTCCCAGTTGGGGAAGTCGACGCTCGTGCTCGCCGTCGGCACCGCGGACGTCTCGTGCAGGTACCCCGCCCGCGCCGTGAGCAGCCCCGGCACGACCTCCCGCTCGGCGCCGAGGCGCACGCTGAACGCGTCGTCGAAGTTCCTCTGAAAGACGATGTCGGGGAGCGGCTTGCTCGTGCCGAGGTTCTGGCTGGCGATGACGATCCCGTGGGGCTCGAGCCCGAACGACCGCAGCGTCGACCAGCGCTCGTAGACGAGGTCGAGCTCGACGAGCCAGCGCTCGCGCGGGCGCGCCAGCACGCCCACGCGAAACGTGTCGGGGAAGGGCAGCGAGAACCCCGTGCTCGTCCCGGTCTGCTGCGCGCCGATGGCGCGCGCCGCCGCCGGCAGGTCGGTGGTGAGCGACCCCGACGCGTCGAAGGTGAAGCCGCGCCGCCAGCTCGCGCCCACCGAGACGCGCTCGTGCGGCCGCGCCGTCACGCCAAAGATCGCCGTCGGGATGAGCCCGCTCGAGACGTCGACGTGCGCGAGCGCGTCGCCGGCCGGATCCGTGCCCGCGGCGCTGCCGCTCCACACGGCCTGCGTGAAGCGCGCCGTCCCCTGCACCAGCTGGAGCGTCACGCCCGCGGCGAGCCATCGGTTGAACGCCGCCGCGACGGCCGCGGACCAGTACGCGATCTGCGTGTCGCTCGAGATGAGCGCGTAGCGCTGCGCGCCCGTCGCCGGATACTCGAGGCGGCCGATCGCCGACGGGCCCGCGACGCCCGCCGCGAACGCCAGCCCCGCGAGGGGTCCGACGGCGCCGAGCCCATAGCTCACGACCGCCGCCGGCGCGAGGAAGGGCGGCGCGCCGTTCGACACGGCGGGCGAGCCGTCGGCGGGCGTGAACGTCAGCCTCTGCCACGCGAGGTTGGCGTCGAGCGTCGCGCGCAGCCCGCCCTGTCGCGCGAGCCCCGCCGGGTTGTAGACGAGCGCGAGCCCGCCGTCGGGGTCGGCAGCGTACGCGCCGCCCCGACCGAGGGCGACCGTCCCCACGTCCGGGTGCTCGACCCCGGCCGCGCGGGCGAGGGTCGCCGCGCCGGCCCAGGCCAGAAGCGCCGCCGTCAGCCGCGCCACGCCTGCGGAAAACCTCATCGGCCGCAGCTTACGCAAAGCGTCGGCGCAAGCAACCTGCTTCTGCGCGATCTAGCTTACCAAATTTGAGATACAATCGTCTGGCCGTTGGAGTGAGCCCGCGGTGCGGCGGGGCCTCGGCGGCGTGCGAAAGGAGGGGTCGACATGCTCCGCCGGGAAGGCCTGCAATCCATCGGCGTCGGAAGGTCGCAGTCGGGTCGCGTCGGGCTCCGGCCGCCGGCGCTCGTCGCGCTGACGGCGGTCGCCCTCTGGGCGAGCTGCTCTCCCGAGCCTTATCACGCGAGTCACTCCGGGCTCTCGACCGGCGTGGGTGGCGGCGCTGGCATTGCCTCGACGGCTGGGGTGGGCGGCGGCGCGGGCGCGGCCGGCGGCGGCAGCGGACCAGCGGGCGCGGCCGGCGGGCTGGCGGGCGACAGTGGGGCCGCA
>DASZWW010000032.1:0-9211 GCA_035546175.1 Polyangia bacterium
CGGCGGCGCCCGGGCCGACGTGGACGAGGCCGCTCGCCAGCTGGACGAGCTTGCCCGCGAGCGGGGCGCGCTCGTCGCCGCTGCCGCCCCAGCCGCGCAGGACGGCGCCGCGCACGACCACGATCGCCGCCGCGAGCGCGACCTGCGGCAGCACGGCGCGGGCGCGCCGCGCCCGGGGAGCGGGCTCGGGCCCGGCGCCGAGGACGACGAAGGCGAGCGCGGGGAGCACGAGCGCGGACTCCTTCGAGAGGAACGCGGCGAGCGCGAGCGCCGCGGCGGCGAGCGCCTTCCCGCGAACGAGCGCCAGGAGCGAGGCGAGGACGAAGGCCGTCGCGAAGAGATCGGTGCTCGCCGAGAACCACGACGCGGCCTCGAGGTTCTGCGGCGCGAGGAAGAACAGCGCGGCCGCCAGGGCCGCCACGGCGGGAGGACGGCCGACGGACGCGACGAGCCTGGCGAGGAGCGCCGCCGAAGCCGCGTGCAGCCCGAGCGCGAGCGCCGCGAAGGGCCAGCTCGCGCCGCGCGCCGCGCGCCCGAGGAGCCACCAGACGAGCATGGGCAGCGGGCGGTAGAACTCGCCGCCGTGCTGGTCGCGCACGAAGGCGACGAAGGGGTTCGGCGCCAGGCGCGCGAAGGCCAGGAAGAGGTGATCGTCGCCGACGAAGGTCGTCGCCGAGAAGAACGGCGCCGCGACGACCGCCGCCGCCGCGGCGAGCCCGAGCGCGAGCGCCGGCGGGAGGCGGCGCCCGCCGCTCACGGGCCCTGGCCCGTCCCGCCTTCGCCCGCGAGGCGCCGCAGGTCGTCGGGCGTGTTGACGTTGGTGAACGAGCGCAGCGCGGGATCGACGGCGCGCAGCGCCGGCTCGTCGAGCCAGGCCGTGCCCACGAGCTCGAAGACGGCGTGGACGGCGCGCTCGCCCGCGGCGAGCTGCGCGTCGACGACGGGCAGGCAGGCGCGGCCCCAGCGCGCGAGCAGCGGCTCGGCGCGGCCCGCGACGCGCGGCACGAGGGCGTCCGCCTCGGGCGCGTGATCGCGCAGCCGGGCGAGGAGGGCCGGCGCGACGAACGGCATGTCGCCCGCGACGCAGACGACGCCGGCGTGCGCCGCCGTGGCGACGAGCGCCGCGTGGACGCCGCCGAGCGGCCCCGCGCCGCGGTGGACGTCGGGCACGACCTCGACGCCGAGCGCCGCCCACGGCGCCGCGTCGTTGGCGACGACGAGCACGCGCGGGAAGGTCGCGCGCAAGCTCTCCAGCAGCCGCTCGGCGATCGAGCGCCCCTCGACCACGAGCGTGGACTTCGGCAGGCCGCCGAGGCGCGTGGCGGCGCCGCCGGCGATGATCGCGGCCGCGCAGGCCGCCACGCTCATGGCCAGGGGGCGTTCGCGCGGCGCGCCACGCCGTGCAGCACGCGGATCATCTGGTCATGGATGAGGCCGTTGCTGGCCAGCACGCGGCCCGTCGTGCCCACGAACGGCGAGCCGTCGAGCTCGGTGGCGCGGCCGCCCGCGCCCTCGACGATGGCCGCGCCCGCGACGAGGTCCCAGGGGTGCAGCGCGCGCTCCCAGTAGCCGTCGAGCCAGCCGCAGGCCACGAAGCACAGGTCGAGGGCCGCCGAGCCGAGGCGCCGCGTGCCCTGCGCCGCCGCCGTGAACGCCGTCCACTCGGCGAGGTTGTTCTGCACGGGGTTGCGCTCGTACGGGAACCCCGTGACGAGCAGCGCCCCCCCGAGCTTGTCGGTCGTCGACGGCGCGATGGGCTTGCCGTTGAACGTCGAGCCGCCGCCCGTGACGGTGCCCGCGAACGACCACCCGACGGCGGGCGCCTCGACGACGCCGGCCACGGCGCGCCCGTCCATCCACAGGCCGAGCGACACCGAAAAGATCGGCAGCCCGTGCGCGAAGTTCGTCGTGCCGTCGAGGGGGTCGACGTACCAGACGCGCGCGCCGGGCCGGGCCTCGCCCGCCGTCGTACCCTCCTCGGCGACCACCCGATCCTGCGGGAAGGCGCGCGCGAGCCGCTCGACGACGAGCGCCTCCGAGCGCTTGTCGTACTCGGTGACGAGGTTGATGTCCTCGGACTTGAAGCCGACGGCGGGGCGCGTGCCCCACCCCGCGAGGAGGATCTTCCCGGCCTCGCGCGCGATCTCCTGCGCGACGCGCAGCGTGTCTGCCAGCGGATCGACGGGGCTCACGGCGCGGCTGGTCCTCCGGCTCCCCCTAGAGGTCCTTGCGCATCCACGTCGCGCTCTTCGAGCGCGCGAGCAGGTACTCCGCCGTCTGCGCGATCCCCGCGTCGACGTCCTTGCGGTCGCAGGCCGTGAAGCCGAGCTTCTCGCCGAAGTAGCCCTGCGCGCCGTCGGTCACGAGGTAGAGCTGGCGCACGCCCTGGGTGCGTGCGCGGTTCTCGGCCGCCTCGACGAGCACGAACCCGAGCCCCTCGCCGCGCCGCTCGGGCGCGACGGCGAGCATGCGCAGCAGGGCCACGTCGCCGACGTTCTCGACGGCCACGCACCCCACCAGGGGATCCTTCGGATCGGACGCGTCGGCGCCCGGGATCACGAGGTAGCTCGGCCAGAACTGGTCGAGCACGGGGTGGAGGATGCCGACGCGATCGAGCAGGTGCCCGATCTTCGCCTTGTGCTCGGCGCGCGCCGGCATGACCGGATCGCCGAGGCGCGCCAGGATCTTCTCGTGCAGGCCCCCGTAGTCGCCCGACGACATCACGAGCACGGTGTCTCCCGGCGAGGCGCGCTCGGCGATGTGGGCCACCGTCTCCTCGACCGTCGGCACGAGGCGCGCCGGCACGTCCTCCCGCCGCAGGTCGCCCGCGAGCCGCTCGACGTCGAGGCGCTCGTCGGCCGGCACCTTCTCCGGCGCGTAGAGCGGCGCGAGCACGACCTCGTCGGCCACCGAGAGCGCGTCGGCGAAGTCGGCCTGGAAGACGTTGCGCCGGCTGGTCGCCGAGCGCGGCTCGAAGGCGGCGATGAGCTTGCCCGGCCCGTGCCGCCCCTTGAGGGCGAGGATCGTCTCGCGGATGGCCGTCGGGTGGTGGGCGAAGTCGTCGATGACGGTCACGCCCTGCGCGACGCCGCGCACCTCCTGCCGCCGCCTCACGCCGAGGAACCGTCGCACGGCGCGCGCGATCTCCGGCAGCCCCACGCCCAGGCTCGCCGCGACGGCGATGACGCCCACGACGTTCTCGAGGTTGTAGATGCCGGGCAGGCTCGTCTCGACGGAGACGATGCGCTCGCCCCGGCGCGCGACCTCCATCGTGACGCGCCCGCCGGGCGCGCGGCGCGAGACCTCGAACGTCCAGTCGGCGCCCGAGCCCGGCCGGCCGTAGGTCATCACCTGGCAGCGGGCCGCGCGCGCGACCTCGAGCGCCCCCGGCGACGCCGCGCAAACGAACAGCGTGCCCTCCTCGGGGATGAGGGCGACGAACTTGCGGAAGGTCGCCTTGACCGCCTCCTCGTCCTTGAAGATGTCGGCGTGGTCGAACTCGACCGAGGTCAGCAGCGCCGTACGCGGGCGGTAGTGCAGGAACTTGGAGCCCTTGTCGAAGAAGGCCGTGTCGTACTCGTCGCCCTCGACGACGAACTCCTCGCCCTTCCCGAGGCGCCACGACTGCCGGAAGTTGAGCGGCACGCCGCCGATGAGGAACGACGGATCGCGCCCCGCGTCCGCCAGGACGTGCGCCAGGATCGACGACGTCGTCGTCTTGCCGTGGGTCCCGGCCACGACGACCGAGTGCTTGCCCTCGAGGAAGAGCTTCCCGAGCAGCGACGGGAACGACTCGAGCGGGATCTGACGCTCCTGCGCGGCCAGCACCTCGACGTGGTCCTTGCGGCACACGTTGCCGACGACGACGCACTCGGGGCCCCAGTCGAGGTTCGCCGGGCGGAAGCCCTCGAAGGTCGGCACGCCCAGCTCGGCGAGCTGCGTCGACATGGGCGGGTAGACGTGCTCGTCGGACCCGCGCACGTCGTGGCCGGCCGCCTTGAGCAGGCCCGCGAGCGAGCCCATCCCCGTGCCGGCGATGCCGATCAAGTGAACCTTCATCGCCCTCGGAACCCCGGGAGGGCTCCAAGCCTCCCCTTCCCCGGCCTCCGGCGCGCGAAGCCCGCCTCCGGCCTCTCGATGGCGCCGATCATTTGGGCACGCACTCCGTCGAGCCGGGCTGGAACTGCGTCGGGAACTTCTTCACCTCGAGCGTGAAGCTGACCTCGAAGTCCGCGAAGAGGCCGGCCTCGCGATAGCCCGTGCCGCCCGTCGTGTCCCACTTGAGGCCCTTGACGACCGCCGAGCCGCACGGGTCGACACGCCCGCGCTTGCGCGTCTTGGCCTCCGCGCTCCACGCGTCGGCGGCGTCGCGGTTGCAGTGACCGCCCGGGCCGCCGTCGCACTTGACGATGAGCACGTCGTACCACCACGGCCCCTTGGGCCCGTACTCGGCGATCTCGAGCTCGGGCGACACGCCCTCCTCGGGCCGCCGCTCCTTCGCGAGGAACGTCACCTCGTGCGTCGTGCCCGGCACGACGTCGACGTAGAAGCAGGTCTCGTCGGGGCCCGCCGCGAGGTCGCCGAGCGTCGGCGAGCTCAGCGTCGCCGCGCCGCCGGCCGCGCCGAGGCGGATCTCGAAGCGCTTGTGCCCCTCGTCGGGCGGCTGGGTCTCGCGATCGTCTCCGCTGCCGCGGCTGCGGCACGAGCACACCGCGTCGTGACAGCGCGCGCCGCCCAGGTTCGCGACGGCGCGCGCGCCGGCCGCCTGGGGAGCCTCCTGACGGACCTCCGGCGCCGCCGCCGACGCGGCTCCGGAGGACGCGGACGGACCCGCGCACGACACCATCGTTAGTGCGGTGGTCGCAAAAAAAAGTTGCCCGAAGAGTCTGGGAAAAACAGGCATGAAGCGGCGTGCAACGGCGGTGGACTGCGGCGCAGCGCTTACGTACCATAGTTTTCCCATGTCGCCCCCGTTTCCGCGCGCGCGTGCCCGCATCTTCGCGTGCCTCCTCTCCGTCGGCCTCCTCGGCTGCGCGACGTCGGACGACGCCTCGAAGCCGGTCACCTACTCTCTCACGGCCAAGCAAAATTACGAGAAGGGGATGGCGGAGCTCAAGGACGAGGACTACGCCGAGGCCGCGAAGTACTTCCAGTTCGTCAAGCAGAAGTATCCGTTCTCGAAGTACGCCGTCCTCGCCGAGCTCGCGCTCGCCGACTCGCAGTTCGACCGCGAGAACTACACCGAGGCCATCGACAGCTACAAGACCTTCGCCCGCCTGCACCCGACGCACGACAAGGTCGAGGATGGCTACGTCGCCTTCCGCATCGGCGAGAGCTACTTCCGCGACATGCCGACCGACATCTTCCTCTTGCCGCCGTCGTACGAGAAGGATCAGTCGGCCGTGACGGACGCGCTCCGCGAGCTCACCGACTTCGAGCACCGCTTCCCCGACTCGAAGTACGTCAAGAAGGCCGAGGAGCTGCGCAAGCAGGTGCTCCAGCGCCTCGTCGATCACGAGGTCTACGTGGCGCGCTTCTACCTCAACTCCGACCACCCCAAGGCGGCGGCCATGCGCCTCGAGGGCGCGCTGCGCCGCTACCCGGGCTCGGGGCGCGAGCCGGAGCTGCTCTACGCGCTCGGCGAGACGTACCTCAAGCTCGGCGACCCGCGGCGCGCGAAGGAGACCTTCCAGCGCGTCGTCAACGACTACGCCGCGGCCGACGACGCGCGCCGCGCCGCGCGCTACCTGGAGTTCATCGCCAAGCGCTACGGGAACGATCCCCAGCCGCTGCCGAGCGCGAACGAGCCCGCGAGCGCGGCGCCGGCGGAATCTCATGGATGAACGCGGCAAGGACGCCGTCCGCGATCTCGTGACGCGCGGCCGCGACCACTACACGGCCCGCGAGTACGACAAGGCGGAGAGCTGCCTCGCCGAGGTCATCAAGGAGAACGTCGCCTACGCGGACGTCTACGACATGCTGGGCGTCATCTACCACCAGTCGGGCCGCCTCGCCCAGGCCGAGGGCATGTTCCGGCGCGCGCTCGAGATCAACCCCGCGTACACCGAGGCGGCGCTCAACCTCGCCGTCACCTACAACGACCTCGGCCGCTACCGCGAGGCCAAGGAGGTCTACCAGCGCGCGCTCACCGCCTCGAAGACCGCGCCGCAGAGCCTCGATCCCTTCGCCAAGGGCAAGATCGCCAACATGCACGCCGACACGGGCGCGGCGTACCACGCGGTCGGCATGTACACCGACGCCGTGCGCGAGTACCAGCGGGCCCTCGCCCTCTGCCCCACCTTCGTCGACCTCCGCACGCGGCTCGGCACGACCCTGCGCGAGATGGGCGACACGGCCGAGGCGGTGAGCGAGTTCGAGCGCGTGCGCGCCGAGAACCCGCGCTTCCTCCCGGCGCGCCTGCACCTCGGCCTCTGCTACTACGCGCACGGCCGCCGCGACGACGCCATGGCCGAGTGGCGCGCCGTGCTCGACATGGCGCCCGACAACAAGTCGGCGCAGATGTACCTGGCGATGCTCGAGCCGAAGCCGGGCGCGAGCGGCGTCTGACCCTGGACGTCCTCGCCCGAGGACCTCGGTGAGCGAGCCTCCCCCGCGCCCCATGCTGACCTTCGTCCCGTCTCCGGACCGCTTCGTCGTCGAGGAGCTCGCGGCCTACGAGCCCGCGGGCGCGGGCGAGCACACGTTCCTCTGGATCGAGAAGCGCGGCCTGACGACCATGGACGCGGCCCGCCGCCTCGCGCGGCTGCTCGGGGTCGAGGCGCGCGACGTGGGCTACGCGGGCCTCAAGGATCGGAACGCCGTCACGCGCCAGTGGGTGAGCGTGCCGCGCGTCGATCCCGAGCGGGCGCGCCTCATCTCCGAGCCCGACCTCGCCGTGCTGAAGGCGGCTCGTCACGGCAACAAGCTGCGCACGGGCCACCTGCGCGGGAATCGCTTCGAGCTCGTCGTCACGCTCGCCGCGGGCGAGGAGGCGGCGCTGCGCGCGCGTCTCGAGGCCCTCGCCGCGGGCGGCGTGCCCAACCGCTTCGGGGAGCAGCGCTTCGGCGCCGCGGGCGACAACGCGGCCGCGGGGCTGGCGATCCTGCGCGGCGAGCGGCGCGAGCGCGACCACCGGCTGCGCAGGCTGCTGCTCTCGGCGGCGCAGAGCGCGGTGTTCAACCGCGCCCTCGAGCTGCGCGCCGCCCAGCCCGCGGGCCTGCGCACCGTGCGCGCGGGCGACGTCTTGCAGAAGGTCGCCTCGGGCGGCCTCTTCATCACCGAGGACGTCGCGGTCGATCAGGCGCGCGTCGACGCGGGCGAGCTGGCCGTCACGGGCCCGCTGCCCGGGGGGCGCGAGAAGGAGCCGCCGCCCGGCACGGCGGCGCGCGCCCTCGAGGACGAGGCGCTCGCCGGCGTGGGCGCGACGCGCGAGGACTTCGCGCGCGCGGGGCGCGACCTGCCGGGCGCGCGCCGCCCCTTCCTCGTGCCGCTCACGCTCGGCGAGCCGGCCGTGCAACCCGATCCGGCGCCCGTCGGTCCAGGAGAGGTGGCGCTGCGCCTGCGGTTCTCATTGCCCGCGGGCAGTTATGCCACCGTCGTCGTGGCGGCCCTAGGGTGACCGCGCCCGCCTCGATCCGGCCCTTTCCATGCTAACTTTTCGCCACCTTTCGCCAAGGCTGCCCGTCTTTCCCTGGTCCGCGTCACCGAGGAGCAAATGAGACTGACCGAACGAATCCTGGGCTTCACCCTTCTCGGCTCCGAATGGGTCCTCTGGCTCCTCATCGCGCTCTCGCTGCTGTCGGTGACGATCATGGTCGAGCGCGGCATCTTCCTGGCCGCCGGCCGCGTCGACTTCGAGGCGCTCGGCAAGGAGCTGCTCGCGTTCCTCAAGGACGGCGACGCCGCGGGCGCGCGCAAGCGGCTCGCCGGCCAGCGCGCGCCGGCCGCGCAGATCGCCGCCGCCGGCCTCGAGCAGTTCGATCGCGGCGCGGAGGCCATGTCCGAGGCGATGGCCAGCGCGAAGTCGCGCCTGCGCCTCGATCTCGAGCGCAACCTCGGCGTCCTCGGCACGCTCGGCAACAACGCGCCCTTCATCGGCCTCTTCGGCACCGTGCTCGGCATCATCAAGGCCTTCGCCGATCTCTCGCACAACCAGACGGGCGGCGCCGCCGCCGTCATGTCGGGCATCTCCGAGGCGCTCGTCGCCACGGCCGTCGGACTCATGGTCGCGATCCCGGCCGTCATCGCCTACAACTACTTCCAGGGCAAGGTGCGCGGCTCGCTCGGCCGCATCGACGCCATGGCGCACCTCCTCTTGTCGGCCGTCGCCAAGCCCGAGCCCGCGCCCGCGGCGGCGGCGTCGACTCTGGAGAAGTAGCGTGGCCGGCGGCGCCTTCGGCGGTGGCGACGACGACAACGGGATGATCGTCGGCATCAACGTCACGCCCCTCGTCGACATCACGCTCGTCCTCCTCATCATCTTCATGGTGACGGCGTCGTACATCGTCAGCCCCGCGATCAAGGTCGACCTGCCCAAGGCGGCCTCCGGCTCCGACCAGACGAAGACGACGCTGGCCATCACGATCTCGAGGGACAACGCCGTCTACCTCAACGGCGAGCGCAGCAGCGACCAGCGCATCGTCGACTACATCCACGGCGAGCTGCCCAAGAACCCGGACCTGCAGGCCATCATCGCCGCCGACAAGGTCGTCTCGCACGGCGACGTCATCCACGTGATCGACCTCGTGAAGCGCTCCGGCGTGCACCGCTTCGCGCTCAACGTCGACCCGGGCAAGTAGTGAGAAGGACGATGAGGACGGCGCCGTGAAGCCCGCCGGCGACCGCCTCGCGGGGCTCGACGCGATCTGGGAGGTGCGCAAGCCGGCCGGGACGGGCGTGCTCATTGGCACGATCGTCGCGCTCGGGGTGCACGTCGCGGTGGGCGGCGCGCTCGCCCGCGTCGACGTCTCGGCGCTCCTGCGCGGGGAGCAGACCGTGGAGATGGAGGTCAAGGAGCCGCCGCCCCCGCCGCCGGAGGTGCGCCCCGAGCCGCCGCCGCCTCCGCCGCCCCCCGAGGTCAAGCACGTCGTCGTCCACCACGCGCCCGCGCCCACGCCGCCGCCCGAAGCGCCGCCGCCGCCCCAGGAGGCGCAGGAGCCGCCCAAGACCGACACCCCACCCGTCTTCGGCGTGAGCCTCGACTCGACGGTCG
>DASZWW010000033.1:0-17537 GCA_035546175.1 Polyangia bacterium
GCGCTCTGGCGGCTCGGCCTGGCGGGCGGCGCGCGCGTGGGCGACGCCGGCGGCTTCGGCGGCGACGCCGACCTCGTGCTCGGCGTCGAATCGACGGCCAGCGGCGCGCACTGGGGCGGCCGCGTCGGCGCCGGGTACGCCCCGCCGGCCGAGGCCCGCTGGGCGGACAAGACCGCCACGTTGCGCCGCGTGCCCGTTCGCCTCGGCGTCTTCCTGGCCGTGCCGCTCGGCCCCGGCCAGCTCGAGCCAGGAATCGGCGCGGGCACGGACCTCTACATCGTCTCGGTCTCGGGGCCGGGGGCCGCGAGCACGGTCCGCGCGGCGCCCTTCGGAGACGTCGGGGTCGGCTACGCCCTCACCCTGGCCGGGCCGGTCTACCTGCGGCTCCTATCCCGCATTGCGTTGGCGGTCCCCTATACATTCGCGGCCTTAGAGGTCCCCCAGGTGTGGGGAACCCCCCGCGTCTTCGGCGAAGGTGGCGTAGAATTGGGGCTCTCGTTTCGGTGACGAACGCGCCCTCCCGGTGGCACTAATCCCAATGAGCCTGCCGTGAACACGCCTAGCCTCCTGCGCCCCGCCGTCCCGCGCGGCTCGGTCCCGACGGACACCGAGCTCGTCGCGCGTTGCCGCCGCGGCGATCACGGCGCGTGGCGCATGCTTCACGACCGGCACGCGCCCACGGTCTACCGCTTCCTGTCGGCCCTCGGCGTCCCGGCGGAGGAGCGCGAGGACGCCTGCCAGGACGTGTTCGTGGCCGTCTACCGCAGCCTCGATCGCTTCCGGGGCGCGGCCCGGCTGTCGACGTGGATCTACCGCATCGCCGCGCGCGGCGCCGGGCGCGCGATGCGCCGCCGCCGCATGCAGGGTCTGCTCTCGACGCTGCTCATGCGGGAGCCGCCGCCGCCGCCCGATCCGGATCCGTCCGAGCGCAGCGCGCGCCTCGCCACGCTCGACTCGATGTTGCAGCGCCTCTCGCCGAAGAAGCGGCTCGTGCTCGTGCTGTTCGAGATCGAGGAGCTTCCGGTCGACGAGATCGCGCGCATCGCCGGCTGCCCCGAGAACACGGTGTGGTCGCGGCTGCACCACGCGCGCTCCGAGCTCACGGCGATGGCGCGCAAGAGCATGGCGAGGGGATCATGAAGGGGTCGGGGAGCAAGGGGTTTCGAGACCAGGACGATCCCGTCGGGCGGGAGCTCGACGGCGCGTTCGCGGAGGCGCGCGATCGCGCGCCGGACGACGTGACGATGCGGCGCATGTGGGCGCGCGTCGCCGATCTCGAGCCGGGGGTGGGCGACGGAGACGTCGGCGAGCTCGACCTCGCCGCCAGCGGCGTGCCGGTCGCGGACATGGTGCGCCTGCGCGCGACGCGCCCGGCGCGCACGTTGCGCTGGGTGTGGTTCGCGGGCGGCGTCGGCAGCACGGCGGCGCTCGCCTGCGCGTTCGTCGCCTGGCTGTGGCCGCGCCACCAGCTCCCGCCCGTCGTGGCGTCGCGGCCCGTGGCGCCCGTCGAGGCGCGTCCGGTCGCCGCGGCGGAGGGCACGATCCGCACGGGCGCCGGCGAGCGCCTGGCGCTGACCCTCGTGGGCGGCACCGAGGCGAGCCTCGAGTCGTCGTCGGTGATGACGGTCGATCGGGCGGGCCGGGCCAAGGTCGACGGCGGCGAGGTGGCCTTCAAGGTCCCGCGTCAGCCCGCGGGCCACTCGTACGTCGTCCTCGCGGGCCCCTACCGCGTCGTCGTGCTCGGCACGCGCTTCAAGCTGCGCATGAACGACGCGCGCCGCGTGTTCGTCGACGTCCAGGACGGCACCGCCGAGGTCTTGGATCAAGCGCGCCTCGCCCGGGTCGGCGCGGGCGAGACGTGGGCGAGCCCCGACGTCGCGGGCCCGGCGGCGTCCGACGCGCCCGCGCACACGCATCCGCACGCCCGCGCGGTCGCGCTCGCCTCGCCGGGCAGCCACGCGCTCGGCTCCGACGACGAGACCGAGGCCGCCGCGCGCGACGCGCTCGCCGCGGGCGACGCTGCGCGCGCCCTCACGCTCTACCGCGCGCTCGCGCAGCGCGCGGGCGCCGCGGGCGAGAACGCCGCCTACGAGATCGGCAAGATCCTGCGTGACCGCCTCGGACAGCCGGCGAACGCCGTCGTCGCGTGGCGCCGCTACCGCGCCGACCACCCGAACGGCATCCTGCGCGTCGAGACCGACGTCTCGATCATCGAGACGCTCGTGCACGCGGGCGACGCGCCGGGAGCGCTCGCCGAGGCCAACGACTTCATCCGCAACCACCCGGACAGCGAGCGCCGCGCCGAGATCGCGCGCGTCGCGGGGGATCTGTACCGCTCGCGCGCCGACTACAAGCGCGCCGTCGCCTCCTACCAGATCGCGCTCGCGTCCCCGCTCGTGCGCGACGCCGCCGAGCCCGCCACGTTCCACCGCGCCGAGTGCCTCGTGCGGCTCGGCGATCCGGCGGGCGCCGAGGCGGCGAGGGAGTACCTGCGCCACTGGCCGAGCGGCCGCTTCCGGGTCGAGGCGGAGCGGCTGCTGGAGAGCGGCGATGGCGCCGAGGCCGCGCGCCTCTGACGCGCGAGCGCGCCCGGGCCTCCACCGCTGGCGCCCGAGCAGCGGCCTCTCGACGTCGACAGGCCGTCGTGGCGGCGTCGCCCCGCTCGCGCTCGCGACGTGCCTGCTGGGCGCCGCCGCCTGCCGTCAGTCGGTGCTGCTCGACTCCGCGGTCGACAGCGGCGCGGGCGCGTCCAGCGCGGGCGCGGGCGCGTCCAGCGCGGGCGCGGGCGGCGATCCCCGCGGCGGCGCGACCGGGGGCACGAGCGGGGCCGGCCACTTCGACGGCGGGCGTCCCGACGGCTTCCCGTTCTGCTTCGGCGGACAGATCCAGTATCTCCCCATCTCGATGCGCTCTCCGTACGTCATCATGAGCGTCGATCGCTCGGCGGACATGCAGATGTCGTTCGGCACGGGCACGGGCCTCTCGGTCGTCCAGCAACAGGTGCAGGGCCTCATGACGAAGTACCCCGTCATCAAGTGGGGCTACCAGGAGTTCCCGTCGACGACGAGCATGTGCGGCAACGGCCAGGGCTGCTGCGCCGGCGACGTCGTCCCGCCCAGCTACAGCAGCGGGCGGACCATCAGGGGCGCCATCCACGCCTGCGACGGCGGCGGCGCGAACTGCAAGCAGGCCCAGCGTCCGATCAGCGACGCGCTCTCGAAGTGCTACGACGCCTACAAGCAGATCTACAACTCCGACCAGATGAACGACCACCGCTACGTCGTCCTCGTCTCGAGCGGCGATCCGACGTGCACGTCGAGCCCGATGTCGACGACGACGCCGTGCATGGACGCCGTCGCGGCGACCATCAAGCTCAGCAACACCTTCACGAACACGGCCGTGTTCGCGGTCGGCGACACGGCCATCGCCAGCACCTGCCTCGACATGGTCGCCTCCTTCGGGGGCCTCGATGGTCACGCCGCCAAGACGGCGACCGACCTCGCCGTCGAGCTCGACACGTTCGTCGAGTCGAAGGCCGAAGAGGCCTGCAAGATCGACGTCCACTCGCCCCCCGCCGATCCCAAGAACGCGCAGCTCCTCTTCGACGGGGTCCCGATCCCTTCGAGCGACACGGAAGGCTGGTCCTTCGACCCCAACGATCAGAGCACCAATCTCACGTTGACGATTCACGGCTCGTACTGCCGGAGCCTCGTTCAGAGCAACGTCCCGGTGCACCTCGTGGGCGGCTGCATGCTCCCGCACAACTGACGAAGATCCCGGCCCCGGCCCCGGGACCTGCGCGTCCTCATCGCCTCCGCCCCCCGATGGTTTCGGACGCCTTCAAGGCTTGTTCGAGGTCGGCGATGAGGTCGTCGACGTGCTCGATGCCGACGGAGAGGCGGATGAGGCCGTCGCTGATGCCGAGGGCGCGGCGGCGCTCGGGCGGGATGGAGGCGTGGGTCATGATCGCCGGGTGCTCGGCGAGGGACTCGACGCCGCCCAGGGACTCGGCGCAGGTGAAGATGCGCAGGCTCTTCAGAAAGGCCCGCGCGCGCTCGAGCGTGCGGCGGTCCTCGCGAAGCACGAAGCTCACCATGCCGCCGAAGCCGGACATCTGGCGGCGCGCGAGGGCGTGCTGCTCGTGCGAGCGCAGCCCCGGGTAAAAGACGCGCGCGATCTCGGGGCGAGACTCGAGCCAGCGGGCGACGGCCAGCGCGTTCTGCTGGTGGCGCTCCATGCGCACGGGGAGCGTCTTCGTCCCGCGCATCACGAGGAAGCTGTCGAAGGCGGGCTGGCTGCCGCCCATGGCGTTCTGCAAGAAGGCGAGGCGGTCGCGCAGCGCGGGGTCGGAGCCGATGACGGCGCCGCCCACGACGTCGGAGTGGCCGTTCAGGTACTTGGTCGTCGAGTGGACGACGAGGTCGGCGCCCAGGGCGAGCGGGCGCTGGAAGTACGGCGTCATGAAGGTGTTGTCGACGGCCACGAGCACGCCGCGCGCGCGGCAGACCTCGGCGATGGCGGCGATGTCGAAGAGGCGCAGCAGCGGGTTCGTGGGCGTCTCGACCCAGGCCAGGCGCGTGCGCGGGCCGATGGCGGCGGCCACGGCGCGCACGTCGCGCGCGTCGACGTACGAGAACGAGAGACCGAGGCGCCGGAACACCTTGTCGAACAGGCGGAACGAGCCGCCGTAGAGGTCGTCGCCCGCGACGACGTGGTCCCCCGCCTCGAGGAGCGAGAGCACGGCCGTCGACGCCGCCAGGCCCGCGTTGAAGGCCAGCCCCCAGCCGCCGGTCGAGCCGCTCTCGAGCGCCGCGAGGTTGGCCTCCAGCGCGAACCGCGTGGGGTTCTGCGTGCGCGAGTACTCGAAGCCGGTGTGCTCGCCCGGGCCGCGCTGCGCGTACGTCGACGTGAGGAAGATCGGCGTCATGACCGCGCCCGTGCGCGGCTCGGGCGGCTGGCCCGCGTGGATGGCGAGCGTCTCGAGGCGGGCGGCCGGGCGCGCCGGCCCGCGCGCGCGCGGCTTCCGCTTCTTCATGACGGCGGCGCGCCCGTCAGGACTTGAAGTGGTCTTTCTTGCCGTGCGCCGTGCGGAAGTGGTCGATGACGCTCTCCTCGAGGAGGTCCTGCATCGTCTGGCCGCCGTAGCGCGCGGCGATGCGGTCGTCGTACTCGTCGGCGATGATCGCGACGTCGCGGATCGTCGTCGTGAGCTCGACGGGATCGAGGGTCGCGCCGCCGAGCAGCGTGTGCGAGAAGATGATGACGTCGCCCGCCGGCACGTAGGCGAAGGCGCCGAAGCGCATAAGCGCGTTCATCTCGAGGAGCTGCAGCGCGAGCGGCACCTCCATCGTGACGCCCTTGACGAGCTGGGCGACGCACCGGACGACGGCGCGGTCGGCGTTCCACGCGAGCACGTTGATCATGACGATGGAGGAGCCCTGCTTGACGACGAAGAGCCCCTCGTCGACCTTCTTGAACGCCGGGCTCTTGCCGAGCGTCTTCTCGATGATCTGGCAGCTGGTCTTCGCGGCGGCGTTCATAAGAAATTTGGTAGCACGGATGGGCTACACTGACCACCGTCATGCGGGCCTGCGGGCATTGCGCCCACCAGAATGCCGATCACCTCGCCTACTGTTCGAGGTGCGGCAAGCGGCTCGCGGGGGCGACCCTGCTGCCGGTCCTCGGGAATACGGGGCGGGGGCAGATGGCGGCGCTGTCGCCCACGGCGGCCCTGTCGCGCACGATGCTCGCGCAGCCGGTGAACGGCGCGACGGGCCCGCAGACCGTGGCGATGACGCCCGGGTCGATCACGCGCACGGGCGGCACGCCGGCCGTCGTGACGTCGCGGCTCGGCTTCGCCGTGCAGTCGATCGGCTACATCTACGTCTTCGCCCGCGGCAAGATGGCGGCCGGCGAGCGGCGGCGGCGGCTCATCGAGGAGCGCGACGGCGCGGAGACGATGCTCGCGGGCGCCATCCGCGACCTGGGCGCGACCGTGCTGCGCGAGGGCGTGCAGCACCCCGACCTCACGGGCCTGCTCGAGGCCATCGGGCGCGCCGAGGCGCGGCGCGAGGGCGCGATCGCCGATCTCGCGGACGCCGAGCACCAGAAGACCGTCGAGGAGGGCCGCCTCGCCGCCGGTGAGGCGGCGCTCGAGGCGGAGTGGAAGGTCGCCGACGGCGCGAGCCGCGAGGCCGACGACGTGCTGCGCGACGCGACGGCCGAGCACGCGGCGGCGCTGGCGCGCCTGCGCAAGGTGCGCGACGAGCTGGCCCGGCTCGAGCGCGAGTCCGAGGCGGCCGAGGCCACGGCCGGCGGCGAGGCGCGCGTCGCGCACCTCAAGCACGAGAGCGAAGGCCTGATCGGCGAGCAGCGCGCCCTCGAGGAGCAGACGACGCGGCTCGACGGGCACCTCGCGGACCTGCGTGCGCGGTCGTCCGCACTGCGAACGGCGGCGGCTGGGGCGCGCTCCAAGCTCGACGAGGCGTCGGCGACACGGCGTCAGTCGGCCGCCGCCATGGCCGCGAGCGTCGCCGGCCACGTGCGCGACCGCGCCGAGGCAGAGCGCGAGGCGGCCGAGCTCACCGTGCAGCTCGGACGGGCGGCGTTGCAGGCGCGCCCGGCGGTGTCCTCGCTGCTCTCCGTCTTCCAGCGCATCGACCGCCTGCAGGAGACGATCGTCGATCGAGGCCGCGAGCTCGCCGCCCTCGAGCGCGCGGCCGCCCACTACGATCAGCGCAAGCTCTTCACGGGCATCGGCCTCGTGGCGCTGCTGGTCGCGGGCGGCGTGGCCGCGCTCTGGTGGTCGCTGCACCGCTGACCCTCGCCGCGCGACCTGATTTCGCGCCTCGACGCTTGGCGCGGCGCGCGCGCGGTCATAGGTGTCTCCGTGAACCTCGAATCTCGGAAGGAGAGCACCATGCGAAAGCGAATTCTCACGATCGGGCTCGGCGCGGCCGGGCTGGCCGGCATCCTCTGTTTCGCGGGCGCGCCCGCCGCGCGCGCGAACACCGAAAAGGGCGAGCGAGACGAGTGGTTCGACAAGATGGACACCGACCACGACGGCAAGATCTCGGCCGATGAGTTCGCGGCGGCGCACAAGGAGATGTTCGCGAAGATGGACACCAACGGCGACGGCAAGCTGTCGGCCGACGAGCTGAAGGCCGCGAAGGAGAAGCACGAGAAGATGATGGGCAAGAGCGGCGGCGAGATGATGTCCGCCTCCGAAAAGATGAAGAAGATGGACCTGAACAACGACGGCTCCATCAGCGAGGACGAGTTCATCTCGGCGTCGAAGACGGCATTCGACAAGATGGACACCGATCACGACGGCTACCTCACGAAGGCCGAGCTCAAGGCCGGCCACGAGAAGATGAGGAGCAAGATGGAGAAGACGCCGGAGAAGTAGGCGTCGCGAGCCGCGCGGCCCGGCCGCCGGCCGGGTCGCGCGACCTGATTTTCGGGCGCGAGCCCTGGCAGGCGATGGCCCGAGACCTAGGTCTTCTCTAGGACCCGTCAGGAGCAAGAGACATGACCAAGCGGACTCTCATGATCGGGCTCGCCGTCGCGGCGATGTCGGTGTTCGTCGTGACCGGCGCGCGGCTCGCGCGCTCGAGCGCCGTCGACGACGACGCCTTCGCTGCGCTGGACACCAACCGCGACGGGTACATCTCGCGCGACGAGATGACCGCGGCGGCCGAGGCGGGCTTCGCGCGCAACGACGCCAACGGCGACGGCCAGCTCACGGCCGACGAGCTCTCGGCCGCGCGCGAGCGGGTCGGCGTGTTCGGGCAGAGCGGCGGCGAGATCATGTCGATCTCCGAGCAGCTCAAGCGGATGGACACGAACGGCGACCGGAGCCTCAGCAGGGACGAGTACGTCTCGGGCTCGCTGAAGCTGTTCGACGAGATGGACACCAATCACGACGGTTTGCTCTCGAGAGAGGAGCTCGCCGCCGGGCAGGTGAAGCTCAGGAACGAGCGCGTCCAGGACGACAAGATGGCGCCCAAGCTGAAGACGAAGTAGCGGCTCGCGAAGCAGCGGCTCGCGGAAGCAGCGGTCAACGATTGATGGCCAGCGTGACCCACCCGGCCATGAGCAAAAGGCCGCCCAGCGGCGCGACGGCGCCGAGGGCGGTCGCGCCCGTGATGGCGAGCGCGTAGAGGCTGCCCGAGAAGATCACGACGCCGGCCGCCCAGAGCGCGGCCACGGCGCGCGGGCGCGCCAGGCGCTCCGCGCCGAGGGCGACGCCGAGCAGCGCGACGGCGTGCAAGAGGTGGTAGAGGACGCCGGTCTTGTAGACGTCGAGCATGCCGGGCGACAGGTGGTCGCGCAGCCCGTGGGCGCCGAACGCGCCGAGCGCGACGCCGAGGAACCCCAGCGCCCCCGCGAGACGGATCACGGCTCGCCCGCGGGCTCGTCGGTCGCGGCGCTCCCGCCCGCGCCGCCCGGCGCGCTCTCCCGGCCGAGCCCCAGCGCGCGCATCTTCTTGTGCAGGTTGGTGCGCTCGATGCCGAGCAGGTTCGCCGTGCGCGAGATGTTCCAGCCGTTCTCGTCGAGCTTGAGGCGGATGTACTCGCGCTCCATGTGATCGCGGAACTCGCGCAGGGGCAGCGCGCGCGCCTCGGGCGGCAGCTCGAGCCGCGGCAACGCCGCGCCGCCCGCCGAGGCCGACTCTCGCCGCGCGCGCTCGGCCTCGGCGACGATCTCCTCGGGCAGGTCGCCCGTCCCGATGCTCTCGTCCGACAGGATGACGAGCCGCTCGATGACGTTGCGCAGCTCGCGCACGTTGCCGGGCCACGGGTACGCGGCGAGCACGGCCACCGCCTCGTCGGAGATGAGCTTGGGCTTGATGCCGTTCTCGCGGCACGCCTGCTCGATGAAGGTCGCGCAGAGCAGCGGCACGTCGTCGGACCGGTCACGCAGCGGGGGCGCGCGCAGCGGCACGACGGCGAGGCGGAAGTAGAGGTCCTCGCGGAACGTGCCGGAGGCGACGGCCGCCTGCAGGTCGCGGTTCGTCGCGGCGATGACGCGCACGTCGATCTTCAGCGTCTGCTCGCCGCCCACGCGCGTGAACTCGCCGGACTGCAGGACGCGCAGCACCTTCGCCTGCGCCGAGCCGATCATGTCCCCGATCTCGTCGAGGAAGATCGTGCCGCCGTCGGCCTGCTCGAAGAGGCCGCGCTTGCGCGCCACGGCGCCCGTGAAGGCGCCGCGCTCGTGCCCGAACAGCTCCGACTCGATGAGCTCGGGCGGGATGGCGGCGCAGTTGACCTTGACGAACGGCTTGTCGGCCAGCGCGCTCGCGCGGTGCACGGCGCGCGCGATGAGCTCCTTGCCCGTGCCCGACTCGCCCGTGATGAGGACGCGGGTGCGCGTGGGCGCGACCTTCATGATCTGCGCGTGGAGCGCCGCCATGGGCGCGCTCTTGCCCACCATCTCGGAGCGCTCGTCGCTGAGCGCGCGCTGGGCCGCGACCTCGCGCGCCAGCACGCGCCGCTCGAGGGCGTTGCGCACGGCCACGATGAGGCGCTCGCGATCGAGCGGCTTCTCGATGAGGTCGTACGCGCCCGCCTTGACGGCCCGCACGGCGTCGGCGAGCGTCGCGTGCCCGGAGATCATGATGACGGTCGGCAGCGGATCGCTGGTCTTGAGCTTCCCCACGCGCTCGATCGTGTCGAGCCCCGAGATGCCGGGCAGCTGGACGTCGAGCAGCATGACGTCGGCCCCCACGTCGGGCAGCCGGGCCAGCGCCTCCTCGCCGCTCGAGGCCTCCTCGACGGCGAAGCCCTCGCCCTCGAGCACCATGCGCACGGTGCGGCGGATGTTCTTCTCGTCGTCGACGATGAGGACGGTGGAGGGCATCGGTCAGAGGAGAAGATATGCGACCTCGTCCCCTTCCGCGAGCGACAACGTCGCCAGGGCCTCCGTGGGCAGCGTCACGGTGTCGAGGTCGGACCCCGCGGGCGGCCGCAGGACGAACGCCCCCGCGTCGACGCGCGCGGCGAGGAACGATCCCGGCCGATCGCGCGCCACGAGCAGGCGCGACTGCGGCAGGTGCGCCGGTGCGCCGGCCGTGACGCGGGCCCGCCGCGTCTCGCGCACGAGCGTGACGTCGTCGGTGCGCGCGTGGAAGTGCGGGCCGCCGTCGAAGGGATCGATCCGGTGCGCGTACTCGAAGCCGATCGAGCGCAGGATCCGCTCGATGCCCTTCGTCTCGGGCCCCACCTGCCCGATGAGCGCCTGCACCTCGGCGGGCAGGAGCGTCGCGTACAGCGGCTCCTGCGGGAAGAGGGCGCGGATGAACTCCTTGTTGTGGCGCGAGAGCGCGTCGGCCTCCTGGTACGTGAGGCCCGTGAAGCGGCGCCCGAGCGCCTCCCAGAGCAGGCTCGTCCCGTCGCGCTCGAGCGGCGGCATGAGCTCGGACACGACCTCGTCGCAGAAGATGTCGCGGTGCAGGGCGATGTAGAGGAAGCGAATGCAGGCGAGCTGCCTGCCCAGCTGGGCGGGGCTTCCGCGGGACTCCGGCCGGACGACGAGCCCGCCGATCTCGGTGAGCCCTTTGTAGTTGTAGCCGATGCGCAGCACGCGATGCGAGAAGTGGCGGTCGAGCGTCTCGCTGTAGCGCTCCTCCTCGATGACGTCGAAGTAAACGTGCGGCGCGCGCCGCGAGCCGTGCTGCGCGAAGATCATGGACGCGCCGACGACCCGCCCCGCGGCCTCGTCGCGGGCGACGAACATGAAGACGCGGTCGGCCTTGGGCAGCTGCCCCGAGAACGACTGCTGCGAGCGCTCGATGATGCGCGCGAGCGCGTCGCGATCGTTCGGCAGGTTGACGGAGTCGAGGTGGACGGCCGTCTCCTGCAGATCGTCGAGGTCCCCGGGCGCGACGTTGCGCAGGACGAACGGGACGGCCGCTGGGGGCGTCAGTGCCACAGGCGCTGGAGCGGAGCGCCGACGTCGGCCACGAGGTCACCCAGGACGCGCTCGACGCCGGACTCGGCCATGGGACGGCGCGGGACGAGCACGCCGTAATCGATGATCGTCACGGGCGGCTGGCGGGCCTCGACGGCGCGCTCGTTCTCGCGCGCGAGCCAGTCGAGGAAGCGCGGCAGCGCCTGGACCGACGCGAGGTGCGTGTCGTGCAGCAGGAGGATGCCGCGCCCGTGCAGCTTCGACATCTTGCCGACGAGGTAGTCGTAGACGTCCTCCTCGCGGCGATTCTTCCAATCCTGCGGATCGAGGTTCCAGCCGACGTCGGGCAGCTCGCGCGCCGTGAGCGCGGCCGCGAGCCCCGGGCAGTAGCCGCCGTAGGGCGCGCGGAAGAGCAGCGGCTTGATGCCGGTCGTGGCCTCGATGAGCGCCGAGTTGTTGTCGATCTCGGCGTCGCGCTCGCCCGGGTTCTGGCAGAGGTTGTGGTGCGTGAAGGTGTGGTTTGCCACGAGGTGACCGTGAGCGGCAATCTTGCGCACGAGATCGCGACGCGCCAGGTCCTCGGGCCTGGTGCCCGCGAACCGCCAGCCGGTCACGAAGAAGATCGCCTTGAGCCCGCGCCGATCGAGCTCCTCGAGGATGAGCGGCGTGCCCTTGAGGTCGGGGCCGTCGTCGAACGAGAGCAGCAGCTCGCGGGGCGCCGAGGCGGGCTGGAACTTCGTGTGGGGCCCGTGGCCCGGCGACCAGAGCGACACCGGGGCCGGTGGATCGCCCAGGAGGTCGTCGGCGGGCTCCGGCGGGCGCGGCGCCTCGACGGCGAGGGGCTCGCGGGGCTGCGAGGCACCGCTCTCCCGCCCCCCGAGGCTGGGCAAGAGCAGGACGAGCAGGCCCCCGAGGGGTGCGAGCGAGCGACGAGACACCGGTTTTCCATGATATCGGAGGGTTTGGCCCTTCGATATAGAGCCCGGCTAACTATGCGGAATATCGAGCAACCGGCGAGCACAGCGTACGGCCGCCCACACCGGATGCGTCAGCCACCCGGCGTGGCGTCGCTCGTGCCGGCGTCCGTGTCGACGGCGCCGCCGCCCGTGTCCATCGGCGCGGCGTCGGTCGTCGTCGTGCCGCCGTCCGGCACCGAGCTCGTCACGGTGAAGGGCAGCATGGTGTTGATGTAGAGGCCGTCGGCCGAGGTGTGCGTGGAGATCGGGTACACGACGGCGTTGAGCGACGGCAGCAGGGCCGAGAAGGTCAGGCCCGCGCGCTCCTGCACGACATTGCCGGGCGAGGGCAGCACGCCCTGGGCGATCTTGCCGTAGCGGAGCGTCGCCTCATCGACCGTCGGATCGGAGTTCACCTCGTCGAGGTACACGAGGCCCTCGTCGCCGACCGCCTGCCAGTCGAAGATGTCGGTCGCGAACTTGCGCGTCACGCATCCCGGGAGCGACGTCGTCACGCCCTCGAGCTGGTTCGTGAGGGAGTTGACCCGGCCCCAGGCGACCAGCGAGCCTCCGCCGAGGTAGATGGGAGGCATGAAGGCGGTGGGCATCGAGGTGAGGGTGCACGGCATGTTGCCGACCGAGTTCCCCACGTAGACGTCGAACAGGAACAGGCCAGAGGCCAGGCTCTGCACGTTCTTCGTGTACGTGACGTTCTTGCCGTCGGGCGACGTGCCGAAGACGAACTCCACGCTCGAGTCG
Organism: Polyangia bacterium; assembly: GCA_035546175.1. GTDB lineage: Bacteria > Myxococcota_A > Polyangia > Fen-1088 > Fen-1088 > DASZFV01. Next base: position 12,630 of record DASZWW010000033.1, read on the forward strand.
ATCATGGCGACGGTCGCGGGCACCGCGGGATCGGCCGTGAGCAGGAGGTTGCCCGCGCCCGTCGCGGTGGCGACCTGCGTGCGGTAGAAGACGCCGCCGCCCGCCGTCGTGAAGTCACCGACGTTCTGCGCGAGCGTGACGGGGGTGGCGCCGCCCGGGAAGGGCGCGGTCTGCAGCGTGCCCGAGGGCGCGCCGCTCGATCCGTAGTTGAAGGCCTTGAGCCAGTACCACTTGGCCATGTCGGCGGAGATGTCCCACTGGCTGGCGTCCTGCGCCACGTCCACCTTCGTCTGCGAGCCCAGGGCCTGGACGTGCAGGTCCTCCGTGCCCGTGTCGGTGGCCCGCGTCGACCACGCGATCGACTTTCCGTCGGGCGTGAGGCGCGCGCTCCACTTCGTCACGCCGTTGTTCGCCTCGGTCGCGGACGCCACGACGATGATCGTGTCGATGAGAGGCAGGGGCGTGTTCGAATCGTCGAGGATGCCCGCGTGCAGCTCGGCCGTGTGGACGAACATCTGGGTGGCGTCGGGCGCCGGGTTCTGGATGCAGACCGCCGCCTTGCCGAGCGCGTGGCCGTTGCACACGAGGCCATTGTTCCCCGTGAGGTTGCGCGGCTGCGTCCAGCCGGGACGCCACGCGAAGATGTTGCCGAGGAAGCCGCCCCCGCTGCTCGACGGCACCTCCTCGTAGGTCAGCGTGTCGCCGTCGAAGCCGTGGACGCGGAAGCCGTTCGTCGCGTCGACGTAGAGGCCGGTCGACAGGCGGACGCAGCTCGCATCCCCTCCCGTGCAGCTGACCGTCACGCCCTCGGCGACCTTCGAGACGTCGACCACCCACAGCTCGTAGTCGACGAGGTCGGCCGAGAGCCGCGCGAAGCCGCACCACCGATCCGATGAGGGCGGCACCTGGTTGGTGCAGCTGTCCTGGCCGCTGCCGATCATGGTGATGTTGCCGGCCACGATGAGCTTGCTGCCGGTTCCGATGGGCGGCGCGCCCGCGTCGGCCGCGCCGGCGCCGCTCGCGCCGCCGGTCCCGCTCGTGTTGCCCGTGCCGCCGGCGCCCTGCTGGTCGCTGGCGCCGTCGAAGGTGACCGTCGCGTCGGGGTACTTCTTGCCGCCGTCACCGTTGTTGTTGCCACCGCCGCAACCCAACGAGACCGCGCCGAGCACACCCGTTCCGACGAGCAATAAAGCGAGACTATGTTCCTTCCGGGTCATGGAACCTCCGAAGGGCCAATGGGAACATCAAGGATAGTCGACGAGCAAGGTCAAACCAGGCCAGGCGCGACCATCGTCGCCTCCGTCAATGCACACCATCGGGTGCGTACCCTTGACGGCGCGGCCACCAGGCGTGATCCGCGCCCCCACGCACCGCCCCTTCCCTAGAAGGGAATGTCGTCGTCGCCGCCGGGCGGAGGGCCGCCGCCTCCGCCCATCTCCATGTCGTCGCCCCCCCCTTCGGAGCCCGGCCGGCCGCCTCCGCCGCCCCCACGACCGCCGCCTCCACCGCCGCCGCCGGCGGCGCCGCCTCCTCCGCCGCCGCCGAGAAAGACGACGCGATCGGCGACGACGTCGGTCGCATAGTGCTTCTGGCCTTCTTTCTCGTAGCTGCGCGTCTGCAGCTTGCCCTCGATGTAGACCGAGCGGCCCTTCGACAGATACTTGCTGCAGTTCTCGGCCTGCTCGCCCCACACGGTGACGCGGTGCCACTCGGTGCGCTCCTGCCGCGCGCCCGACTTGTCCTTGAAGACCTCCGTCGTCGCGATGCGCAGGTTGCAGAGCGCGCGGCTCGACGGCGTGTATTTCAGCTCCGGGTCGGCGCCCAGGTTCCCGATCAAGATGACCTTGTTGATGCTTCCCATCGCGGCTCTCCTTTTACACCGTTTTCACGCCGGCGTGTGCAAGGGCCCGCGGCCCGTGCTCGTCGTCCGGCCGGCGCGTGCTTGTCTTCGGCGGCGGAGGCCTTCGGTTGCGCAGCTCCGGGTGCTAACCTCGGAGCGTGCGACGCCCCCTCTCAGTCGCCGTCCTGCTGGTCGCGTGGGCGACGGGCCCGCGCCCCGCCGTCGGCAAGCCGGCGCCGGCGCCTGCGAAGGCGCCCGTCGCGGAGCTCAAGCGCGGCTACGCCGCCTTCCGCGCCGGGGACTATGCCGAAGCGGCGCGTGCCCTCGAGAAGGCGGCCGGGCACGGGCTGCGCGTCGACGACTGGGCCACCTACTACCTCGCCGAGAGCCAGTTCTACGAGGGCAAGTACGCCCTCGCCCGCGCGGGCTTCGAGCGCGTCGCGCGGGGCAAGGGCCGCCCCGCGGAGCTCGCGCCGGCGCGCGTCGCCGACTGTCTCTGGCAGGAGGGCGACCACGCCAAGGCCGCGCGCGCCTACGCCGCCATCGTCAAGGCCAGCGCCAAGCACGGCAACGCCTTCGTCGACGTGGGCGTGGCGCGGTTCCGGGTGGCCGAGGCCGCGGCCGAGCACGACGCGGCGTCCGGCCGACGCCAGTTCCTCGCGCTCGCCAGGGACCTGCCCGCGCACCCGCTCGCCGACGAGGCCCTCAGGCGCGCCGCGCCGCCGGCCGGCGCGCCGTCGGAGACGCCCGGCCCTCCTGCCTCTCGGGGCGGACAGCCGGCCCTCCCCGCCCCGTCGACGTCTCCGACGCCCTCGCCCCTGACGCCGGAGGACCGCCTGCGCCGCGCCGACACGCTCACGCGCGACCGTCACTGGGACGAGGCGCTCGCCGAGCTCGGCAGGCTGCCCGCCGAGCTGCCCCCCGCGCTCGCGGTCGAGCGTGACTTCCAGATCGGCATGACGAAGTTCCACATGCGCCGCGACTACGCGCGCGCGGCCGAGCTGCTGCTCGCGGCGGCGCCCAAGCTCTCGGGCGAGAAGGCCGCCGAGGCGCAGTTCCACGGCGCGCGGGCGCTCTCGCGCGTCGATCGCGACGACGAGGCCATCGCGGGCTACAAGAAGGTCGTCGAGCTCTACCCGCGCTCGCGCTGGGCCGCCGAGGCGCAGTACCTCTCGGGCTGGCTCGACTACAACCGCGGGCGCTTCCGCGAGAGCCTGCCGGGCCTGCAGGCGACGCTCGATCGCTACGGCAAGAGCGCCTTCGCCGACGACGCGGCCTGGTGCCTGGCCTTCGCGCACCTCCTGCTGGGCGACGCCGACGCCGCCTTCGCGGGGCTCGCGCGCTACGCGAAGATGCCCGCGACGGGCATGACCAGCGACGAGCGCGCGACGCAGGTCGCGTACTGGCGCGCGCGCCTGCACGACAAGGTCGGGCACAAGGACGAGGCGCTGGCCGGCTATCGGGCCCTCGCCCACGACCGTCCGCTCTCGTTCTACGGGCTGCTCGCGGTGGCCCGCCTGCGCGAAGCCAAGTCTGCCGACGCCAAGATCGATCTGCCGGTCAAGGACGTCGCCGTCGCCCCGCCCGCCAACCCCGAGCGCGACCCCGCGGTGGCGCGCGCGCTCGAGCTGCTCGAGGCGAGCATGAACGTCGAGGCGGGCGAGGAGCTGCACCGCAACGAGAAGGACATCCTCAAGCGCGCGGGCGGCGACAAGGCCGTGCCGTGGCTGCTCGGCCTCTACCGCCGCGCCGAGAGCTACCACCAGGCCTACGTCCTCGCCGAGTCGCGCGGCGGCGGCGCCCTCGCCTCCGAGCCCAAGGGCGGCGCGCGCGCCTTCTGGGAGGCGGCCTACCCGCGCGCCTACTCCGAGCTCATCGAGAAGTACGGCCCGGCGGGGGGCAACCCCGACGTGCTGCTCTACGCGATCATGCGCAAGGAGTCCGGGTTCAACCCGCTCGACGTCTCGTACGCCGACGCGCGCGGCCTCTTGCAGATGATCCCGCCCACGAGCGCGCGGGTGGCCGCGACGGCGCACCTGCCCTTCTCGCCCGACGAGCTCTACGATCCCGAGACCAACGTGCGCCTGGGCGCGATCTACATCGGCTCGCTCTACGGCAAGTTCGGCGCGCAGGTCCCGCTCGCCGCGGGCGCCTACAACGCCGGCCCGCGCGCCATGGCCAAGTGGTGCGAGCAGCACGCCCACCACCCGACCGACGAGTTCGTCGAGCTCATCGCCTTCCAGCAGACGCGCGAGTACGCCAAGCGCGTCACGGCCCTCTACGCGCACTACCGCTACCTCTACGGCCCGTCGCCGTACGAGCTGCCCCTCGCGCTCAACCTGACGGTGGGCGCCAAGGGGCCCGACTACTAACTACTAATCGAGGAACGCCGTCGTCACGCGTTCGATCGACGGCATGGGCGCGTGATCTTATACTTGCCCCATGGCCAAGTATCGCGGCACGATCCGGAGGAGCGACCTCGAGGGCGGGCACTGGCAGCTCGAGGGCGACGACGGCACGACGTACGTGCTCGAGGGCGCGCCCGCCGACGTGGCGAAGGACGGCGCCAAGGTCGAGGTCGACGGCAAGGTCGACGAGGGCGTCATGAGCATCGCGATGACCGGCCCGACCCTGAAGGTGAAGTCGGCGAAGCGCGTCTGAGCGCGCGGCCTCGATCGTTACCTTACGGGAACAACGTCCCCGTGCCCTCGGGTCCTCGACCCAGGCCGGCGCGGATCCGTGGCCGCGACGACGCGCCGCAGGAGCCGTTCTCCGCGAGCTCCGGTGCGATGCGCGATTTGTCGATGCACGAGAGCCGTTTACGCCGCCGGTAGACTCTTTACAGACTGTTTACACGGTCTGTAGGCCCCCGGAGGGTGCGCATGAACCATCGCCACTTCTCGTTCGCTGCCCGTAGTCTGTCCTTGATCCTCTTCACCTCGCTGGCGGCCTGCACCGCGGGCGGGAGCGGCGGCCGGAGCGGCGCCGCGGGCCATGGCTCGTCAGGGAGCGCCGGCTCGAGCGGAGCCGCCGGGTCGAGCGCGGCCGGCTCGGGCAGCGGCGTCGCC
>DASZWW010000034.1:0-14254 GCA_035546175.1 Polyangia bacterium
CACGGCCGGGGCCGGCGCTTCGGACGCGGCGGCGGCGCCCGCGATGGCTCCCCCGCCGGTCGATCCGGGCGACGTGCCGTACGTCGGACCGGGCGCCCTGCGTCCGGGCCCGATCGCGATCGTTCCGGAGAGCGGCCGCGCCTACGTCGGCCTGGCGAACGCCGCCTTCGTCCTCGCCTTCGACGTCGCGCCCGGCGCGCTCGCGCCGTCGGGGACCGCCAGCGCCATCCCGCTCCACGAAGGCGCCCTCGGCGTCAATCGCGTCCGCCTCTCGATCGATCCCTACAAGGACAAGACGACGGGCAACCTGCCGTCGGGGACCTTCATCGGCAACGATCCGGCCCTCGACGACGAGCGCCGTCCCATCGTGGCGGATCGCGAGTACCTCTACGTCGTGGCGCGCGACGGGAGCCTGCGCATCGTCCAGGTCGCGCACCTCCCCGAGACCGAGTGCGAGACGAACCGCGACTTCACGCTGGCGGTCAACGCGCCGTTGAGGGACGTCGCTTGTCCGCCGGTGATCGGCCAGAGCGTCCGCCTGCCGGGCGCGATCGGCCCGGGGATCCGGCTTCCGTCACCGCCCGTCGACGTCGCCGTCGCCGACATCCGGCCCGATCCAGCCGACCCCAGCGAGACCTCGGTCACGGGCGCGCACGCCTGGGTGCTCTCCGCGTCGGGCGCCGTCTTCCTGGTCAACATCGATCCCGTGCTCCGCCACATCTTCTTCGTGTCGGACGCCGACCCGTCCATGAACCCGGTCCACGCGTGCCTCACGCCGACCGGCGACTGCGAGACGGAGACCAGCCCGCCTCCGAACACCCTCCGGAACCGGAACTTCCTCGGCTTCACGCCCGCGCTCGATTCCTCGTCGGGGCCGGCGCGCCTCGACATCCCGCCGGCGCAGTCCACGATCGGCCCCCGCATCGAGTCCATCTGGACGCGCGGCACGGCGGCGAACGCGACGGCGCTCACCGGGGACTTCATCCGGACCGAGGCCTTCTTCCCCGATCAGGCCGACGTCACGCCGCAGACGTGGACGGTCACCTGGCAGGGCAACCTGATGGCGAGCCCCCGGCTCACGGGCCAGCTCCGGAGCGACGGCTCGCTCGTCGACCTCGGCCTCGACTTCTGTCGCACGGGCGTCCTGCGGAGCGACATCGTCACCTTCGTCGGCTGCACCGACACGAACCAGTGCGGGATCGGCGAGACCTGCGTGCAGGGCAGCAACGGCGCCGAGGGCGCGGGCGGCCTGCCGATCACGGGGCTCTGCCTGCCGTCCACGCTGAATCACGCCGCGTGCGATGACCTGCTGTCCACGGTGAAGCGCTACGAGGTCACGAGCGCGACGACGGGTGTCCTCGGCCTCATCCCTCACAAGGACGAGCTGGTGCGGCCCGCGCTCAAGCCCTGCGTGAACCTGCCGGCGGGGGGCGCGGACGGCGGCGCGGGGGACGCCGGAGCCGCCCCCCGGGATGCCTCGAGCCCGGACGCGGGCGCCGACGCGCGCGGCGCGATGATGAACGACTGCGTGGATCCGGAGGACCCGAGCACCTCGACCTTCCAGTGCCTCGAGGGACGGTGCCTCGTGCCGTGCCCGACCCCGGGACAGACGACCGGCTGCCGCGACGGCCGGATCTGCGTCGACTTCAGCCCGAGCTGCATCGACGGCGACTGCTTCTTCTGCGCCGACGGCCCCCCGCTCAACAAGTCGGGCTCGCTGCTCCCCTCGTGCCTGGGAGAGCTGATTCCCTACCAGGTCGGCGTGGGCCGGGGCTTCGCCGTCGCCGGCTCGCAGACCGGTCTGCCCGCCACGGGCGCCGCCGGTCCCGACGGTCAATGCACGCGCATGCCCGACCTCGATCCGCGCGTCAACGCCCGCATCACGATGGACGATCCCATGTGCGCGGCGGCGTCGTTCCCTCCCATGCCGAGCGCCATCACCGACCTCTCGGTGGCGCAGCTCGACAGCCGCTGCGACCCGAACCTCTCCGATCCGGGCTGTCCCGTGGCCGCGGGGGACCCGACCAAAGCGGCCACCATCGCGAGCTCCTTGCTGAACATCCTGGAGGCGAACAACCTCCCGAACCCCTGCCAGTACATCGGCGGGCCCAACGAGACCGACACGCCGAACACCTTGCACACGCACGTCAAGGCGCTCTTCCGGAACCGCGAGCTTCATTTCGGCATGACGAACCTCGAGCGCCCGCCGTCCGGCATCTTCCAGATCCGGTTCGACGTGCACGGCGGCTTCCAGGCCCAGCAGGTCACCATCCCCCCGACGGTCGAGGTGAACATGCCGGCGCGCATCGTCCTCGGCCCGTTCGACGCGGCGAACCCCGTGGGGAAGACGGTGCCGGCGCCCACCGCCGAGGTGCCGTATCTCTTCGTGGTCGATCAGCGGCGGCTCGGGAACGCGCAGGGCGGGGGCCCGACGCGCGGACAGCTGCTGCGCATCAACCCGCTCGGGCTCGCGGTCACGGTGCCGGTCGCCGGCAACGCGCCCTGGTACGAAGACCTCAGCCACAGCGCGAACGAGTTCCCCATCCAGTAGCTCCCACCGGCTACGAATTTGACGGGCCGTCAGTACGAGGAGAGACTACATGTAGGTATTCATGCGTCCCAGCGGTCGCCGACCCGCCTTCGTGCGGAAAGAAGACGAATCATGAGCGTGCGTTACACTGCAACGGCTGGCATGAACGAAACCGCGCTCCGCGACGTCGACCGCCTCCGTGACGTCGACCGCTGGCGTGACAAGATCGAGGTTCGCCTCGACAACCGGCAGGTCTTCTTCCTCTTTTTCGGGAGCGCGGTCGTCGCCTGCATGCTGTTCGTCCTGGGCGTGATCGTGGGGAAGCGCATCGAGTCGCGCGGACGGGCGGAGGCCCTCGAGCTGCAGGATCCGCTCGCCGCCCTCGATCGGGCGCACCAGCCGCCCATGGTGGCCGGCCCCGCGGCGCCTCCCGCGGAGCTGACGTTCCCGAAGGCGCTCGGCGCCGCGCCCGGGAAGGGCGCGCTCGCCTCGAGGCCGGCGGCCGCCCCCAAGGCCGCCGCCCCCGCGCTCGCTCCCAGGCCGAGCGCCGCGCCGACATCCAAGCCCGTCATCGCGGCGCCCAAGCCCGCCGTCGCCGCGCCCGCGCCCAGGCCCGCCGCCGCCACGCCGACGCTCAAGCCGGTGGCCTCCGCGCCCAAGCCGGCCGTCGCCACGCCCAAGCCGGCCGCCGCGGACCTCGCGAAGCCGAGGGGCAAGTACACGCTGCAGCTGTCGGCCTTCCCGTCGCGCGAGGAGGCCGAGGCCTTCGCGAAGAAGTACGACGGGACGTTCGTGCTGCCGACGGAGCTGCCGGGGAAGGGCACCTGGTTCCGCGTGCGCTGCGGGAACTTCGCGTCCTATCAGGAAGCGACGGCCGCCAAGGCGGCCTTCGAGAGGCAGAACAAGATCATCGCCCTCATCTCCGCGCGGTAGAGCTCGGCCTAGAACAACAGGCCGACGTTGACGTGGAAGACGCCGATCCTGGTGTCGCCCGGCCGTGGATCGAGCGGCCACGCCCAGGCGAAGCTGAGGTCGCCGATCGGCAGGCGCAGCAGGAAGGGTGACACGCCGACGCCGTGGCGGAACTGCGACGGCGTCAGACCCTGCAGCGAGTCGGCCACGACGCCGTTGTCCATGAACACCGAGCCGTACCAGGGCGGGCTGATGGGGAACTGCAGGTCGATGTTCTGGAGGATGCGCAGGTTCCCGCCGATGGGCCGGTACTCGACGCCCACGAGCGATTGGCCGCCGGGGACCGCGGGCGGGATGAGCGTGTACTCGACGATCTCCGTCCGGGCGCGGTCGAGGTTGAAGCCGCGGATGGTGGTGTCGCCGCCGGCGAAGTAACGCTCGACCTTGGGCAGGAGCGACGCGCCGCCGAGCGGGAGGCCGTCGTCGAAGCGGAAGCCGATGCGCAGATAGAAGATGCGCCCGAGGGGGACGACCGAGAGGACGTGGACGCCGAGCTTGAGGAACGAGTCGTCGCCGGTCGGGAACGGGAGCGGGCGCAAGGGCACCGACAGGGCGGGGACGGCCAGCTCGGCGGTCGCGTCCACGCGCAGGCCCGCCGTGGGAAGGAGCCGGTTGTCGAGGCGCAGCCACGAGACGTTCGCCGAGACGCTGCCCACCGTCGTCGAGAGCGTCAGGTGGGTGACGTCCTCGTCGGGGCCGGCGCCGCGAATGAGGTCCTCGGTGTGCGTCGTGTTGCGCAGGTTGTAGTGAATGCCCGCGTCGACGCCCGGATAGAGCTCGCGCGAGAAGCCGATCGAGCCGCCCCCCGAGCGGATGTCGCCGAGGCGCACGGTCGCCTGCTGCAGGTAGTTGAGCGAGGCGTCGAGGCGGAAGAGGGTGCCGAAGAAGCGGGGGTCGAGGAACGTCGCCGTCCCGCGGCGCAGCGACTGCCCGATCGCAAAGTTGCTCGTGAAGCCCCAGGCGTGGCCGAGGAGGTTCCGGTTCTCGTAGCCTGCGCGCGCGTAGATGCCGACGGGCAGCGAGGAGTTGGGATCCTTCTGCTCGGTCGACGCGCCGGCGCCGAGGTGGATGACGCTGTACTGCTCGTAGCGCTCCTCGACGTTGACGACCATGGGGACGACCGGGCGCTCCTCCTCGCGGCCCGGGAACGAGATCGGCGAGGCGTTGTTGAAGAGCTGCATGAAGCCGAGGTTCCGCTGGCCGCGCTCGGTCGCCGTCGTCGTCAGCAGCGAGCCCGTGCCGAGCGGGATCTGCTCGAGGACCGTCTGATCCTTGGTGGCGAAGTTCCCCCGCACGAAGGTCGGACCGACGCGCATGCGCGGCCCGGGCTTGAGCACCCAGGTGAGGTCGACGTCGTCCCCCGTGCGCTTCGCGTCCGGCTCGGCCGTGCCCGTGGGGTAGCCGGCGTCGCCGAGCGCGCGCTCGAGCCGGCGCCCGTCGTCCCGCACCATCGCGGGCGCGAAGGGCTCGCCCGGACGCAGCGAGACGCTCTCGAGGAGGTACTTCTGATCGTAGGGCAGCGGGCCAGGCTCGGCGTTGCGGAAGGTCTCCGAGCGCACCCGCACGCGCGGGCCCTCCTCGATCGTGAAGCGCACGTAGACGGCCTTGGCCTCGCGGGAGTCCAGCTCCGCGCCGGCGGCGATGGCGCCCAGGGCGCCGAGCGCCTCCGGCGAGGTGGCCGCCTCGCCGCGCGCCGTCGCCTCGGGGAACCCCTGGGCACGGTAGTGCTCGACGAGGCGCTCGGCGTCGGTCTGGAGCTGGCGGCCGGTGACGTAGCCGCCGCTGCCGAGCCCGATGTAGCCGAGGAGGGGGAAGGTCCGGACGGTGACGACCTCGGCCAGCTGCGAGCTCGGCAGCACGCTGTTGCCGACGAACTCGACGCCCCGGACCTTGAGCTCGGGGCCCTCGTCGACGACGAAGGTCACGCGCTCCTCGTCGGCCGAGAGGCGCTCGCGGCGCCAGTCGACGCGCGCGAAGAAGAAGCCCTCCTGCTGGTAGTAACGCTGGAGGGCGTCCGCGCTCGCGCCGAGCTCGTAGTCGTCGTAGGAGCCGCGCTCGATCATCGTGATCCTGTCCTTGAGCGTGCCCGCGCTCTTGTGCGCGTTGCCCTCGAACTCGATGTCGATGCGCTTGCGCTCGTTGATCGTGAGCCCGAGGCGGACGTTCTTCGCCTGGCGATCGATGCTCGACTGCAGGTTGAAGTCGTGGGTCACGCGCGCGCCCACGTAGCCCGCCGCGCGGTACTTCTTGACGACGGCCTCGATGTCCTCGCGCATGCGCTTCTGCGAGAAGGGCACGGGGTCGATCCACGCGGTCTCCCAGTCGCGGTGACGGAAGAGAGGGTCGAGCTCCTCTGACGAGAAGACGTGGTTCCCGGTGAACTTGAGCGGCCCGAGCGGGAAGGCCGGGCCGCGAGCGATGTGCACGTAGAAGTCCACCGCGCCGCGCACGCCTCGGGCCGGGACGGCGTCGATGCGGACGTTGGCGTCGAAGAAGCCCTCGCCGCGCAGGAAGTCGATGACGTGCCCGCGCTCGAGCTCGAGCGCGGCGGCGCGGTCCGGCCCGGCAGGCGGCAGGACGTGTCCGGCGCGGATCGAGACCCGGCGCTGGACCTCGTCTTGCCGGATCTTGAAGCCGTTGCCGTCGACGAAGATGTAGCGGAGGCGATCGTAGGCTCGCACGTCGGCCACCAGGACGAGGCCGCCGCGGCCGGCGCGCGTGGACAGCGTCGCGGCGTAGCCGGCGGCCTCGAGCGCCCGCTGAGTGCGCGGCAGCGTCCCGATGAGGACGCCGCCCACCTGATCGGCGGCGCCGGACTCGACGAAGGGCGAGCCGAGCGGGGCGACGCTGGCGATGAGGGACTCGAGCTTCTCGTCGGGATCGAAGCGCGTTCCCCGGAGCTCGTAGCCGACGATGATCGACATGCGGGGCGCCGGGGACGAGCCCGGCGCGGGCGCGGCCGCCGGCGCCGCCGCGGGCTCGTCGGCGTCGACGCCCTCCTCCTGCGCGCGCGCCGGCGCCGCGAGGCAGAGCAGCGCGACGAGGATCGCGGCGCGCGGCGGGTGAAGCGCGGCTGAGCAGGGACGTCTCACGATTCGGCGATCAGAACCTGAGGGGGAAGTCGAGCCGGAGCTCGAGGCTGGCGTTCGTGGGGAGCGTCTCGGAGACGCCCTGCTGCGACGAGAGCGTCACCCGCTCGAGGCCCGTGCTGAAGCCGAAGTAGTCGAAGCCCTGGACGTCGAACTGGAGCGTCGCCTTGCTGTTGTTCTGGAACCCCTGCAGGTAGTCCGCTTGCAGGTTGAGCTTCCGGGTCATGCGCAGGCGGACGCGGCCCTGGAAGCCGTCGGGACCGACGGTGAGCCGGAGGTTCATGCCCGTGAGCTTGAAGAAGGTGCTGTCGATGTAGGGCTCCATGAGGTTCGCGAGCGTGTCCCGCGTGAGCTGTCCGGCGACGTCCGCGCCCGTGTTGATGTTCGCGCCCACCGTGGGGTTCTGAGTGCCGATGCGCTGGGAGTCGGTGGTGGTGCGGCCCGTGAGGAGCAGGAAGGCGGTCTGCGTGCGGTCGAGGCCGTCGTCGGTCGAAAGATCGATCTGCATCTCGCGCGCGGGGCCGTGGATGCGCATGCGGACGTTGTGATCGGCGCCGTTGGCGTCGGTGACCGTGCTCGTGGCCTGGACGTCGATCTCGGGCGTCTCGCCGTCGGCGATGGACTTGGTGTCGACGAAGGTGACGTGGTTGGCGTTGGCGACGAGGTCGAAGTCGCCGCGCATGCCCGGCAGGTTGAAGCGGCCGTCGGTGGGGCGGACGTCGCCCGCGATCGCGGGCTCGGACACGGTGCCTCCGACGTGGATGAGGATGTCGACGTGGATCTCGGGGGCGATGTTGTTCTGGACGACGAAGCCCTCGCCCACGGTGCGCACGGTGAGATCGAGGGCGAGGTTCGCGATGAGGGGCTTGCCCTCGTAGAACGGGCGCACCGAGGACTCGTTGACGCGCGGGCTGATGACCAGGCTCTGCACCTTGAAGTCCTGCACGAAGCGCCCCGAGACGAGGCGCGTCTCGCCCGCGAGCGCGAAGCCGTCGTCGACGTTGCCGCGCAGGTCGAGGTCGAACCCGAGGTCGTCGACCTCGAACGACCCGGGGCTGCGGTAGGTGAGGTGCTCGCCGTGCAGGGGGAGATCGACGCCGCCCGGCTTGAAGGGCAGCAGGTTCGAGAACTGCACGCGCCCCGCGCGCACGCCCGAGGCGCCGATGACGAGCGTCCCTTGCCCGTCGAGCACCACCTTGACGTTGTGGAGGATGACGCCGCCGTTCGAGAGCTCCACGATGCCGCTCTTGACCTCGACCTCCGTCCCGAGGTCGCGCAGGCGGAAGTCGATGGCGCCGAGATCGAAGCGGCCCTTGACGTCCGGCTTGGCGAGCGTGCCGCCGAGGTGGGCCTTGATGCGCGCCGCGCCCTCGGCGTCGGTGATGGCGTCGGGCGCGACGTAGGCGAGCAGCTTCGCGCTCACGTCGCCCGAGAGGTCGGCCGACAGATCCTCGGGCTGGAACCCCGGGCCCAGGCTGGCGCCGCCCGACAGGTGCAGCGTCGAGCCCTCCACGGTGACGGCGACGTTCTCGACGGAGACGCCGCTCGCGTCGAGCGCGAAGACGCCCGAGCCGATCGTGACGTCGCTCGGGAAGTCCTTGGGGCGCACCTTGACGGCGTCGACGATGGCGATCTGCCCGCGCAGCTCGGGCTTGGCGAGGGTGCCCCCGGCCTTGACCTCGACCTTGAGATCGCCGCTGATGCTCTGGAGCGCGCCGCGCACGAAGGGCTGCACGAGCTCGAGATCGAGGTGGCCCGACATCGCGCCGCTGACGTTCTGCCCGTCGAGCCGCCCCTCGGCCGCGAGCGAGCCGCCGTCGGTGGCGAAGGTCACCTTGTCGAGCGCGACGTGGTCGCCCTCGACGGCGACGTGCAGCGGCGACGTCGTCTCGACGCGGATGCGCTGGACGATCGTCTCGCCGCTCTCGCCGGCCGTGTTGCGCGCGATCGAGAGCCACAGCTCCGAGAGCAGCACGTCGACGGCGAGCGGCCTGCCGGGCTGCACGTCCACCGTCACGTGGCCCGTCGCCATGGCCTTGCCGTCGCCGAAGGCCGCGAGCTCGGGCAGCAGCGGATCGAGCGCGACCCGGTCGAAGGACACGAGCCCGTGCGCGAGCGGCCCGCCCTTGGCGAGGGCCGCGTCGGCGTCCACGCGGAAGCGGCCGAAGAGCTCGCCGTCGACGTGGACGCCGGGAAGGCCCGGGCCGGCGCCCACCCTGGCGGGCGCGAAGCGGAGGTGGGCCGGGCCGAGCGCGATCCCGCGCGCGACGACGTCGGCGAGATCGAGCGTGCCGGCGAGCTCGGGGCGATCGGGGCGCCCGCCGACGTGGAGGCGCGCGCTCACGCGCCCCTGGACGGGCACCCCCGCCTTGGCGACGCCCGGCAGCCCCTCGATGGGCATGTCGGCGATCTGCACGAACAGGTCGAGGTCCTGCCTCTTGAGCCCGACGCGGCCCGTGACGTCGACGGCGCCGCCGCCCTGGCGCGCGACGTGGAGGGCCTTGACCTCGACGGTGTCGCGCACGACCGAGACGTCGATCGGCCCCACCGAGAGCGGCGTGTCCATGACGGCGATGAGCGTGCCCGCCGGCACCTCGAGGCGCGCGACGGGCGCGTCGAGCGGGCCGTGCGCCTCGGCCTTGAACGAGAGCGGCCCGCCCACGACGTCGGTCCCGGCGAGCGTCGCGAGGTCGAGGTCGCGCGCCGCGAGCTCGAGGTCGACCTCGGGCGAGCGCAGCGGCCTCGACGCGCGCTTGCTCCAGAGCTTGAGCTGCCCGTGCGCGCGCAGGTCGCCGCCGAAGGCCGCGCCCGTGAGCGCGTCGAGCCGCGCGACGCCGTCCGAGAGCCCGAAGCGCGCCTTGAGCTCCTTGATCGAGCGGCTCCCCATGGCCACGCCCTCGACCGTCATCTCGCCCGAGGCCTTCGGGTCGTCGAAGGTGCCGCTCGCCTGCGCCGTGACGCGCGCCTTGTCGGCGAGCGGCGGCACGTGCATCTCCTCGAGCAGGCGCGCGAGCTGGGAGGCCACGACGTCGAGGCTGAGCTCGATGGCTTGCTTCGCGAGCTGGACGCGGCCCCGGGCGGTCGCCTCGACGCCCGTGACGGCGACGGTCAGCCCGTCCGTGCGCGCGACCTCGGGCGAGACGTAGGCGTCGCCGTGCACGCGCACGACGCGCGGCAGCCCGCCGGCGCGGGCGCGCGCGAGCCGCAGGTCGAGCCGCCGCACGCGCGCCGACTGGTGGGCGAGGTCGGCCGTCGCGTCGATGCGCCCGTCGAGGACGCCCCCGGCGAGCGCGCGCAGCGGAGGAGGGACGTAGCTCTCCGTGTGGAAGCCCTCGAGGCGCACGCCAGCGTCGAGCCCGAGCTTGGTCGTGTCGAGGTGCGCGTCGAGGTCGAAGCGCCCGCCGCCCGGCGCGCCGAAGCCGAACCTCGTGACGTCGACCTTGCCCGCCTCCGCGTCGAAGCCGAGGTCGAACCCGATGCCGAGCGCGCGGTTCGTGTCGAAGGCGACGTCGAGATCGTCGAAGCGCGCCTTCACCTTGAGCTTCGCGAAGGTGTCGTGGAGGTCGAGCGTCGCGTGGGCGCCCGGCCCGTCGGCCGGCCCGCCGTCGCTCACGACGAGCCCGTCGATCTTCCGGCCCGCGGCCACGCCCGCGAAGGCGTCGCCGGCGCGCGTCCAGTCGCCGTGCAGCTTGATCCCGGGCACGCTCGTCGCGCCGTAGATGCCCGTGAAGAAGCCCCTGGCCACGAGCGTGCTCTTGCCCGTCTCGGCGCCCGCGAGGTCGAGGAAGATGTCGTCGGACCACTCCGGCGTCGTCGCGATGCGGTTGATGGTCACGCGATCGAACGGCAGGACGTTGTCGTCGAGGATCTTGAGATAACCGCCGCCCGTCGACACGACCGGGCCCGCGTCGAACCCGAACACGGGGTGGTTCGGATCGACCGTCGATTGAATGAGCGACGCGCGCGCGTGGGTGTGCCGCAGCTCGAGCCCCCAGGAGCCCGGGAAGTCGAAGATGACGTCGAGGTCGCCGAGCTCGGCGCTCGCGATCTCGAAGAAGCTCCCCGGCGCGCCGGGCGGGGGCGGGGGCGGCGGCGTCTTGGGCGCGAGGGCCGCCAGGAACCCGATGCCCTCCGTGTGGGCCATGGCGGCGAACCGCCACAGCACCTTGGGGACGCGCAGGTCGTGGATCGAGAAGCTGCCGCCGATGAGCGTGCGCAGCTTGACGCGCGCCTCGAGGTGCGGCACGTCGAGCACGACCGTGCCCTCGGGATCGACGATCCTGAGGTTGTCGACCGCGACGGGGCTCGGCGCGTCGGTGACGAGGTCCACGAGGGCGCGCAGGTGCCAGTCGACGCCGCCGATCATGAGCTTGCCCTGGTTGGGCGGCAGCGCGCCCTCGATGAGCTTGCCGAGCCGCGGCCCTTGCAGCACCACCGAGGCGGCGAGCACGGCGAAGGCGATCGTCCCCAGGATCCCGGTGACGGTGAGGCGTATCACTCTGAGGACGCGGGACTTCGGCACGAGGGAAGGCGAGCATTTTCGCACAAACCCACGCCTTCACGGAGGCTGACGGCCTCGAAAAACCTGCGCTGCCCGCGCGGGCGAGTTGCGCTAAGGTCGCCGGCATGTCCGTCGCGCCGGCCTCGCGCAAGCCGAGCCTCTACGTCCTCGACGCCCTCAACTTTCTCTTCCGCGCCTTCCACGCGCTCCCTCCGCTCAAGACGACCAAGGGCGAGCAGACGGGCGCCATCTACGGCCTCTGCCAGATGCTGCTCAAGATCGAGCGCGAGGAGCGGCCCACGCACCTGACGTGCGTCTTCGACGCGCCCGGCGAGAACTTCCGGAGCCAGATCTACTCGTCCTACAAGGCGCACCGGCCGCCCATGCCGCCCGAGCTCGTGCCGCAGGTGTCGATGGTACGGACGGTCGTCGAGGCCTTCGGGCTCACGACGCTCGAGGTGCCGGGCTACGAGGCCGACGACGTCATCGCCGCGCTCGCGCGCGTCGGCACGGCGGCGGGGATGGAGGTGGTCATCTGCTCGTCGGACAAGGACCTCCTGCAGCTCTGCACGGACGACGTGTCGATCCTCGACACGATGAAGAACCGGCGGCTCGGCCCCGAGGCGGTCCGCGAGAAGTTCGGCGTCGGCCCGGAGCAGGTGGGCGACGTGCTCGCGCTCATGGGCGACTCGATCGACAACGTCCCCGGCGTCCCCGGCATCGGCCCCAAGACGGCCGCCGAGCTCATCAACAAGTACGGCTCGCTGGACGCGCTCCTCGAGCACGCCGGCGAGGTGAAGGGCAAGCGCGGCGAGGCCCTCGTGGCCGCCAAGGAGCTGGTGCGCACCTCGCGCGAGCTCGTCCGGCTGCGCGACGACGTGCCCCTGCCCAAGACGCTGCCCGAGCTCCACCGCATCGACCCCGACCGCGAGCGGCTGCGCGCGCTCTTTCACGAGCTCGAGTTCTTCCGCCTCGAGAGCCAGCTCTCGCCGACGGGATCCGCGGACATCGCCGTCCACGCCGAGGAGCCGGCGCCGCCCACGCCCGAGGAGCCGCCGCTGCCCGAGACGCTCGCGCCCGTGGGCCCGCCGCCCGACGCGCGCATCGTGCTCGATCGCGTCGCCCTCGCCGAGCTCGGCCGCGAGATCGAGGAGGCGGGCGCGATCGCCGTCGCCGCGCTCTACGACGGCCCGTCGGCGGTGCGCTCCGACCTCGTGGGCCTGGGGTTCGCGATCCCCACGGGCGCGGGCGCGCCGCCCACGCGCGCCTACGTGCCCATCTGCCACCGCTACCTCGGCGCGCCCACGTGCGTCCCCGAGTCCGCGGTGCTGGCGGCGCTCGGCCCGCTCCTCGCGTCGCCGGCCATCACCAAGCACGCGCACGACTCGAAGACGCTCGACGTCCTGCTGCGGCAGCGCGGCCAGCTCCTCGCGGGCGTCGCGACCGATCCGATGATCGCCTCCTACCTGCTCGACGCCTCGCGCGCCCGCCACGACCTCGACGTCGTGGCGACGATCGAGCGGGCAGGGGAGGTCGCGCCGCGCCCGAGCTGGATGGGCACGGGCCGGACCGCGCGCACGGGCGTCGACATCCCCGTCGAGGAGGTCGGCCGCCGGCTGGCCGCCGAGGCGGCCGCCGTCCTCGCCCTGGCCCGCCTGCAGAGCCCGCGCCTCGCCGCCCAGAAGCTCGAGGGCCTCTACCGCGACCTCGAGCTGCCCCTCGCGGGCGTGCTCGCGCGCATCGAGTGCCGCGGCGTCCGCCTCGACACCGACAAGCTGCGCGTCATCGGCGGCGAGGTCGGCGCCTCGCTCGCCGCGCTCGAGAAGGAGATCCACCAGCTCGCCGGCGGCCCCTTCAACATCAACTCGAACAAGCAGCTCGCCGACGTGCTGTTCGGCAAGCTCGGCCTCCCCGTCGTGCGCAAGACGAAGACCGGCGCCTCGACCGACGCCGACACGCTCGAGGAGCTCGCCGCCCTGCACCCCGTGCCCGCCAAGATCGTCGAGTACCGCGGGCTCGCGAAGCTCAAGGGGACGTACATCGACGCGCTCCCGGCCCTCGTCAACCCGCGCACGGGCCGCCTGCACACGTCGTTCAACCAGGCCGTCGCCGCCACGGGGCGCCTCTCCTCGAGCGAGCCCAACCTCCAGAACATCCCCATCCGCACCGAGGTCGGGCGCCGCATCCGCGAGGCCTTCGTGGCGCGGCCCGGCTTCGTCATCGTGTCGGCCGACTACTCGCAGATCGAGCTGCGCATCCTGGCGCATCTGTCGGAGGATCCCGCGTTCCTCGACGCGTTCCGGTCGGGCCAGGACATCCACCAGCGCACCGCCGCCGAGGTCTTCAACGTGCCGGCGGCCGAGGTCACCGCCGAGCACCGCCGTATCGCCAAGGCCATCAACTTCGGCCTCGTGTTCGGGCAGGGGGAGTTCGGCCTGTCGCAGGTGCTGCGCATCCCGCGCGCGCAGGCGCGCGAGTACATCGCCAGCTACTTCAACCGCTACGCGGGCGTGCGCCACTACATGGAGAGCGCCATCGCGACGGCGCGCGCGACGGGCGAGTCGTCGACGCTGCTCGGCCGGCGCCGCCCGCTGCCCGACATCCGCTCGACGCGCGCCCAGGACCGCGCCTACGCCGAGCGCATCGCGCGCAACACGCCCGTGCAGGGCACGGCCGCCGATCTGCTCAAGCTCGCCATGCTGCGCGTCGACGCCGGCATCGAGGCGGGCGTGGCGAGCGCGGCCGGGGCCGAGCTGCTCCTCACGGTGCACGACGAGCTCGTCTTCGAGGTGCCCGAGGCCGGGGTCGCGGCCTTCGGCGCCTGGGTCAAGCGCGAGATGGAGTCGGTCTACGAGCTCCGCGTGCCCCTGGTCGTCGACGTCGGCTCGGGGCCCACCTGGAGCAGCGCGCACTGAGCGGCGCCCTGACGCCCGGCTGCGATTCAGCTATGATGGCTTTGCTCTAGCTATGATGGCTTTGCTCTCATGATGCGCGCGCCCGCTCTTGCCGCTCGCTCGGCGGCCTCGAGGACCGCTCGTTCGGCCCGCGGGGCCGCGATCGGCCTCCTGCTCGCCGCCGGCTGCCGGAGCCATCCGGCGGGCCCGAGCGCCACCGCCCCGGCCACGCGCGACGACGCCATCACGCGCGTCGGCGTCAACGCCG
>DASZWW010000035.1:0-2292 GCA_035546175.1 Polyangia bacterium
GTGTCCTCGACACAGACGTTTTGCACGCACATCCAGCCCGGCGCGCAGGGGCAGGTGAGCTCGAGGGGCCGCTGTCCGACGCAGGCGAGCGTCGGGACGAGCGCGGCGGCGAGCAACCAGAGCGAAACCGATCCAAGCGAACGAGTGGGCGACATTGGGGCCTCCTGCCCGAAGAACGTTTGGCTGGCTCGCGGCGACGAAAGGAACTTCGCGGCGCGCATCAAAACGTGCCTCCGACGCCAACGCCGTTCGGCGCGAGGCCGACGCCGAGGGCCGGCGCGCCGCCCGCGCCGTGGCCCGGCGCGAAGAGGAGCCACGCACCCGCCGCGAGCGCGGCGCCGCTCGCGCCATAGAGGACGGCGGCCGCGGTGTTGCGCCGATCGATGCCGCGATTGAGGTCGTAGTCTCGCGCCTGGGTGCCGGCGCCCTCGTGCTCGAGGCCGAGCGCCGAGACGATCGCCCAGGTGCCGGCCACGCCCGCCGCGGCGCCGAGGCCGAGGAGCCCGTATCCGACGGGCCGGCGGAGGCTGCGCGTCCGGCGCGGCGCGGGCTCGGGGGCAGGCGCGCGGCGCGCGACGAAGCCGTCGACGTCGTGCTGCGAGAACGGCAGCGAGAAGAGCAGGCTGAACGCCTCGTGCGCGGCGCCGCGCGACGCGACCGACGACGGCTGCGGCCGCAGCTCCGCGAGGCGCAGGACCTCGGGCGCCGGGTCGAGCACGTACTCGCGGTCCGCGTCGGCGTTCCGGAGGTAGAGGCGCCCGGCGCCGGCCTCGCGCACGAGGTGGAGCGGCTGTCCCGCGGCGTTGTGGAAGTCGGCGAGGCGCACGCCGCGCGCGTCCTCGAGGTAGTAGTGGCCCGAGGCCTCGCCGCCCAGCTCCACGCGGTGCGCGAGCCCGGGCCGCAGGTCGAGCAGCGCGCCCGTGCGCGACGGCTCCTTGAAGTAGACGTCGGGCCGGAACTTCTCGTTGGGCACCGGCGCGTTCGCGCGCTCGATGAAGGCCGCGATCTCCCGGTACGTGACGTGGCCGTCTCGATCGGCGTCCGCCGCGCCCAGGAGGCCGGAGCGCACCTCGTGGCTGAAGATGCCGGCCTGGAACTCCGACCACTCGTGGCTCTCGCGCGCCGACGACGTCGAGAGCAGGAGCCCGACGTCCGGGCGCGCCGCGAGCCCGCCGAGCGCCGAGAAGCCGCGCACCTCCTCGCGCGCGCCGCCGGGGCCGCGGCTCCAGGCCAGGAACACCGAGTAGCACGCGTCGACGACGACGTGGGTCTCGCCGGCGCCGATCGGATCGATCATCTCTCGCTCGAGATCGGCGCCGTAGAGCCGGCCGTCCTCGAGGGCGAGGTACCCGCGCCCGGCCTCGACGTTGCCGTGGCCGGCGTACACGAAGTAGAGGACCGTGGCCACGCCGCGCTCGCGCGCGCGCCGCACGTCGGCGGCCGCCTGGGCGACGACCTGCGCGAAGGCGCCGGCCCGCGGGTCGTGAGCCTCGGCGACGGCCTGCGGGTGCAGGCGGCGCGTGTTCTCGTCGAAGCGGCTCAGCAGGTACGTGCGCGCGCCCAGGGTGCGGAACAGCTCCTGGAACCCGGCCGCGTCGTCGTCGGCGTAGTGGAGCAGGGCCGCGTCGCGATCGACGCTCTGGTTGACGCCCACGATGATCGCGAAGCGGGCCGGCGGCGGCGCGTCGGCCGCCGCCGCCAGGCGCGACGCCGCGAGCGTGGCGCCCACGAGCAGGGCGGGCAGCCGCGCGCTCATGGTTCCCCCGCGAGCGCGAGCTCGTACCGCGTGACGTCCCACCCCGGGAGCGTCACGACCGGGCGGCCGGCCGCGTCCGCCGGCGCGCGAGCCAGCGCGGCCTCGACGTCCCGCACCGACAGCGCGTCGTCGCCGAAGGCCGCGAAGATCTCCAGCCGCCTCCCCGCGAGCGCGTGCGTCACCGCCTGCGGGATCTCGTGGAGCGCGCCGTCGTCCTCGATGGGGACGGCCACCGGGTTCTCGCGCGCGTCGGACCAGGCCGGGTGGTACCAGTAGACGCGGCGGTCCTCGTCGACGCCGAAGACCAGCAGGCGACGCCGGTGCGCGGCGTTGGCGTAGGCGAAGGCCAGCGCGCTTCCGCGATCGATGCGGCCCGTGGCCTGCCGGGAGGCGTGGCGTCGGTCGACCTCGTACACGAGCAGCTGGCTGGCGGGGCCGGCGGCGCTGCGGGCCTGGGGCAGGGCGGCGCGCTGGCGCCCGAGGCCGAGCCCGGCGACGACGCAGAGACACGCCGCCGCCGGCACGAGGACCCTCCA
>DASZWW010000036.1:0-8060 GCA_035546175.1 Polyangia bacterium
CGGGCCTGGCCCCTCGGCGCGGGGGGCGTCGTCGGAGACGCCGCGCCGCGCACGGCGCCGCTCGCCAGCTCCCTGACCGACGCGGGCGGGCACTTCGCCCTGCCGCGCGTGCCGCGCGCGCCGCTGCTCCTCGAGGTCGAGCACCCGAGCTACCCGACGACGCTGGCCAGCGCCGAGGCGGGCGCTGGCGCCACCGCCCAGCTGACCGTCCCCATCCCCGGCGGCATCGACGGCGAGCTGCACGAGCACGTCACGGGCGGCGCCGTGGCAGGCGGGACCGTCGAGGCCCTCGGGCCGGGCGGACAGCGCGCCACCGCCGCGGCGAAGAGGGGCACGGGCGCCTTCCGGCTCCCGCGGCTGCGCCCCGGCCACTGGACGCTCACGGCGCGCGCCCGCGGGTACGCCACCGCCATCCGTGACGTCGACGTGCCAGAGAGCCCGAGCCTCGGCGACGCCTCCGTTCGCGGCCTGCGGCTCGAGCTCGATCAGGAGCGCTGACGCGCGCGCCGCCGACGGCGCGCGAGCGCGGCGAGCCCCGCCGCGCCGGCGAGCACGGTGCTCGCCGCCAGCGGCGCACGCGAGGGGCGGGGCGGGGCGGCCGTCGCGCACCCGGGCGCGGACGTGTCGAGCGCGCACGTCGCCTCCCTCGCCGGCCCGGCGATCGCGCACACGCCGTCGGCGTCGTCGCCGGTGAGCGCGCGCTGCCGCGCCTGGCCGGGGTCGATGGTGGGGTCCATGACTGGGGAGCGATCCGCGGTGGGATCCGTGCAGTCCTTGATGGGGGCGCCCGTCTCGTTGCTCAGGTGGGCGCCGTCCTCGGGACGGAAGCAGGTGTGCATGAGCCCCATGAAGTGCCCGAACTCGTGCGTGAGCGCGGCCTGGAGGTCGAAGAACCGGACCGCCTCGGAGACGTGCGGCGGGTCCGGCGGCGGCGTCGCGCCTGGATCGAGGTTCATCCAGGCCTGGCCCGGCGTGTAGGCGTTGATCTCGATGTCGACGTCCAGGATGTGCCCGTCGTCGGAGGACGGGGTGACGGTCGTCTTCGCGAGGGCCTCGTTGTTGTACGGCCAGTCGGCCAGGCGAAAGACGACGATGTTCTTCGCGTCGTAGCCCACGGCCGGCGGCTTCGCGTCGAGCGGGGCGAGCGTGGGGACGATCTCGAACGACGGCCCGTCGCCCGAGGCGTCGCAGGAGATGCCGTCGGAGCTCCACGCGTGCGCCGCGGCGACGATGCTCTTCTCGATGCTCGGCACGTCGAGGTCGTGATTGTTGGGCGAGCGGTCGAAGCCGTTCAGGTAGATCGTCACCGGCACGCAGCCCTCTCGCCAGAAGACGGGCTTGCTCGGGTCGTCGGCGACGAGGCGACGCACGAACCCGTGGGCCCGGCCCGCGAGCCCCAGCGTCACGAGCGCGACGACGAGCGCGCGCCGCATCTCACCCGCGCCGCGCGCCCCGCCGCGCCAGGACGAAGCCGGCGGCGGCGACGGCCAGCGCGCCCGCCGGCCCGCCCCACGCCCAGCCCGCCCGCCGCCCCGGCCCCGGCGCGCCCACCGAGCAGCCCGCGGGCGTCGCCGTGTCGAGGACGCAGGCGTCGTGCGGCGTCGAGGCCGCGTAGATCGTGCAGACGGCGTCGCGGTCGTCCTTCGAGAGGTACCGCTGCGAGGTCTCGCCCGGGGAGGTCACGTTGAACATGACCGTTTGGGAGACGTCCGACGGGGCCGCGTCGCAGTCGGGGATCGGCTTGAGGTCGTTGTCGTTGGGGCGCGGCTTGCCGTCGGTGCCGATGAACGGGTTGTCGGCGCTCGGGATGAAGCAGGTGTGGTCGAGCCC
Source organism: Polyangia bacterium (assembly GCA_035546175.1). Lineage (GTDB taxonomy): Bacteria > Myxococcota_A > Polyangia > Fen-1088 > Fen-1088 > DASZFV01. Next base: position 1,831 of record DASZWW010000036.1, read on the forward strand.
GATGAGGTGCCCGAACTCGTGCGTGAGGGCGTTCTGCAGATCGAAGAACTCCCTCGTCTCGCCCTGGTCGTACGGCGCGGTGACGCCGGGATCGAAGTTCATCCAGGACTGGTTGACGCCGTTGACCTCCACGTCGGCGTCGACGATGTGCCCGTCGGCGCGGGCCGTGACGGTCGTGACGGCGAGCGCCTCGAAGGCGTACATGTGCCCCGGGATCCCCGACTTCGACCACATCTCCGTCCGGAAGATGAGCGAGTTCTTGGCGTCCCAGGCCACGACGGGCGGCGACGCCGCGGCCGGCGCGAGCGTCGGCACGATCTCGAGGTAGGGCGACGTGCCGTCGTCGCAGGTGACGGCGTCGGTGCTCCAGGTGTGAGCGGCGGCGGCGACGCTCTTGACGATCTGATCCTGCGTCATCCCCGACTTCTCGGGGAAGTGGTTGAGGTAGATCGTGACGGGGACGCAGCTCTCCTTCCAGAAGAAGGGCGCGTTTCCCGTCGTCGAGCGGACGAAGGCGAGCGCCTCGCCCGCGGCGAGGACGACGACGACCGCCAGCGCGGCGATGGCCGCCCCCGCGTGACGCCCGCGCGCGCTCACGGGCGCGGGCGGCGCCTCCGCCGCGCCGAGAGACCGAGCGCCGAGACCAGCCCGACGACGGCGAGCCCCAGCCCCGCGCCCGAGCCCGCCGGCGCGCGGGCGAGCGCGCACCCGCTCTTGGGCGGCGGCTCGTCCTTGACGGGGCAGATCATCGGGTCGGAGGCCAGCGGGTAGATGCCGCAGACGCCCTGGATGTCGTCGGGCGCGAGCGTGCGCTTCGAGACGTCGCCCGAGCTCGCCGAGGGGAACATCGTCGTCTGCTGGACGGCCAGCGGCGCGGCGTCGCAGTCCGGCACGGGGTTGCCGAGGTTGTCGGTGGGGCGGGGCAGCTCGATGCCGTTCTCGTCGAGCTGCGGCACGAAGCAGGTGTGGTCGAGCCCGATGAGGTGGCCCATCTCGTGCGTGAGCGCGTTCTGAAGATCTTGGTCCTGGTGATCCCCCTGCTTGAGGTCGAGGTCGGCCCAGACGAAGCTCTTGGCGTTCACCTCGATGTCGCCGTCCAGGATCTGGCCGTGCGCCTTGTTCACGAACACCGAGGTGATGGCGAGCGCCTCGTCCGGGTAGGAGCAGCCGCCGTCCTTGTCGGGGTGGCACCACGCGAAGTCGAAGACGAGCGCGTTCGTGTAGTCGAGGGCGGCCGTGGGCGCGGGAGCGTCGTCCTCGGTGACGTTGATCTTGATGTAGGTGCACGCGGCGTCGTCCCCGCTCATCGTCGCCGAGCTCCAGGTCGCCGCGGCGGCCGTCGCGGCGTGCATGATCTGGTCGGTCGTCATCTCCATGCCGCCGCTCGCGTCGGTGAGGCTGAGCGGGTAGGCCGAGAGGGGCACGCAGCTCTGCGGCCAGAAGAACCCCACGCCGCTCGTCGTCTTGTAGCGGACGTAGGCCTCGGCGCGTGGCGGCGCCGCGACGCCCGCGGCGAGGGCGGCGAGGGCGCCCGCGACCAGGAGAGGCCCGGCGCCGCGCCGAGGCGCGGGGCGCTTCATCGCGCGCTCTTGCCGGCGCCGGCGCCCACCAGGCCGCGCACCTCGGCGCGCAGCTCGTCGAGCCCGCGCAGCTTCGTCTCGAAGACGGGCGGGGTCGAGGACGTCGTCGCCGGCGAGGCGGACGGCGCCGGGGCGCGCACGAACGTCGCGCCCTGACGGCTCGGGGCGTGCACCATCCAGCGGCCGGTGGTCGCGTCGCGGCGCACGAGGCGCTTGCCCTGCGCCATGCCCACGACCGACGCCGCGGCCGGCGTGCCGCGCAGAAACACGAGCGAGCGCTCACCGGGCGAGAACTGCGACATGCCGAACACCGTCATCTGGATGTCGCCCACGTGGCCGCCGGGCTGGACGATCTTGATGTGACTGGCGGTCGCCATCGAGCCCTTCCAGCTCTCGACGACCGAGAGGTCGATCGTCGTGAGGATGCGCTCGTGCTTCTCGTCCCACGCGGCGCTCACGGCGGTCACGTCGACCACCGCGACCAGGTCGGACCGCTCGACCATCGTCGGCAGGTCCAGGGCGACGACGAGCGACGCGCGCGCGGGCCGCACCGCCGGCGGCGCGACGACGCCGGCGAGCAGAAGGCCAAGCCCAAAACCCAAGCGAAGTCTCCAAGCCATGCCAGCAACTATAACGGCAGAAGGGCGGATCCGCTGGATTCGGCCGCGGCGCGCCGTTTCAGGAATGCGGCGAGGCGACGGCCACCGGTACGGCCGCCTGGCCGCTCCCCGCGGGCAGACCGCGCGCCGGCGGCGTCGTGCGCACCTGGTAGGGTCCGCCGCCCGCGCCCGGAATGCCCGGCCCCGCCTGCGCCTTCTCGCGGGCGAGCTCCATGAAGCGGTACTGGCTGCGCACGGGCGGAGCTTCGCCCTCGGGCCGCACCCGTACGTAAGTCCCATCGGCGAGAAGCCGCCGAGCTTTAACGTTGTCGGACAGCGTGATGGCGAGGATCTCGTCGACGACGCGATCGCGCAGCTCCTCGTCGTCGACGGGGAACATGACCTCGACGCGGCGCTGGAAGTTGCGCGGCATCCAGTCGGCGGACGACAGGTACACCTCGCGCTTGCCGCCGTTGTCGAAATAGAAGATGCGCGCGTGCTCGAGGAAGCGGTCGACCACGGAGATCACGCGGATGTTGTCGCTCGTGCCCGGCACGCCGGGGCGCAGGCAGCAGATGCCGCGCACGACGAGATCGACCTGCACGCCCGCCTGGGAGGCGCGGTAGAGGGCCTTGATGACCGTGGCGTCGACCAGGGAGTTCATCTTGGCGACGATGCGGCCCTTGGGCCCGAGGGCGGTCTCGCGGTCGATGAGCGAGACGATCCGCTCCTGGAGCCCGAGGGGCGCGACGTGGAAGCGCTTCCACGACGGCGGCGACGAGTAGCCGGTGAGCAGGTTGAAGAGCGCGCCCGCGTCGTCGGCGTAGCCGTCGCGCGCCGAGAAGTAGGAGAGGTCGCCGTAGATGCGCGCCGTGGCCGGGTTGTAGTTGCCCGTCGAGAGGTGGACGTAGCGCTTGATCCGGTCGGCCTCGCGCCGCACGACGAGCGAGACCTTGCAGTGGGTCTTGAGCCCCATGAGGCCGTACACGACGTGCACGCCCGCGTCCTCGAGGGCGCGCGCCCACTGGATGTTGGGCGCCTCGTCGAAGCGGGCCTTGAGCTCGACGACCGCCGTGACCTGCTTGCCGTTCTCGGCGGCGCGGATGAGCGCGCGCACGATGGGTGAGTCCGCGCTCGTGCGGTAGAGCGTCTGCTTGATGGCCAGGACCTTGGGGTCGCGCGCCGCCTCCTCGATGAACTCCACGACGTCCTCGAACGACTCGTACGGGTGCTGCAGCAGGATGTCGCGCTGGGCGATGACGCGGAAGATGTCGTCGTACTCCTGCAGCGGCGGCACGATCTGCGGCGAGAACGGCTCGTCGCGCAGCTCGCGCAGCTCGGCGCCCGCGATCTGAGCGATGGGGCCGAGGTCGGCGAGGTGGAGCGGCCCGTCGACGCGGTAGACGTCGTCCTCCTCGAGGCGCAGCACCGAGCGCAGGAAGGTCACGATCTCGGCGGGCGTGTCGTGCGCGATCTCCAGGCGCACGGCGTTGCCGCGCTCGCGCCGGCGCAGCTCCTTCTGGATGGTCTTGAGCAGGTCGTCGGCCTCGTCCTCGTCGATGCTGAGGTCCGAGTTGCGCGTCACCCGGAAGGCGCTGCACCCCACGACGCGGAAGCCGGGGAAGAGATCGCCCGCGTGCATGGCGATGAGGTCCTCGAGGAGCACGAACGAGAAGCGCGCCGCCTCGGGGCCCGTGGGGGCGAGCTCGCTGACGCGCTTGAGCACCGAGGGGACCTGCACGACGGCCAGCACCGTCTCGCGCTTCGTGACCTTCTCCTTCTCGCGGTGGAGGAGGATGGCCAGGTTGAGGCTGCGGTTCGCCAGCATGGGGAAGGGGTGCCCGGGGTCGACGGCCAGGGGCGTGAGCACGGGCCAGACCTCGCGCGAGAAGTAGCCGAGGAGCTGGGCCTTCCGCTCGGGCGAGAGCTGGCTGCCGCGCGCCACCCGCACGCCCGCGCGCTCGAGCCCCGGGTTGACCTCCTCGCGCCACACCCGGTACTGCTCGGCCACCATGGCGTGCGCGCGCGCGCTGATGGCGGCGAGCTGCTCGGCGGGCGTCAGGCCGTCGGCGGCCGTCTCGGCGACGTTGCCGGAGAGCTGCTGCTTCAAGCCCGCGACGCGGATCATGAAGAACTCGTCGAGGTTGGAGGCGACGATCGAGAGGAACTTGAGGCGCTCGAGGAGCGGCACCGACGGATCGCGCGCCTCGTCGAGCACGCGGCTGTTGAACTCGAGCCAGGACAGCTCGCGGTTGATGAAGAGCTTGGCGTTCGCCGGATCGGCGACCGGCGGCTTGACGGGGATGGCCTTGCGGGCGCGGCGCGCCATCGGAGCAGTCTACCCGAGCGGAGCCAATCTCCGCCAATGACGCGGGTTTCCCGGCGTTTCCTAGTGTGCCTCCGAAAGGAAGCCCACCCGACGCTCGGGACCCTGCGGTCCGGCGAGGACGGCCCTGCGGTCGCGGCGGTGGCCGTGGGCGCGCAGGCGCGCCCCGCGCAGCATCTCCTCGACGAGGTCCTCGAACGACAGGCCCGCGCCCCGCGCGATGCGCGGCAGCAGGCTGGCGGGCGTCATGCCCGGCAGCGTGTTCACCTCGAGGACGACCTCGTTGCCGCGCTCGCTGACGATGAGGTCGACGCGCGTCGCGCCCTCGCAGCCGAGCGCGTCGTGCGCCAGCGTGGCGAGCCGCAGCGCCGAGCGGTAGCGCTCGGGCGACAGGCGCGCGGGCAGGTGGTAGTCGGTGCGGCCCGCCGTGTACTTGCTGTGGAAGTCGTAGAAGCCCCGCTTGGGCGCGACCTCGACGGCGCCGAGGGCCTTGCCGTCGAGCACGCCCACCGAGATCTCCTTGCCCTCGATGTACCGCTCGACGATGACGTCGTCGTCGAAGCGTAGGGCCTCCTCGACGGCCGCCTCGAGCTCGAGCTCGTCGCGCGCGACCTTGATGCCGAGCGACGAGCCCTCGCCGGCGGGCTTGACGACCACCGGATACCCGAAGGACCCGTGGCTCTCGATGACGTCCTCCCCCGAGTCCGCCTGGACGACGTAGCCGGGCGCCGTCGGCAGGTTGTGGAGGCGGAAGATCTCCTTGGCCTTGCCCTTGTTCATGGCCAGGCCCGAGGCGAGCACGCCCGAGCCGGTGTAGGGGATGCCGAGCACCTCGAGCAGGCCTTGCACGCAGCCGTCCTCGCCGTACCGCCCGTGCAGGGCCAGGAAGGCGACGTCGATGCGCGTCTGCCGCAGGAGGAGGTCGAGGTCGCGGTCCACGAAGATGGGGACGGCGTCGTGGCCGCGGTCGGCGAGCGCCGTCAGGATGGCTTCGCCGGAGCGGATCGAGACGTCCCGCTCCGCCGAGAGGCCGCCGAGGAGAACGCCGATCTTGCGATGTCCCGTCATCTCTCACCGGTAACCTCCGCGCGGGGCGGGGTCAAAAAAATGAACGCCGCGGACGGCTCGAAAGCACTCGCGACGACCAGCGCCGGGTTTTGTGGTAAAGGAGGGCGCCATGACGTTCCTCGAGGCCGCGCTCAAGATCCTGAGCCGTGAAGGCAAGCCCCTTCATTTCAAGGACCTGACCGAGCGGGCCATGAACAAGAAGCTGCTGACGTTCGTCGGGCGCACGCCCGAGGTCACGATGCAGACGCAGCTCACCGCCGCCGTGAAGAAGGCGCCGGGCAATCCCTTCGTGCGCGTCAAGCCGGGCATCTTCGGCCTGCTGCGCTACCCCGAGCTGCCGCCCGAGGAGCCCGAGCCCGAGCAGAAGGCGAGCGAGAAGCCGGAGCGCGCCGAGCGCCCGGCGCGAGACGGCGAGGAGGGCAGCGGGCGCGGGCGGCGCCGCCGCCGGCGCGGCGGGCGTGGGCGCGGGCGCGACGAGGCGGCCCCGTCGAACGGCACCTCCGAGGCGGCCTCGGGCGCGTCGGACGGCGAAGGCGGCGACAACGATCTCGAGGGAGCAGACGAGCCCAACGTCCGTGGTCTGTCGGCGGCCGCCCGCGCGGCGGCGCTGGCCGAGACGGGCGTGCTCGAGGGCGACGACGAAGATTCCATGGAAGA
>DASZWW010000037.1:0-34377 GCA_035546175.1 Polyangia bacterium
AGCGCCGACGGGGGCACCGACCTGCCGCCGGGCAAGGTGCCCGTGTCGCTCACCGTGGCGCCGCCGCTCGTCGACCTGGCCGTCAACACCATCGGGCAGCTCCAGGCGATCGTGACGTTCGCCGACGGCACGAGCGCCGACGTGACCGCCGCCGCGACCTGGACCACGGACTCGATGGTCGCCATCGTGCAGTCGCCGGGCGTCGTCCGATCCAACTTCGCCGGGACGGCGCACATCACGGCCAAGTACGCGGGGCTGTCCGCGCAGGCGACGGTCGTCGTCATGAACGCGATCTCGCTCGTGTCGATCGCCCTCGATCCGCCCGCCGCGACCCTGCCGATCGGCGGCAGCGTCAACGTCCGCGTCACCGGGACGTACTCGGACGGCACGACGGCCGACGTCACCACGATGGCGAAGATCGGCAGCGCCGACGCCACGGGCGCCGCCACGGTTGGCGCGGACGGCCACGTGGTCGCGCAGCACGCGGGCTCGACGACGGTCATCGCGACGGTCGGCGCGCTCTCGGCCACGATGATCGTCATCGTCACGCCCGCGACGGTCGTCGGCGTGGCCGTGCTGCCCCCCCTGGGGACGACGGGCGTGGGCACGACGATCGGCTTCAAGGCGACGGCGACGCTGTCCGACGGCACGCAGTCGGACGTCACCGCGTCGGCCCTGTGGTCGGTGGTCGACGCCAACGTCGCGTCGATCGCCGGGACCGGCGTCGCCACGGGCAAGGCCGCCGGCAAGACGACGGTCACCGCGGCCTTCGGGGGGCAGTCGGGCCAGGCGACCGTCGTCGTCACGGGGGCGACGTTGCAGACGCTGCAGATCGATCCGGTCGATCCGAGCGTCGGCGTGGCGATCGAGGTCGACTTCACGGCCACCGGTCTTTACACCGATGGGACGAGGGTCGATCTGACGAACCAGGTCATGTGGTCGAGCTCGTCGCCCACGGTCCTGCCGATCGACGGTGGCGGCCACGCGGTCAGCAAGTCGGTGGGCACGTCCGTCGTGACGGCGACGACCGGCACGCTCACGGCGTCGAGCACGGTGACGGTGACTCCCGCCGTCCTCAAGAGCATCGTCGTCGCGCCCGCGACGGCGACGCTCGCGCCGAACGGCACCGTCTCCCTGACCGCCACGGGCACGTTCTCCGACGGTTCGACGCTCGATGTCACCAACAGCGTGACCTGGAGCGCGACCCCCGGGGGCGTCGTGTCGGTGTCGAACGCCGCGGGGAGCGCGGGCGTCGTGACGGCGCTCGCCGTGGGGAGCGCGGCCGTGTCGGCGGCCGCGGGCGGCGTCTCGGGGGCCGCGAAGATCGTCGTCTCGCCGGCCACCCTGCTCAAGATCGCGATCTCGCCCGCCTCGACGGCCGTGCCGGTGGGTGGGACGGTCATGCTCACGGCGCAGGGCGGGTACTCGGACGGCACCGTCCGGGACGTCACGAGCCAGGTCGCCTGGGCGAGCAGCGACAACGGCGTCGCGACGATCGCGAACGCGCCCGGCCCGGCGGGGACGGTCACCGGCGTCGCGCCCGGCATGGTGAACGTCACGGCGACGCTGGACGGCGTGGTCGCCAACGCGACCGTCGGCGTGCTCGCGGCGACGCTCCAGACGATCACGGTCGCGCCCGCGAACGCGACGCTCACGGCGGGGCTGCGCTCGAGCTACACGGCCCTGGGCACGTACTCCGACGGCAGCAAGCTCGACATCACGTCGCAGGTGACGTGGACGACGGGCGACACGACGGTGGCGACCATCAGCAACGTCACGGGCGCCGCCGGGCAGCTGCTCGCGCGCGCCGCGGGCATGACGACCGTGGCGGCGACGCTCGCCATGGTCACGGGGCAGACGACGCTCACCGTGACGGGAGCGACGGCGAGCACGCTGTCCATCTCTCCCATCGCCTCGACGACGCCGCTCGGCACGGCCGTCCAGTTCACGGCGACGCTCGTGCTCAACAACGGCACGACCCGCAACGTGACGGGCATGGCGACCTGGACGTCGTCGAACACCATGGCCGCGACGATCGGGCGGACGGGCCGCGCCACGCCCGTGGCCGCCGGCATGACGACGATCGACGTGACGTACATGGGCCTCGACGCCTCGACGACGCTCACGGTGACCGACGCCGTGCCGACGTCGATCCAGCTGACGCCCATCGCGCCGACGATGCCCGTGGGCACGACGACGCAGTTCAACGTCACCGCCATCATGTCGGACGGGACCACGCGCAACGTGACGGCGATGTCGACCTTCACCTCCGACACGCCGGCCGTCGTCGGCATCACGACGGGCAACCGCGGCGCCCGGGGACGCGCGACCGCCGTGGCGGCCGGCAGCGCGCTCATCACGGCCACGTACATGGGCTTCACCGACTCGACGGCCGTGACGGTGACCGACGCCGTCATCGTCTCGATCTCCGTGAGCCCGGTCGGCCTGACCCTCCCCGTCGGCTCGCGCCGCCAGTTCACGGCGCAGGCCATCCGCTCCGACGGCACGTCGACCGCCGTCACGGGCCTCGCCACCTGGACGTCCGACGCGCCGGGCGTCGCCGCCGTGAGCACGGCGGGCGCGACGCGCGGTCAGGTCACCGGGATCGGCGGGGGCACGGCCAACATCACGGCGACGTACATGGGCGTCTCGGGCACGGTGCTCGTCACGGTGTCGCCCGCCATGCTCACGATGGTCCAGGTGACGCCCTTCACGCCGACGATCTCGACGGGGACGTCGCTCCAGTTCGTCGCGACGGCGATCTACTCGGACGGGACGAACATCGCCGTCACGGGCATGTCGACGTGGTTGTCGTCGGACATGAACGTCGCCCAGGTGAGCAACGCCGCCGGGTCGCGCGGGCTCGCCACGAGCCTCGCGAAGGGCACGACCAAGATCTCGGCGACGTTCATGAACGTCACGGGGACGACCACGCTCACGGTGACGGACGCCACGATCACGCAGATCCAGGTGACCCCTTTCAACCCGAGCGTCCCCGCCGGCTTCGATCGGCAGCTGTCGGCGACGGCGATCTACTCCGACGGCTCGAACCGTGACATCACCTCGCTCGCGACGTGGACGTCGACCGACCCGGGCACGGCCGCCGTGAGCGACGCGCTCGCGACGAAGGGCCTCGTGACGGGGGTGGTGGGCGGCAGCGCGACGATCACCGCGCAGTACACGGGGGTCTCGGGCACGACGGCGCTGACCGTCTCGGGGGCGGCGCTCAAGTCGCTGACGATCGCGCCCCCGAACCCCACCATCATGGTGGGGGCGCAGCAGCCCTTCACGGCGACGGGGACCTTCGACGACGGCTCGAGCCTCGACGTCACGACCTTCGTGACGTGGACGTCGACCAACCTCTCGGTGGCCGACGTCAGCAACGCCGACGGCTCGCGCGGCGAGGCCACGGCGTTCGGCTCGGGCTCGACGACGATTCAGGCCCAGCGAGGCGCCGTCACGACGACGACGACGCTCACGGTGCCGTAGCCGCACGCGCGCGCCGGGCGCGGCAGCACGGCCGCCTCGACACGGGCTCTAGGGCCGTCGCGCTCGGAGCCACGTGGCCACCGCGGGCAGGAGGCGCTCGCGCAGGGCGACGTCCATGCGCAGGCGCTCGAGCGTCTGCGCGGTGGCCTGCTTCGCTCCCTCCAGGGGGTGGCTCTCGAGGAATGCCGTGATCTCCTCGAGGTGACGCCGCTCGGGGAGCGCCGCGAGCGCCTCGACGAGCCGCCGCAGCAGCATGGGTGAGTCGGCCTTGGCGCGCACCTCGTGAAAGCGTGTCTTGACCAGGCGCCAGGCCTCCTCGCGCGTCGCGCGGTTCGACAGGAGGACGGACAGGTAGGACGTGAAGTCCTGCATCGGCACGTCGGCGGCGAGCGCGAGCTCGACGGCGCGGGTCGACAGCGCGGGGTCCTCGACGCGCGCGAGGGCGTGCAGGTAGCGCCGCTTGGCGGCCGGGTCGGCCTCCTCGCGCGCGCGCCGCCGCAGCTCCTCGAACGTCGCGCCGTCGGCCGTGCGCGCCGTCGCCGTGACGACCACGTCGAGCAGGTTCGGATCGACGCCCGGCGCGCCGTCGCGCGGCGGCAGGCGCCGCACGGCCTCGCCGACGGCCGCCGGGTCGCGCGCGAGGAGCACCATCGCGCGCAGCAGGGCGGCGCGCCGCAGGCGCGTCTCGTCGTCCTCGCGGGGCCCGCCCCAGCCGAGCTTCGCGGCGCGGGGGCCGAGGAGCTGTCGCACGAACGCCTCGAAGCGCCCGCGCTCGCCCTCGTCGAGGTGCCGGTGCTCGATCGTCGCCAGGCGGCCCACGAGGTCGTCGAGGACGACGTGGTCCTCCTCGTTCCCGAGCGACGCGACGAGGTCGAGGAACGCGGCGATGGGCACGACGCCGGCGCGCACGAGGGCCCACTGGTCCGAGACCAGGGTCATCCGCTCGGCGGGCCGCAGCGCCGGAAGCTCGGGCAGGAGCCTCGCGAGGGTGGGCGCGTCGTAGGCCGTGCGAAAGAAGCCGCGCGCCTCGGCGTTGCCCAGGCACCAGCTCACGGGCCCGACGGCCGCGAGCGTCACGGTCTTCTCCCGCTCGTCGAGCAGCACGCGCTGCTCCTGCGTGCCCCGGGCGTCACGGAAGCGCAGCACCATGGGGACGAGCCAGGTCGTCGGCTCGCCCGTCTCGCGCGCGTCCGGGTCGGCGAAGAAGCGCCGCTGGGCGAGCGACACGCGCCCGGAGGCGTCGAGCGACAGCGAGACGACCGGGTAGCCGACCTTGCGGATCCACCCGTTCGCGAGCGCGACGATGGGCTGGCCCGACGCCTCGGCGAGCGCGCCCCACAGATCGTCGGCCGTGGCGTTGGCCTCGCGGTGGCGGCGCATGTAGAGGCGGATGCCGTCCCGGAACTTGTCCTCGCCGAGGAACCCCTCGATCATGCGCAGCACGGCGCCGCCCTTCTCGTACGTGATGGCGTCGAAGGACTCGCCCGCCTCCTCGGCGTTGGCGATCTCGGCGCGGATGGGGTGCGCCGCCTGCAGCGAGTCGAGCAGCATCGCCGACCCCTTGCCGCCCTCGAAGTCCATCCAGATGCGCCACTCGGGGCGCCAGGCGTCGACGATCTTGTAGGCCATCCAGGTCGCGAAGGCCTCGTTGAGCCACAGGTCATCCCACCAGACCATCGTGACGAGGTTGCCGAACCACTGGTGGGCGAGCTCGTGGGTGATGACCTCGGCGACCCGCTTCTGCACGGCCAGCGGCGCCGTCGCCTCGTCGAGCAGGAGCGCCACCTCGCGGAAGGTGATGCACCCCGCGTTCTCCATGGCGCCCGCCTCGAAGTCGGGGACACCGACCTGGTCGAGCTTGCCGAACGGGTAGGGCAGGCCGAAGTAGTCCTCGAGCAGCGGCAGCACGGCCGCGGCGGTGCGCTGCGCGAAGGCCGTGAGGTGGCGCTTCGCGGGGACGCTCCAGGTGCGGATGGGCACCGAGCGGGCCGTGACCGGCTCGCTCGCGACGATCTCGCCCACCACCGTGGCGACGAGGTACGACGAGAGCACGGGCGTCCGGGCGAAGGTCACGCGGCGCGTGCCCTCGCCGTCGGGCACGTCGCTGACGACGACGCTGTTCGAGAGCGCGACGGCGCCCGCGGGGACGCCCGAGAGCGCGAGCTCCCAGGTCGCCTTGAAGGCCGGCTCGTCGAAGCAGGGGAAGAGCCGGCGCGCGTCGGCCGCCTCGAACTGAGTGACGGCCAGGCCCCCGGCGCGATAGAGCCCGCGAAGGCCCGGGCTGAAGGCGCCCCGGTAGCCGAGCTCGAGCGTCGCCGAGTGGTCGACGGGCACGGGCTGCGCGAAGGCCAGCGTGACCGTCTCGCTCTCGGCGTCGACGCTGGTGGTCGCGTCGATCGACCGCCCTATCAAATGCACGTGGGCGCCCAGGACCTCGAGGCCGACGGCGTGGAGGTGGATCTCCGTCACCGGGCGCTCGAGGCTGAGCTCGATCGAGATCCCGCCTTCGAAGGTGTTCGCGGCCATGTCGACCGAGACGTCAGCCCGATACGCCTTGGGCCGAACGTCGAGCGGCAGTCGGAAATTCTTTCCCAGCCTCACGCGCGCCTCATGTTGGGGGCCATTTGTACCGTAATCTAGCGTCGGATGTCCCAGGTTCCCGCGGTTTCCGTCCCCGCCCCGCACGATCCCTACGCGCCCCTCCGGTTGCCGGGCTTTCGCTGGTTCCTGGTCAGCATCCTGACGATGGCGATGGGCGCCCAGATCCAGGGCGTCGTCGTGGCCTGGCAGATGTACGCTCTGACGCACGACCCGCTCGCGCTGGGCATCGTGGGCCTCGCCGAGGCGCTGCCCTTCGTGAGCCTCGCGCTGCCCGCGGGGCACGTCGCCGACGTGCGCGATCGCCGCCGCGTCGCGCTCGCGGCGCTCGTCGTCCTGTTCGGGTGCGCGCTCGGGCTGTCCGCGCTGAGCGTGGTCGCGGGCCGCGCGCCGGAGCGCTCGAGCGCGGCGCGGTTCGCCGTCTACGGCGTCATCGTGGTCTGCGGCGCCGCGCGCAGCTTCCTCTTACCGTCTCGCAACGCGCTCGCCGCCGAGGTCGTCCCGCGCCCGCTCTTCGCGAGCTCGGTCGCGTGGCGCACGGGCATCTGGCAGGTCGCGGCCGTCACGGGCCCGGCCGTGGGGGGCGTGCTCTACGTCTCCGTCGGAGCGACCGCGTCGTACGGGGTCGCGGCGGCGCTCATGGCCGCGGCCTTCGTCGCCGTCGCGAACGTGCGCGTCATCGTCGCGCGGGTCCGCGCGCCGAACGCCAACCTGCTCGCCAGCGTGCGCGAGGGGCTGGTGTTCCTCCTCGCGCGCCGCCTCTTCCTCGGCGCCATGACGCTCGATCTGCTGGCCGTGCTGTTCGGCGGCGCGACGGCGCTCTTGCCGATCTTCGCCGAGGACGTCCTCGGGAGCGGCCCCCGAGGTCTTGGCCTCCTGCGCGGCGCGCCCGCCATCGGCGCGGTCCTCATGTCCGTCGTGCTCGCGCTGCGCCCGCCCCACCGGCGGGCCGGCCCCACGTTCCTCGGCGCCGTCATCGTGTTCGGGGTGACGATCGTCGGGTTCGCGCTGTCGCGCTCGCTCGCGCTCTCGGTCTCCCTGCTCGCGCTCGGGGGCGCGGCGGACATGCTCTCCATCAACTTCCGGAGCACGATGGTGCAGGTGCTGGTTCCGCCCTCGATGCTCGGGCGCGTGTCGGCCGTCAACCAGATCTTCATCGGCTCGTCGAACGAGATCGGGGCGTTCGAGTCCGGCGTCGCCGCGAAGCTCCTCGGGACCATCCCCTCCGTGATCCTGGGCGGCTCGATCACGATCGGCGTCACCGCCGCGGTCGGCTGGCTCGTGCCCGAGCTGCGGCGCCTCGACCGCATCGAGGGCGAGGCCGACGGGCGGGCGGCCGAGGTCAGTCGAAGCCCTGAACCCGCACCGTCTTGACGTTGACGAACTCGCGCAGGCCCCACGAGCCGAGCTCCCGGCCGTAGCCCGAGCCCTTGACGCCGCCGAACGGGAACCGCGGATCGGAGACGACCATCTCGTTCACGAAGACCGACCCCACGTCGAGCTCGCGCGCGAAGCGCTCGGCGAGCGCCCGATCGCGCGTCCACACGCTCGCGCCCAGGCCGTAGGGCGTGGCGTTGGCCAAGGCGAGCGCCTCGGCCGCGTCGCGCGCGCGCAGCAGCACGGCCACGGGGCCGAACAGCTCCTCGGCGAACGCCGGCGCGCCGCGGGGAACGTCGGCGAGCACCGTCGGAGGGTAGAAGTTCCCGGCGCGCTCGAGGCGGTGGCCGCCGAGCAGCACCTTGGCGCCCGCCTGGACCGAGCGCTTGACCTGATCGGAGAGCGTCTCGAGGAGCGCCGCGGAGGCCAGCGGGCCGACGTCGGTGGTCGGATCGAGCGGATCGCCGACGCGCAGCCGCCGCATCGCCGCGACGAAGCTCGAGGCGAACGCGTCATAGGCCCCGGCGGCGACGACGAAGCGCTTGGCGGCGATGCACGACTGTCCGTTGTTGACGATGCGCGCCTTGACGGCCGTGGCGACGGCGCGCTCGACGTCGGCGTCGGCGAGCACGACGAACGGATCGCTGCCGCCCAGCTCGAGGACGGTCTTCTTGAGGTGCTCGCCCGCGACGGCGGCCACGCGCCTTCCCGTCATCTCGCTGCCCGTGACGGTCACGGCCGTGACGCGGCCGTCGGCGATGATCTCCGGCACCTCCTCGGCGGTCACGAGCAGCGCCTGGAACACGCCCGCGGGCGCGCCCGCGCGCCGGAACACGTCCTCGAGGGCCAGGGCGCACCGCGGGACGTTCGAGGCGTGCTTGAGCAGCGCGACGTTGCCCGCGACGAGCGCGGGCGCCGCGAAGCGCACGACCTGCCAGAAGGGGAAGTTCCACGGCATGACGGCGAGGACCGCGCCGAGCGGCTCGTAGCGGACCTCGGCGCGCTCGGTGCCGCCCGTCGCGACGGCCTCGGGCCTGAGGAACGCCTCGCCGTGGGCGGCGTAGTACCGGCAGCCCGCCGCGCACTTCTCCACCTCCTGGCGCGCGGCCTCGTACAGCTTGCCCATCTCCTCGGTGGCGAGCCGGCCCAGCGTCGCCGCGTCCTTCTCCAGGATCTCGCCGGCGTGCGCGACGACGGCGACGCGCGCCGACACGGGCGTACGGCTCCAGGTCGAGAAGGCCGCGTGCGCCCTGGCGAGCTTCTCCTCGAGCTCGCTCTCCGTGAGCGGCTCGAACGTCGGCCCGCGCGCGCCGGTCGTGGGGTTTACACTCTCGATCGCCATGCTCAAAATGTAGTCTTGGGCGGCCTGCGGTGGAAGGGGCCGACCTGATATGTTCGCCCCCATGAGCGCCCCCCAGGACCCGGTCCGCCGCCCCTTCGGCCCCTTGCCGGATCTCGTGCCCGTCGTGGGGCAGGGGACGTGGCTCATGGGCGACGCGCGCAACCGGGGCGGCGAGGTGGCCGCGCTGCGGGCCGGTATCGCCGCCGGCGCGACGCACATCGACACCGCCGAGCTCTACGGCAACGCCGAGGACCTCGTGGGCGAGGCCATCAAGGGCCTCCGGCGCGAGGATCTGTTCATCGTGAGCAAGGTCCTGCCGAGCAACGCGAGCTACAAGGGCACCATCCGCGCCTGCGAGACGGCGCTGCGGCGCATCGGGACGAGCTACCTCGACGTGTACCTCCTGCACTGGCGCGGCAGCTACCCGCTCGAGGAGACGATGGGCGCCCTCGAGGCCCTCGTCGAGCAGGGCAAGATCCGCGCGCTCGGCGTCTCCAACTTCAACGTCGCCGACCTCGAGGAGGCCGAGGCCGCGCTCACGAAGGGCCGGATCGCCTGCAACCAGGTCCTCTACCACCTGGAGGAGCGCCACATCGACGGCGAGCTCGTCGACCACTGCGCCAAGCGGAACATCGCCGTCGTCGGGTACAGCCCCTTCGGGCATGGCCGCTTCCCTCGCGGCGCCAGCGCCCAGGCGCTCGCCGCCGTCGGGGCGCGCCACGGCGCGACGCCGCGTCAGGTCGCTCTCGCGTTCCTCGTGCGCAAGGCGCCGCTCTTCACGATCCCCAAGGCCTCGAGCGTCGCGCACGCGCAGGAGAACGCCAAGGCCCTCACGCTGCGGCTCTCGCCGGCTGATCTCGAGGAGATCGACGCCGCCTTCCCTGCCCGCCCGGGCGCGGACGACGAGCTGCCGATGCTGTAGGCCCGCCGCGCCCCTCAGTACAGATCGAGGAACATCGCCGCCCAGAGCATGCCCTCGTCGCACGAATAGAGCAGCGCGCGGCCCTGATAGGGCTTGCCGTCGGTCGCGTAGACCTCGAGGTAGCTGCCGTCCCGCTCGATGAACCTCGCCACGTTGGCGCGGTGCCACTCCATGAGCGGGCGGTCGACCTGCCCGAGCACCTTGAGGTAGGCGGCCCCGAGCTGCATCCAGCTCGGATCGCCCTGGTAGTTCGGCGTCGCCGCGCGCGGCACGGGCAGCTCCGCCTCGGGCAGGCGCGTCGGGAAGTAACGCAGCGGCAGCGGGCGCGTGTAGCCGCGCTCGTCGAGCGTCGCGAGGGCGCGCCGCTGCATCTGCCTGTCGGCGACGACCTCGAAGAAGAACGGCCAGACGTTGGCGTCCCCCGACGGGATGTCCCGGCAGAGCGAGTCGCGGAAGTGGTCGCCCATCCAGTGGTGCTGCCACATGGCGCCGACGACGTCTTGGCTGCGGAACGGGTTCGGCAGGCCGAGCTCCTCCGTGAGGCGGCCGCAAAGGGCGATCATCGTGTTGGCGAAGACGGTCGATCGCCCCGTCATGCAGTCGCGCGGGCCGGAGAAGTACCCTTCGGCGCGGGCCATGCCGAGCTGGGGATCGAAGACGAGGTCGTGGAAGCGCTGGATCTCGCGCGTGAGCAGCGGGCGGTGCTGCTCGACGAGGTGCTGGGCGCCCGCGCGCTGCAGCCCCCACAAGAGCATCGGGAGCGAGTCGACGCCGTACGCGTACACGTCACGCGCAAAGCGACCATTGAAGATGGTCGTCGTGATGCGGCCGGCCCGCTCGAAGCGCTCGAGCCCCCAGGCCCACGACCGCACGACGCGGTCGCGGTGCCCCAGCCGGCACAGCGCCGGCGTGCACATGGCGAGGTCGCGGGTCCAGAACTGTTTGAAGTGCCCCGCCGAGCCGGCGAAGAAGTCGCCCGTCCAGCAATCCTCGACGACGGCGGCGCAGATGTCCGGGGCCCGGCCGCGGTGACGCTTCCAACCAAACAGTCGCCGCCAAAATGATCGGACGGCGACGTTGACACCCGCGCCCACGAGCACCAGGTCGAAGGGCAGCGGGGCGGCCTCTCTCGGGTCGGCCGGCGGCAGATGCAGCCGATGACCCGGCACGAGGGCCGGCTGTCCAAGCTGCATGGGGGGGGCCGTCATTGGCAATGACATCGTCACGGCGCGGTGACTTCTGAATCCGATGCCCTTTTGAATATATTGGTGACAGCCCCTGTTATTGTGGAGTCGGGCCGATGCTTTACTTGGCCTCGATTACCGGTAGAGTGCTGCCGTTCCAGCCGGCCGGCCGAAAGCCCCCATGAGCGCCACGCGCTGCGACCTCCACCTACACTCTGCGGCCTCGATCGGAAACGACGAGTGGTACACGCGGTTCTTCGGATGCCCGGAGAGCTACGCGGAGCCCATCCAGCAGTACGAGCTCTGCAAGGCGCGGGGGATGACCCTCGTGACCCTGACCGACCATGACACGATCGCGGGCGGTTTGCAGCTCGTCGACCGACCGGACTTCTTCCTGTCCGAGGAGGTCACGGCGGTCTTCCCCGAGAACGGCTGCATCATGCACGTGCTGACCTGGCACATCACCGAGGCGCAGCACGAGGAGATTCAGTCGCGCCGTCGAGACATCTATAGGCTCTGCGAGTACCTGAACGGCGCGGGCATCGCGCACGGCCTCGCCCACCCGCTGTTGAGCCCGAACTGGAAGCTCGACCCGGAGATCGTCGAGAAGGTGCTGCTCCTGTTCCCGGCCCTCGAGGGCATCAACGGCCTGACCGATCGGCGCATCGAGCCCGACCTGGCCGTGCTCCTCGAGCGGCTGACGCCGGACGTCATCGCGGCGCTCTCGGCGAAGCACGGCTTCGCCGCACACGGTCGCACGCCCCACAAGAAGGCGCTCACGGCCGGCTCCGACGACCACGTGCGGAGGCGCAGCGGCACCGTCTACACCGAGGTTGCGGGGATCGTCCCGCCGCGCGCGTTCGTGCAGCAGATCATGGCCGGCGAGGGCCGCCTCGTGGGCCACCAGGCACACATCGACGCGATGGCGATCTCGGTCAAGCACACGACCTACCACCACCTGAAGCAGCGTCAGGACGAGAACGGCTACCGCAACCCGTTCGTCGACATGATCGACGTCATCGCGGGGCGCGATCCCGAGAAGCCGTCGTCCGCGAACGGCAAGAGCGCGGCCGTCCACGCGGAGGCGGCCCCGTGCGCGACCGACGGCGGCACGGCGCAGGGCTTCGTCGCCAGCCTCTGCGCGGGCGCCGCCCGGGCCGCCGTTCCCCCTGGCAAGGGCTTCGATCTCCTCGAGGTCCCGTCCTTCCCGACGGAAGAGGACGACGCGCGCATCATCGGGGCCGTGGGCCGCCTCGCCGACAAGGTGATCGAGCGCGCGCTCGGCGACCTGCTCGCGGGCGCCCAGGACTTCGACCTCTACCGCATCTTCGGGGCGGTCCGCGATCTCGCGGGCGGCCTCGTCACGGCGGCGCCCGTGTTCTTCGCGGCCGATCACTTCGGCAAGCAGGAGCAGGCGGTGCGGCGCATCTGGAAGCAGTGGACGGCCTTCGAGCTCCCGCCGCGCCGCGAGCGCCTCGGGGTCTTCACCGACTCGCTCACGCAGGTCGACGGCGTCTCGACGTGGTGCAAGCGCTTCCTCGGTCGAGCGCGCGCCGAGGGGCGCGAGGTGCTCGTGCCCTACTGCGGGGAGTTGCCCGCCCACGTCGAGGACCGGATGGGCTTCCACCCCGTCCCGGCCGTGACGTCGTTCCCGCTGCCGCTCTACGCGGGCATCACCTTCCACGTGCCGTCGCTCGTCGAGACGCTGCAGTGGACGTGGAGATCGGACGTCTCGCACGTCGAGCTCGCGACGCCCGGACCCATGGGCCTCGTCGGCCTCCTCGTCGCGAAGGTGCTGCGTCTGCCCGTGACGGCGAGCTACCACACCGAGGTGCCCGCCATGGTCCAGCCCCTCGGCGGCAACGCCATGATGGAGCACGCCGCGCGCCGCTACCTCGCCTGGTTCTACGCTCGAGTCGATCGGGTGTTCGCCTTCTCGACCGGCTCGCGGGACGCGCTGGTCGAGATGGGCGTGGCCGCCGAGAAGATCTCGGTCATGCCGGTCGCCGTCGATCCGGACGACTTCTCGCCGGCCCACCGCTCGCCGGGCGTCTTCGAGGTGCTCGACCTCGACGTGGGCGACCGCCCCGTCGTCCTCAGCGTGGGCCGCATCTCGGAGGAGAAGAACCTCCCCATCATCATCGACGCCGTCGAGCGCTTGCAGGACCGTGACCCGGCGCCCGTGCTGCTCGTCGTGGGCGACGGGCCAGAGCGCGCGTGCCTCGAGGAGCGCTGTCGCGGCAAGTCCTTCGTGCGCTTCGCGGGCCTCCAGGCGGGTGACACGCTCAAGAAGCTCTACGCCTCGGCGCGCGTCTTCGTCTTCGCGAGCCGGGTCGACACCCTCGGCCTCGTCAACATGGAGGCGATGGCGAGCGGCCTGCCCGTGCTCGTGCCGGACGACGCCTGCATCGCCGAGTTCGTCACGCACGGCCTGTCCGCCGAGTGCTACAGCTTCGGCGCGTCCGGGCTCGCGGACGCGCTCGGCAAGATCCTCGACGATCCGCTGCGCGCGGCGCGCCTCGCGGCCGGCGGCCGGCAGGCGATGATCGAACGCTGGAACGAGGCGTCGTTCTCGCGAATCTGGAAGTCGCTCACGCAGCAGACGTGACGGCGGCGGCGAGCCCGCCGGCGCCCGCGCCGTCCGGGCGTCCCGCCTTGCTCGTCTCGCTGCACGACGTCTCGCCGCTGACGCTCGCCGACTCCGAGCGCGCGCTGGACCTGCTGGCCGCGTCGGGGCTGACGGCGCCGTCGCTCACCGTCCTGGCCATCCCGCGGCACGAGGGGCGGGCGCCGCTCGATGAGGACGCCGCGACGGTGCGGTTCCTGCGCGGGCTCGCCGACGCCGGCGCGACGCTCGTCATGCATGGCCTCACGCACAGGATGCCCGGGCGGGCCTGGACACCGGCGGGCTTCCTGCGCGGGCACGTCTTCGCGCGAGGGCAAGGCGAGCTCTTGCGCGCGACGGCCGCCGAGGCTGCGCGAGCCCTCGACGAGGGCGCCGACATCCTGCGCCGCGCGGGCCTCGACGTGGCGACGCGCGCGTTCGTCCCGCCCGCTTGGCTCTTGTCGCCGGCCGCCCGCGACGTGGTCGAGCGCGCCGGGTTCGTCTTTTACGAGACGTTCGCGGGCATCGTTCACGCCGGCCGCCTGCGCGCGCCGCGGGTCATCGGCTGGGGCTCGCTCAACGCCGTCGAGACCTACGCGACCGCGGTCTACGCCGGCCTTCAGGCGCGGCTCCCGGCGCGCGACACGAGGCTCGCCGTGCACCCGGCCGATCTCCGCCGCGCCTCGCAGCCGCGCGCCATCGCGCGCGCCCTCGGGAGGCTGCGCGAGCGCACGCGGCCGCAGAGCTACGACTCTTACCTGGCGAGCTGAGACGGCGCGCGCGCCGTCACATGCAGTTGGGCGCGCTCGGCAAGCGGCAGACCTTGTCGACGCACGTCGCGGGAGGGATGCAGACGGCGTTGTCACCGCAAGCCGCGCCGTCCTCCGCCGGATTCGCGCAGACGCCGCCGAGGAGGATACTCGAGCAGGGATCGATGCCGCCCACGCAGCCCGTCTTGCTGGCGAGGCTGCAGCTGTCACCCGGCTTCGCGACGTTGATCGCGATGCAGACCTTCGGCGTCGCGAGCGTGTTGCAGATCGAGCCCTTCGTGAAGTCGCACAGGTCGCCGTTGTCGGCGCAGGCGCCGCCGACGCCCACCTTTGCCACGCACGTGCCGGGCGCCGTCGAGGAGCTGCACGCGAGATCGGTGCGGCAAGGCTGGCCCGGCAGGTTGCACGCCTCGCTCGGCCCGGCGGGCTTCACGCAGACGCTGCTCGCGCACACCAGGCCCTTGAGACACCCATCGTTCGTGGTGCAGGCCTTGCCTGCGTCCTGACGCGGGCCGCACACGCCGCACATGCCCGTCTTGTTGCAGTAGGTGCTCTGGCACTGCAAGTTCGACCCGCAGGCCATCCCGTTGATGATCGTGCCCGGCTTGGGATCGCAGGCCGCGGGATAGTTGCCGGCCAGCGCGTCCGTGCAGTCGATGCCGGTGGCCGCCTGGGCGCACGCGACGAGGTCCGCCGGCGTCCGCGTGATCCCGCCCGTGCTCTGATCGGTCATGCAGGAGAGGGCCGCGCGGGTGATGCACGTGGGCTCGTCTCCGTACTGCTCCGAAACGTAGAACGGCGCGCAGCCGTTGAGGGCGTCACAGAGCGCCTTCGCGACCTTGTTGCACGCCTCCTCCGTCGTCACGGCGGGCGCGTCGTTGCCGCCGTCTGCGGCGGCCGTGACGCCTCCGCACCCGGCGCCCATTGTGGTCAGGAGACCCAGGAGGCCAATCGTCAATCCAGACCGCACGGGTGAAGCAGGCATGAGCGTCCTTTCAGGCCGACAGACACGGCAAGCGTATACCGACGGCAAGTCCACCGTATGTGCGGCCAGCGCCGCCGTCAAAATCTGGAGACGGACGTGGGACAAGGGCCGACACGGTCCCACGCGCGGCCGCGGCGCTCAGAGGGCCGGGACCCAGAGCGCCACGAACGCGGCGGCCACGACGGCGATCGAGCCGATGATGAGCAGGGCGTCCGTCCGCCGCGAGACGGGCCGAGGCCACCGCGCCCGGCCGAGCCCGACGAGGGCGCCCGTGACGAGGCCGCCCACGTGCGCGGCGTTGTCGACCGCGAGCGCGCCCCCCGCCGTGAGGGAGAAGCCGATGACGAGCACGAAGAGGACGTTCTTCGCGAGCAAGCGCGCGATCTCCCGCTGGCCCGTGAGCCAGGCGAACATCGCCGCGACGCCGAACAGGCCCATGATCGCGCCCGACGCTCCCGCGGATGTCCGCTGCTGGTGATGGGCGACGGCGAGGACCGTGCCCACCGCGTTTCCGGCGGCGCCCGTGAGGACGTAGGTGGCGAGGAAGAGCCCGCGGCCAATCGCCCGCTCGGCGAGCACCCCGATCTGCGCGAGCACCCACATGTTCATGAAGATGTGGAGCGTGTTGACGTGCACGAAGGCCGCCGTGACCCAGCGCCAGCTCGGCTCGGCCTCCGTCGCGCCGGCCCGGAGGAGAACCCCCTCCTCGAAGCCGTGGCCGAGCGGGAAATGGCCCGAGGCGGCGACCATGACGCCGAAGACGACGACGTTGGCCACGACGAGGGCCGCGGTCACGGGAGCCTCGGGCAGTCGGCGAAGCAAGCTCATGCCCACGGAATTTTTCACCGGGCCGGGCAGGTTATCCAGTTCGACGTATTCGATCCCACCAGACGCAGCCGGCGCCGGGCATCCCGCGGCGCTTGACACTTCATCCAAGCGGGTACAAGGAAAACCCATGCCACAGCGAACGTTGCAGAGC
This sequence comes from Polyangia bacterium, assembly GCA_035546175.1. Classification (GTDB taxonomy): domain Bacteria; phylum Myxococcota_A; class Polyangia; order Fen-1088; family Fen-1088; genus DASZFV01. The sequence continues at coordinate 16,252 of DASZWW010000037.1, forward strand.
CGCCTCGCCTCCTTCTCCAAGATCGCGCTCCTCGGCGCCGGCCTCTTCGGCGCCGGCATCTACTGGCACGGCGCGCATGGTCCAGCGCTCGTCGCGCCCGCGGAGGCGGCGACCGCAGCGGTGACGCCCAAGACGGAGGTTCCGAGCGAGGCCAAGGCGCTGTCGCACGCGTTCTCGTCGGTGGCGAAGGCGCTCGGTCCCTCGGTCGTGCGCATCGAGGTCGAGGTGGGCGCGCCGCGCGCCGACGGGCCCCGCGGCGGACGGCCCGCGCCGGACGACGTCCCGCCGATGTTCCGACATTTCTTCGAGTTCGGCCCGGGCGACGACCTGCCGAGCCCCGGTCCCCAGCACGGCGTCGGCTCGGGCTTCATCATCGACGGCAGCGGCGACATCATCACGAACCGCCACGTCGTCCAGGGCGCGACGAAGGTCACCGTCACGATGAACGATGGCAAGGAGTACCCGGCGCACGTCGTCGGCAAGGACGCGCAGACCGACGTCGCCGTGGTCAAGCTCGACAAGGCGCCGCCGAACCTCGCCGTCGCGCGCCTCGGTGACTCCGACAAGCTCGAGGTGGGCGAGTGGGTGGTGGCCGTCGGCAGCCCGCTCGGCCTCGAGCAGACCGTCACGGCGGGCATCTGCAGCGGGAAGGGCCGGGCCGGCAAGCACGTGCAGATGTCGGGCAACCGCGTGCGCGGCTACATCCAGACCGATGCCAAAATCAACCCGGGCAACTCGGGCGGTCCGCTCGTCAACCTCGAGGGTGAGGTCGTCGGCGTCAACACGTTGATTCAGGTCGGTGCGGGCGGCGCCTACGGGTTCGCGATCCCCGTCAACGAGGTCCGGCGCGTCGCGCAGACGCTCATCAAGGAGGGCCGGGTCCGGTATGCGTACCTCGGCCTCATGCTGACGAGCGCGAAGGATCTCGACGATGCCCAGAAGGCGAAGCTCGGCCACAACATCCCGGGCACGGGCGCCGTCGTCGCCGAGGTGACGCCGGGCGGACCCGCGAGCAAGTCGGCGATCCGTCCGGGCGACGTCATCCAGCAGGTCGACGGTCAGAAGATCACGGGCGCCTCCGACGTCGTCGACTACGTGTCGTCCCGCGACATCGGGACGACCGTGGCGCTCCACTACGCCCGTGACGGCAAGGCCGGCGAGACGAAGGTCGTGCTCGGCGAGCTCCCCAACGAGGACGTGAAGACCCCCGAGCAGCAGGGGCGCATCGGTCTCGCGCTGCAGACGCTGACGCCGGACGTCGCCGATCAGCTCGGCATCGATCGCGGGACGAAGGGCGCCGTCATCACCGACGTCGTCTCGGGCAGCCCGGCCGAGCGCGCTGGCCTCAAGCCCGGCGAGGTCATCGTCGAGGTGGACCGCGCGCCGGTCGCGAGCAGCGAGCAGGCCGTGGAAGCGCTCCGCGCCGCGCGGGGAGGGGGCCACCTGCTCCGCGTGCGGGGCGCCGGCGGCACTCGGTTCGTGACCATCAAGTAGCGCGCGCCGCCGCGGGGGCCCGCCTGAGGATCACCTCGGTGATCTCGGCGGGCGCGGCGAGGCGCATGGGCGGGCCCCAGTAGCCGGTGCCGCGGCTCACGTAGATCTGCGAGTCACCCTCGCGGTGCAGCCCGGCGAGGAACGGCTGCGTCAGCATCACGATGAGGCCGAAGGGCCACATCTGCCCGCCGTGCGTGTGTCCGGAGAGCTGGAGCCCCACCCCGAACCGGGCCGCGGCCTCGAACGACCGTGGCTGGTGGGCGAGCAGCACGACCTCGCGCGCGGGGTCGCGCCCGGCGAAGGCGCGCGCGACGGCCTCGTCGTGCGGAAGGCCGCCGTACCGCTCGGCGGAGCGGTCCTCGACGCCGGCGAGATCGAAGGCGTCTTCGCCCGTGCCGATCGAGACGCGCTCGTTCCGCAGCACGCGCACGCCGAGGCGCTGGAGCTCGACGAGCCAGGGCTCGGCGCCCGAGAAGTACTCGTGGTTCCCGGTGACGAAGAAGACGCCGTGGCGCGCGCGCAATCCGGCGAGGGGCGCGACGGCGGGGCCGAGGTCGGCGACGGAGCCGTCGACGAGGTCGCCGGTGATGGCGACGATGTCCGGCGCGAGCGCGTTGGCCCGCCGCACCACGTCCTCCACGAACGCGCGGCCGATCGTCGAGCCGACGTGGACGTCGGTCAGCTGAACGATGCGGCAGCCGTCGTGCGCGCTCGGCAGGCGGGGCAGCGCGACCTCGACGCGCTTGACACCGATGGGACCGCGCGCGGCGCGCCACGCGACGACGCCCAGGCCCCCCGACAGCGCGCTCGCCGCGCCCGCGGCGAGCCGCGCCGCGATGAGTCGGCGGCTCGGGTCGACGGAGGCGTCGCCCGCGCGGCGCGCGAGCCAAATCACGAGCCGCACGAGATCGGCGCCCGCGAGCGTGACCAGCAGCAGGAACATCAAGCCCATCCAGACGAACGCCGGACCCGCGAGGACGCGCCCGACGTCGGGGTGCCTGCGCCCGAGGAACATCGCGAGGGGCATCCCCACGGCGAGCGCTCCGAGCAGGGCGGTCACGATCATTCCCCAGGGCGCGGGCAGGGCCGGCGCGCGAACGAGCCGTGCCCACAGATAGTAATGAACGCCAACCGCGATCGTCAGAACGACCGCAATGAAGATCGCGAAGCGGGTCATGGAATCGCCGTATCTGTCACGTCGACGCGCGGAAGCAAGCTCCGTCGGTGTCCGCCTGTTTCGCGCTCGAAACGTGCGCAAATGAGCAACAACGAGCCCGGCTGGCCGTTGCGTGGCATTGCAATCGAGAGTAGTCTGCCGGCCCACCAAGGGGGGAATTGAATGGCAAAGAAAGGCTCCGGAGACATCCATAGCATCGTCCACGACTTCGTCGCTCGGCTCTCGTCCGTGATCGAGGAGGACGCAGTGACGCGCGCGCGCACGGTGGTCCTCTCGGCGTTCGGCGTCGGTGCGGACGGCGGCCGCCGCGGCCCGGGCAGGCCGCCGGCGGTGGGCGCCCTGGGTCGGAGCCAGCGGCGCAAGGGGCCGATTCAGCTCTGTCCGGTGCCCGGCTGCAAGAACCGCGCGGCGCCCGTCTTCGGAATGGTCTGCGCCAAGCACAAGGACCTGCCCAAGGCGAAGATCAAGAAGTACCGGGAGCAGCGCCGGGCGAAGAAGGCCGCTGGCAAGAAGTAGCGGTCCGGGGCGCGGTCGGCGGCCGGACGGCCTGCGGGTTCACGGCCTGTGTGGCGCGCGCGCCACGGGTCGCCGAGGCAGCCCCTAAAAGGTGGCGGAATTCGAAGTGTCGCCGGGCGCGCGGGTTGGCACCGTCGTTGCGTTGTGGGCCGGGCGTCAATAGGAGGCGCCATGGCCATCGCGACCGCATCGCTTGATTACGACCGGTTCAATCGCACGCCCAAGCTCTCGGCGCTCACGCAGGAGCTCGCGGCGCTTCAGTCGTGTCCGCTCCTGGCGGGCGCGGCCCCCACATCCCTGCAGGCGCTCGCGGCAGCCGCCACCACGCGGTCTTTCACCCGGGGCGGGATCGTCGCCACGGAGGGCGCGCCGCCGCCGGCCGTCGTCCTCGTGGCGAGGGGGCGACTGCGCGCCGTGCGCCGGGCCCCGAACGGTCGCGAGATCACCGTCGAGGTCTTCCGGGCCGGCGACCTGCTGGCAGACGCGGCGCTTGCCCCCGGAGCGCCGCTCGCGAACGACTGGGAGGCGGCCGAGACGACCGCGCTCGTCATGATCCCGCGGGACGCGTTGCTCGCGCAAGTCCGCGGGACGCCCGAGGTCGCCGTGGCGCTCGCGGCGCAGCTCCTCGCCCGGCTCGAGAGGGCCAAGGACCTCGCCGTGGCGCTCGCGCTGTCCGACGTCGAGTCCCGGGTGGTGGCCGCTCTCGTGGGGCTCGGCCGTCAGGACGGCGCAGACGGGCCCGAGGGGTTGCTTATCCGCCAACGGCCGACGCAGCAGGAGATCGCGAACCAGATCGGTGCGTGCCGGGAGACGGTGTCTCGCACGGTGTCCGACCTCGTGAGGCGAGGTCTTCTCACGCCGCGCGGCCGCTCGCTCCTGCTCTCCCGCAGCCTTTACGCGGGCGCGGCCTGACGTCGCGAGGGCGGCGCACGTCGGAGAATTGACGATCAGCTGAACGCGGGCGAAACTCAAGGAGTTTTGGCCAGTCATCCGAGAGGCGGCGCGCCGCCGGGGGCGCGCGAGACGCTCGCCCCGCTCTCCGAGCTCGACATCCGCACGTCGATCCGTCCGACGTTGGCGGAGATCGATCTCGGTGCGATTCAGCGGAACTTCGCGCGCGTGAAGCAGGTCGTGGGCGCCCGCTCGGCCATGTGGGGTGTCGTCAAGGCCGACGCTTACGGCCACGGCGCCGTCCCGGTCGCGCGCGCGCTCGAGCCGCTTTGCAACGCGCTCGCCGTCTCTCTCGTCGAGGAGGGGATGGAGCTGCGCGCCGCCGGGATCCGCGCGCCCATCGTCGTGCTCGGCGCGTACTACGGCGTCCATCACGCCGACGTGCTCGCGCATCGCCTCACGCCCGTCGTCTACGAGCACGGCGATCTCGAGCGGTTCGCCGCGGCGGCCGCGCGGCGCGGGCGTCGGGCCGACGTCCACGTCAAGATCGACACGGGCATGGGCCGCCTCGGCTTCTCGACGGCGGCCCTGCCTCGCCTGCTCGAGCGCGTGTCGGGGCTCCCGTCGCTTCGGCTCGCGGGCCTGTGTACGCACTTCGCCTCGGCCGATCTCCCCGACGGCGCGCTCACGCGCGATGCCCTCGCGCGCTTCGAGGCCTGCGTCGCGTTGGCGCGCGCCGCCGGCTTCGAGGGCCTCGTCAACCACGCGGCCAACAGCGCGGCCGCGGTTCGGTTCCCCGAGGCGCGCCTCGACGCCGTGCGGCCGGGGCTCGCGCTCTATGGCGCCATGCCGTCCGCGCACGTCACGCTCGCCGGGCTTGAGGCTGCGCTCCGGCTCACGACGCGCATCATGTCCGTGCATGACATCGCGCCGGGCGCGACGGTGAGCTACGGGGGGCTCTGGCGGGCCGCCCGCCCCTCGCGGGTCGCCACCCTGCCGATCGGGTACGCCGACGGCTACCCGCGGCACGTGCGGGACGCGCGGGTGCTGGTGGGCGGCGCGCGTGTCCCGATCGTCGGCGCCGTGTGCATGGACATGTTGATGGTCGACGTCACGGACGTGCCGGGCGCGCGCGAGGGCGACCTCGTGACCCTCGTCGGCGCCGACGGCGACGAGCTCATCACGGTCGACGACCTCGCTCGCTGGGCCGGCACCGTGAGCTACGAGATCCTCTGCGGCATCTCGAAGCGGGTGCCGCGCGCGCTCAAGGACGCGGCCGTCACCTCGACGACGTGCCCGGCGCTCGCGGGCGGCCGCCCGGCGTCTCCCTCGACGAACCCGCGCCGATGACGGTCGCATCCCAGAGCGGTCCGAGCCCGTCTCCCGCGGAGGAGCCGCCGCCCCTTCGGGCGCGCCTCCAGGCCCTCGGCGAGATCGTCGGCGCGCCCGTCAAGGTGCCTCTCGGCTGGCTGGGCGAGCGCGCGACGATGTTCGGGCAGGCGATGGCGTGGCTCGCCCGCCCGCCGTTCCGGCTCAAGCTGTTCCTCGAGCAGATGGAGTTCGTGGGCGTCGGATCGCTCACGATCATCCTCCTCGTCGGCTTCTTCTCGGGCGCGGTCGCCGCTCAGCAGGCCATCGCGGCGCTCGAGATCTTCGGTCAGGAGCGCTTCGTGGGCGCGACGGTGGGCCTCTCTCTCGCCCAGGAGCTCGCGCCCGTCTTCACGGCCCTCATGATCACGGCGCGCGCCGGCTCGGGCATGGCCACGGAGCTCGGATCGATGCGCATCACCGAGCAGATCGACGCGCTCACGACCTTCGCCGTCAACCCGGTCCAGTACCTCGTGACGCCCCGGATCGTCGCGACCGTCATCATGATGCCGGTCATGACGATGGTCTTCAACATCGTCGGGCTCCTCGGCGCCTACCTGTACTCGATCTACCTCAAGGACATCGATCTCGGGCAGTTCATCGAGATGTACACCTACTGGACCGACCCGAAGGACTACGTCATCGGCGGCACCAAATCGATCGTCTTCGGCGCGGCGCTGTCGCTCGTGGCCTGCTACGAAGGGTTCAACATCCGCGGCGGCGCCAAGGAGGTCGGGCTTGCCACGACCCGCGCTGTCGTCGCAGGCTCCGTCTCGGTCCTCGTCCTCGACTACTTCCTCATAGACGCCTTTCATATCCTTTGGCCTTACGACAAGTGACGACGGGACCTTCAAGAACCGAGCCCCCCGCCGCCGGAGGGCCGGGGTCGCCCGACGATCCTTCCCAGCGCAACGAACGCTGGCAGATCCGGATCCGGGGCCTCCACAAGACGTTCGGCGTCCATCACGTCCTGCGGGGCATCGATCTCGACCTCGAGCGCGGCAAGACCAACATCATCATCGGCGGCTCGGGGCAGGGGAAGTCGGTGCTGATGAAGCACCTCATGGGGCTGCTCAAGCCCGACGAGGGTCACATCTGGGTCGACGGGGAGGACATCGTCCCGCTCGGCGACGTCGAAATGTCGCGCCTGCGCCGCAAGTTCGGCATGGTATTTCAGTATGCGGCCCTCTTCGACTCGATGAACGTCGTCGAGAACATCGCCTTCCCGCTGCTGGAGCGCTACAAGCTGCCGCGCGGCGAGGTCATGGAGCGCGTGCGCGATCTGCTCACTCGCCTCGACCTGGCCGACGTCGCGGGCATCGAGCAGAAGTTTCCGGCGGAGCTGTCGGGAGGACAGCGCAAGCGCGTGGGGCTCGCGCGCGCGCTCATCGACCGGCCCCTGATCCTCCTCTATGACGAGCCGACGACGGGCCTCGACCCCGTGGCGACGAAGAACGTCGACGAGATGATCCGCCGGACGGCCGACGAGTTCGGGGTGACGTCGGTCGTGATCTCGCACGACATGGCCTCGACGTTCCGCATCGGCGATCGAGTGGCCATGCTCCACGCCGGCCAGATCATCGTCGACGGAACGGCGGCCGAGGTGCTCGCCTCGAGGCGTCCCGAGCTGCGCGAGTTCATCGAGGTCTCGGGCCTCGTCGCCCCGCCTTCGCCCGAGGTCCGCGCGTGAGGCGCAGCTGGGCCTCGGTGACGGTCGGGCTGCTCGTCATCATCGTGGGTGTCATCAGCTACCTGCTCATCCACTCGACGAGCGAGCGCACGGGCTCGAACCAGGGCTACACCGTGTGGGGCCTGTTCCGGGACGCCTCGGGCGTGTACGAGAAGTCGCGCGTGCAGACGGCCGGCATCGGGATCGGCCAGATCGACAAGCGGACGCTCGATCAGGCGACCGGCAAGGCGAAGATCACCATCCGGATGAAGCCGGAGATCGTCCTCTACGAGAACGCGGTCGTCTCCAAGAAGTCGGCGTCGCTCCTCGGGGAGTACTACCTCGAGATCGATCCCGGCACGCCCGAGGCCCTCGTCGACGGCCAGCGCCGCAAGATGCGCGTCCTCAAGGACGGCGATCAGATCGTCCACGTCCTCGAGCCCACGGCGGTGGGCGACATCCTCAATGAGGTGGGGACCCTCATGCCGATCATGCGGGACATCCTCCAGGACGTCCGGAAGCTCACGCAGGGGCAGATCACGAACATCGCCGACAACATCGACAAGCTCATCGAGACGAACTCCGAGGTCCTCGACCGCCTCCTGCAGCGCCTCGATCACATCGCCGCCAACGTCGAGAGCGTCACGACGTCCGAGGCGGGCGACGTCAAGGAGTCGATCAAGAACGTCCGCGAGATCACCGAGAACATCAAGGGCCTCATCGGCACGACGAAGGGGTCGGTCGCCGAGACGAGCGCCGGCGTCAAGAGCACGATCGATCGCCTGCAGTCGTCGATCGCCAGCCTCGACCACACCATGCAGAACATGGAGAAGATCACCGACAAGGTGAACAACGGGCAGGGCACGGTCGGGACGCTCATCAACGACGACTCGATCGCGCGCAACGTCTCGGACATCACGGAGGACGCGAGCACCTTCGTCCGCGGCGTCACGCACCTGCAGACGATCGTGGGGCTGCGCACCGAGTACAACTTCATCTCGAGCACGTTCAAGAACTACCTCTCGGTGCAGCTCGTTCCCCGGCCCGACAAGTTCTACCTCATCGAGCTCGTCGACGACCCGCGCGGCTACCGGACCCAGTCGTCGACCGTCACGAGCAGCTCGCTCACGGGGCAGAGCTCGGCGACGACGATCACCACCACCGAGCAGCTCCGCTTCTCGCTCATGATCGGCAAGCGGCGAGGGCCCGTCGCGGGGCGCTTCGGCATCAAGGAGTCGACGGGCGGCTTCGGCGGCGATCTCTACCTCCTCGACGATCGGCTGAGCCTCTCGATCGACGTCTTCGACATGCGCGTCAACCAGTACCCGCGCGTCAAGCCGGCCCTCTTCGGGGCGATCTGGAAGCACAACCTGTTCCTCACGCTCGGCGCCGACGACGTCATCAACACGCGCCGGGCGCGCGCGGGCGCGGGCGGCGGCCTCGACTGGTTCGCGGGCGTGCAGCTCGTCTTCAACGACGAGGACCTCAAGTCCCTGCTGCTCGTGGGCGGCGGGGCCGCGGCCGGCGCCGCCCGGTAGAGGCTCTCCGGCCAGAGGCCTTCGCCCCGGAGGTCCTCGCCCTTCCAGGCCTCGGACCACGGCGGCGTTGCCGCGCTGCGCGGTCCACGAGGCTTGACTCCGGGCGGGCCGCCCCTATAGTAACGGACCCTCGGCGGCGCCCAGGCGCCGTCGGGTACGAATGCGTTTTAAGATCAACGAGATAGGTGACGACGGCCTGACTCTCGACGTGCCGATCACGTCCGAGTGGTTGGCCTCCGCCTGTCCCGATCTCGAAGCGCATCCGGGGCCGAGCGGCCTGGCGCTGCGCGGGCGCCTCTCGAAGAGCGGCGACGACTACCTGCTCCTCGGCCGCCTCGCGGGCGCGCTCGAGACGACGTGCGCCCGCTGCCTCGAGCCGGCGCGCGTCCCCGTCGACGCGCAGGTCGCCGTGACGTTCGTCCCGGCGGACGAGGGCGAGGAGGTCGGCGAGGACGACGGCGACATCGTCGGGTTCGCGGGCAACGAGATCGTCCTCGACGACGAGCTCCGCGACGAGATCCTGCTGGCGCTCCCCGTCCAGGTGCTGTGCGCGGAGTCGTGCCAGGGCCTGTGCCCGGTGTGCGGCGGCAATCGCAACACGGTTCCTTGCCAATGCGAGGCGGAGCGGCGACAGTCCGCCTCGCAGTTCGCGGCGCTGGGCAAGCTCAAGATTTGATCGACCAACCCGCGACCAAAGAAAGAGGCATCTCCGATGGCCGTTCCGAAGAGAAGACAGTCCAAGTCCCGCTCCGCGATCCGCCGCGCGCAGGTCATGAAGCAGGCGGTGCCGCACTTCGTGCCGTGCCCCCGCTGCGCCGAGCCGAAGCTCCCGCACCGCGCGTGCGCCGGCTGCGGCTACTATCGCGACCGGCTCGTCATCGAGGTGAAAGAAGAGGAGCAGCCTTGACGCGCCCGCGCGCGGCCTCGGCCGCGCCCGAGTCACAGCTGAGGTCCGGGATGGCCACGGGAGGTCGAGAGCCCCGCTAGGGCTCGTTCGCCATGCCTCGCATCGCCGTCGACGCGATGGGCGCGGACGCTTCGCCTCGCGTCGAGGTGGAGGGCGTGGTCGCCGCCGTGCGCGAGCGCGGCACGAACGTCGTGCTCGTGGGCGACGAGGAGCGCCTGCGGGCGGAGCTCGAGCGGCTCGGCGCCGCGCGCGAGAAGATCGACGTCCTGCACGCGCCCGAGGTCATCACGATGCACGACGCGCCCTCGATGGCGGTCAAGCAGAAGAAGAAGTCGTCCATGCGCATGTGCTTCGACCTCGTCAAGGCGGGCGAGGCCGACGCCGTGGTCTCCGCGGGGAACTCGGGCGCCATGATGGCGTGCGGCCTGTTCGTCCTCGGGCGGCTGCCCGGCGTCGAGCGGCCCGCGATCGTGACGACGTTCCCCACGCGCGCCGGCGAGTGCGCGCTGCTGGACATGGGCGCCAACGTCGACCCCAAGCCGGCGGTGCTCGCGCAGTCCGGCGTGCTCGGGGCCGTGTACGCGCGCCTCCTGCATGGCAAGGATCGGCCCAAGGTGGGCCTCCTCTCGAACGGCTCGGAGGAGCACAAGGGCACGGCGCTCACGCGCGACGCGCACGCGCTGCTCTCGCGGGCCGCGCAGGGCGACGCCGCCTTCTCCTACGTGGGCTACGTCGAGGGCCGCGACATCTTCAAGGGCGAGGTCGACGTCGTCGTGACCGACGGCTTCACGGGGAACATCGTCCTCAAGAGCGTCGAGGGCGCCGCGGAGGTCATCATGTCCATGGTGCGCGAGGAGGTCATGCGCTCGGGCGTCGTCGCCAAGCTGGGCGCGGCCCTCATGACGTCCGCGCTGCGACGGCTCAAGCGGCGCACCGACTACGCCGAGCACGGCGGCGCGCCGCTCCTCGGCGTCGACGGCGTGGCGCTCATCTGCCACGGCGGCTCGAGCGCCACGGCCATCAAGAACGCCGTCTGGGTCGCGGATCGCTTCGCGCAGATCGGCCTCGGGCAGGAGCTCGCCGTCGCCATCGGCCGGCACGCGTTCATCTGGGACAACGGCCCCGAGAAGAGCGCGGGGGCCCTGTCGTGATCGGCTCCAGGATCATCGGCACGGGGCGGGGCGTGCCGCCGCGCGTCCTCACGAACGACGACCTCTCGAAGATGGTCGACACGTCGGACGCGTGGATCAGCGAGCGCACGGGCATCCGGCAGCGCCACATCCTCGAGCCGGGCCTGGCGGCGAGCGACCTCGGCACGCAGGCGGCGCGCGAGGCCTGCCGCAAGGCGGGCGTCGATCCGGCGACGATCGACTGCATCATCGTCGGCACGGTCACGGGCGACTGCCCGTTCCCCTCGACGGCCACCTTCATCCAGAAGAAGCTCGGCGCCATGACGGGCGGGTGCGCCTTCGACCTGTCGGCGGCGTGCGCGGGCTTCCTCTACGGCCTGTCGATCGGCGACGGGTTCGTCCGGCGCGGGCAGTTCAAGCGCGTGCTCGTCGTGGGCGTCGAGGTGCTGTCGCGCATCGTCGACTGGAGCGATCGCACCACCTGCGTGCTCTTCGGCGACGCCGCCGGCGCCGTGCTGCTGGGGCCGGACGAGCGGCCGGGGCGGGGCATCCTCTCGACCCACCTCTTCGCGGACGGCGGGCTCACCGACATCCTCTACCAGCCGGCGGGCGGCAGCCGCGAGCCGCTCACGGCGGCGGCCATCGCCGACAAGCGGCAGTTCGTGAAGATGAACGGGCGCGAGGTCTACAAGCACGCCGTGCGCAACATGGCCGCGGCCTCGAAGGCGGCGCTCGACGCCAACGGCCTGCAGCCCGCCGACGTCTCGCTGGTCGTCGCCCACCAGGCCAACCTGCGCATCCTCGAGGGCGTGGCCGAGCGGGTGGGCATCCCGATCGAGCGCTTCTTCGTGAACATCGATCGCTACGGCAACACGTCCTCCGCGTCCGTGCCGACCGCGCTCGACGAGGCGATCGACGCGGGGAAGGTCAACGACGGCGACCTCCTGCTGCTGTCGGCGCTGGGCGGCGGGCTCGCCTGGGCCTCGTCGGCGGTGAGGTGGTGACGGTGGCGAGCCTCGCGTTTCTCTTCCCCGGCCAGGGCTCGCAGAAGGTGGGCATGGGCCGGGGGCTGCACGACGCTCACCACGCCGCGAAGGCCGTCTTCGAGGAGGCGGACGACGCGCTCGGGTTCGCGATCTCGAAGCTCGCCTTCGAGGGGCCCGAGGCGGAGCTCACCCTCACGGCGCACGCGCAGCCGGCCATCCTCGCCACGAGCGTCGCGGCGCTGCGCGTGCTCGAGGCGGAGACGGGGCTCGCGCCGACGGTCGTCGCCGGCCACTCGCTCGGAGAGTACTCGGCGCTCGTGGCGGCGGGCGCGCTCGCGCTCGCCGACGCCGTGCGCCTCGTGCACCTGCGCGGCCGCTTCATGCAGGAGGCCGTGCCGGCGGGGGTGGGCGCGATGGCGGCCATCGTCGGCCTCGACACCACGGCGGTCACCGAGGCCTGCGCGGAGGCGGCCAAGGGCGAGGTCGTGAGCCCCGCCAACCTCAACGGCGGCGGTCAGATCGTCATCGCGGGGCACAAGGGCGCCGTCGAGCGCGCCTGCGCCGCCGCGAAGGAGCGCGGCGCCAAGCTCACGAAGATGCTCGCCGTGAGCGCGCCCTTCCACTGCGGGCTCATGCAGCCGGCCGCCGACCGCCTCGCGAACGAGCTCGCCAACGTGAGCTTCGAGACGCCCAAGGTCCCGGTCGTCACGAACGTCGAGGCGGCGCCCAACGTGAACGCCGCGCGCATCCCCGAGCTCCTGCGCCGCCAGGTCACGGGCTCGGTGCGGTGGGAGGAGTCGGTGCAGCTCATCGCCGCGCAGGGCGTGACGGGGGCGGTCGAGGTGGGCGCGGGCAACGTCTTGGCGGGGCTCGTCAAGCGCATCGCGCCGACGATCACGGTCCACGGCGCGGGCGAGCCCGCCGCCATCGCCGCTCTCAAAGAGGTGTCGCTTGTCTGATCGATCGGGTGAGCTCTCGGGGCGCGTCGCCGTCGTCACGGGCGGGTCGCGCGGCATCGGTCGCGCCATCGCGGTCGCGCTCGCCGGCGCGGGCGCGAAGGTCATCATCAACTACACGGCCAACGAGGTGGCGGCCGACGAGACCGCCGCCGCCGTGACGGCCGCGGGCGGGGCCGCCGTCACGAAGCGCTTCGACGTCGCCGACGCGGCGGCGGTCGACGCCGCCTTCAAGGAGATCGTCGCGGCCGAGGGCGGCCTGCACATCCTCGTCAACAACGCCGGCGTCGCGGTGAACACGCTCGTCCTCGGCGCCAAGGACGCCGACTGGAAGCGCGCGCTCGACGTGAACCTGAACGGCACGTTCCACTGCTGCCGCGCCGCGCTGCGCGCGCTCATGAAGGCGAAGGACGCGGGCCGCATCATCAACATCACGTCGATCACGGGCGAGACGGGCTCGGCCGGCCAAGCCCCGTACGTGGCCGCCAAGGCCGGCGTCATCGGGCTCACGAAGACGCTGGCGCGCGAGTACGCCTCGCGCGGCGTCACCGTGAACGCCGTGTCGCCCGGCTACATCGACACCGACATGACCGCCAGCGAGCTGCCCGAGGCCCGGCGCGCGGAGCTGCTGAAGACGATCCCCCTCGGGCGGGTCGGCAAGCCCGAGGAGGTGGCCGCCGCCGTGGCCTACCTGGCGGGGCCCGCGGCGGCGTACGTCACGGGACAAGTCTTGCGCGTCAACGGCGGACTTTTCATGTAAGTTACGCCCCGCCGGACGCCCGGGGAGCGCACGGATCAGCGAAAGCCCAGCATTTTTCAGACGGAGAGGAAGACAGAAATGGCCGACAACATCGAAGATCGGGTCAAGAAGATCATCATCGAGCAGCTCGAGGTCGCCCCCGACAAGGTCAAGCCCGAGGCGACGTTCGCCGAGGACCTCAAGGCCGACTCGCTCGCCGTCGTCGAGCTCGTGCTCGCGCTCGAGGAGAACTTCAAGATCGAGATCCCCGACGAGGACACCGAGAAGATCAAGACCGTCGGCGACGCGATCAACTACATCAAGTCGCACGCCAAGTGAGCTCGGGGCGACGCCGGCCGCGGGCCCCGTCGCCGAGCTAGACTGGACGTCAACTGGAGGCACGCGAGCGTTGAGCAAGAGAAGGGTCGTCGTCACCGGCATCGGGCTCGTCACGCCCGTCGCCATAGGCACCGAAGAGACGTGGCAGGGGCTCGTATCCGGCAAGTCCGGGATCGGACCCATCACCCACTTCGATCACACCCAGTTCGCGACGCACTTCGCGGGCGAGGTCCACGACTGGGACCCCACGCGCTGGATGACCTCGCGCGACGCCAAGAACGTCGATCCGTTCATCCAGTACGCGATCGCGGGCGCGTCGCTGGCCATGGAGGACTCGGGCCTCAAGATCGACGCTTCGATCGCGGAGCGCGTGGGCTGCTTCGTGGGCGCGGGCCTGGGCGGCGTCACGTCCATCGAGGCGACGGCGAAGACGCTCGCCGAGAAGGGGCCGCGCTACGGCATCTCGCCGTTCTTCGTGCCGATGATCATCGTCAACCTCGCGCCGGGCCAGATCTCGATCCGCTTCGGCGCGAAGGGGCCGAACCTCTCGCAGGTCTCGGCCTGCTCGACGGGCGCGCACGCCATCGGCGACGCCTTTCGCGTCATCCAGAGGGGCGACGCCGACGCCATGATCTGCGGCGGCACCGAGGCCACCGTCACGCCCCTCGGCGTGGGCGGGTTCAACAGCATGCGCGCGCTCTCGACGCGGAACGAGGCGCCGCAGCAAGCCTCGCGGCCGTTCGACAAGGACCGCGACGGCTTCGTCATCGCCGAGGGCGCGGGCATCGTCGTCATCGAGGAGCTCGAGCTCGCCAAGAAGCGCGGCGCCAAGATCTACGCCGAGCTCACCGGCTACGCGCTCAACGCCGACGCGCACCACATCACCTCGCCGGCGCCGGAGGGCGAGGGGGCCCAGCGGGTCATGAAGCTCGCGCTCAAGGACGCCGGCCTCGGACCGGCGGACATCGGCTACATCAACGCGCACGGCACGTCGACGAAGATGAACGACGTCAACGAGACGCTCGCCATCAAGAAGGTCTTCGGCGACGCCGCGCGCAAGCTCATGGTGAGCTCGACGAAGTCGATGACCGGGCACATGCTCGGCGCCGCGGGCGGCGTCGAGGCGGGCATCTGCGCGCTCACGCTCGCGCGTGGCGTGATCCCGCCGACCATCAACTACACGACGCCCGACCCCGAGTGCGACCTCGACTACGTGCCGAACACGGCGCGCGAGCTGCGGGTCAAGCACGCCCTCTCGAGCAGCTTCGGGTTCGGGGGCACGAACGCCTGCCTCGTCCTCTCCCGCTTCGACGGCTGAGACAGACACACCCCGGGCGAAGCGCGGCCTCGCCGCGCGGAGCGAGCGCCGGGGGCGCGGGACCCGCTGCGGGTCCCGGCTAGGCGCTGAGCTCGCGCTCGGCCTGGAGCCAGTCTTCTTCGGCGTGGCCGGGCTCGGCACCGCGAGCGAGGTAGAGCTCGTAGGAGCGGATGGCGATCTCCTCGTGGGTCGGCGCGCGCTTGCGCACGACGGCCTTCGCGGACTTGGCCTTGCTGGTCTTGGGAGCGGAGGTCTTTTCGGTCTTCGTCGTCTTTCGCCCTAGAAATTTCATGGAGGCATCTTAATGCTCGCTCCCCCGGATGCCGAAAAAAGTGATCGTAAATTCGGCGTCAACGCGCGGTTGCGTCAATGCACGGCGCGGCGACGCCTTTACCGGCCCGCGCGGACGGCCTCGACGTCGTCCGGGGTCTTGGGGATGGCCGCCGTCAGCACGTCGGCGCCCTCCGCGGTCACGAGCACGTCGTCCTCGATGCGGATGCCGCGCACGCTCGCGAACGCGGCCAGGCGCGCGCGATCGAGGCGGCCGGCCGCCTTCTTCGACAGCTCGGGATCGTCGAGGATCGAGGGCACGACGTAGAGCCCAGGCTCGATCGTCACGGCCATGCCGGGCGCGAGATCGCGGTCGAGGCGCAGGTAGCGCAGGCCGAACTCGGCGGCGCGCGCCCGGCCCGGGGCGTAGCCCGCGCGATCGCCGAGGTCCTCCATGTCGTGCACGTCGAGGCCGATGAGGTGCCCCACGCCGTGGGGGAAGAGCAGCGCGAGGACGCCGTCGGCGACGAGCTCGATGGGGTTGCCGCGCAGCACGCCGAGCTCGCACAGGCCGCCCGCGAGGGCCTGGCAGGCGAGCAGGTGGATGTTGCGGTAGCGCGCCCCGGGCGTGATGGCGGAGATGGCCTGCCGCTGGGCCGAGAGCACCACCTGGTAGAGCTCGCGCTGGGGCGTCGAGTACCTCGGGCTCACGGGCCAGGTGCGCGTCACGTCGCCCGCCCAGCCGCCCGGCGTCTCGGCGCCGACGTCGCAGAGGAGCAGGTCGTTCTCCGCGAGCACGTTGTCGTGCCGCTCGTTGTGCAGCACCTCGCCGCGCACGGTGACGATCGACGGGTAGGCGCAGCCCATGCCGCGCGCCGTGAGGGCCGCCTCCATCGTGGCTTGCACGGCGGCCTCGGTGAGCCCCGGGCGCGTGATGCGCATGCCGGCGCGGTGCGCGGCGGCCGTGGCCTCGGCGGCGCGGCGCAGCTCGGCGATCGCGGCCTCGTCGTGCACGAGGCGCAGCTCGATGAGCGCGTCGGCCAGGGGCGCGTCGAGCACGTCGAGGACGCCGCGGCGGATCTCCCGGCCGAGGAGGCGCGACTGCTCGGCGCACGTCTCGAGGTCCGGCGCGGGCAGCGTCGCGACGGCGCGCCCGCGGATGTTGGCGGGCAGGCGCGAGAGCGGCCGCACGGGGCAGCCGAGGTCCTCGGCGATGGCGTCGAACGACGGCGGCGCGCCCTCCCAGAGCGCGTCGGCGGGATCCGGCTCGGGGAGGTACAAGGTCCACGCGGCGCCGTCGTAGAAGGCGGCCGCGCCGCGCAGCGGGGCGCCGAAGAGGTAGAGGAAGTGGCTGGTGGCGCGGAACGGATAGAGGTTCGCGGCGTAGTTGCGCGGGCGCGGCGTCCCCGCGGCCACGAGCGCCGGGCGGTTGCCGAGCGCCGCGGCGAGCCGGCCGCGTCGGCGGTCGCACGCTTGCCGCGTCATCGGCTCGAGCGCCATCGGGGCAGAGTATAGCGAGTCGCGCCCGCGCGCGCGCTTTCAGCGCGGACGCGGCGGCTTGGGCGGAGGCGGCGTCGCCGTGGCGCCGTCCTCGGGCCAGGCGTGGCGGGGGTAGCGCCGCCCGAGCTCGCGGCGCAGCGGCGGGTAGTGCTGCGTCCAGAAGCTCGCGAGGTCGCGCGTGACCTGCACGGCGCGTCCGTTCGGCGCCAGGAGGTGCAGCGTGAGCGGCACCCGGCCCCCTGCGACCGTCGGGCCCGCGCGCATGCCGAAGAAGTCCTGCAGGCGCGACTCGATCCACGGGGGCTGGCCGGGGACGTAGGTCACCGTGACGGCGCGGCCGCCCGGGAGGGTCACGCGCTCGGGGGCGAGCGCGCGCAGCAGGTGCTGGGCCTCGCCGCCGAGCGCGCCCAGGGCGGCGGCCGCGAGATCGGCCTCGGCCAGCTCGGCGAAGCCGCGGCGGCCCTCGCAGGCGAGCCGCAGGAGCGAGGCGACGTCGTCGCCGGCGAGCGCGGGCAGGGCGCCGGGCGGCGCGTGCTCGCGCGCGAAGGCGAGTCGGGCCAGCAGGCGCGGCAGCCCCTCGGCGCCGGGCAGGCGGTCGAGGCCGCGGGCGAGCGCGGCCTCGGCGAGCAGGCGGCTCGTCTCGGGCCCCGGCGGCGCGGGCGTGACCGTCTCGTCGAGCGCGAGCGCTCCGAAGCGCAGGCCGGCCCGCCGCTCGACCCGCTCCGTGTCGGCGTTCCAGGCGAGCTCGTCGATCTCCTCGACGCGGTCGGCGCACACGTCGAGCAACCACTCGGGCTCGATGGCCGCCGCCAGGCGCACGGCGACGCCGCCCGGCCGCCCGCCCGTCGCGCGCGGACCCGCGGCGCGCTCTTCCACGTCGATGGCCACGAGCCAGTCGGCGCCCGGATCGAACTGCAGCTCGGCGGAGCCGCCGTTCGCCAGCACCACCGTCCTGTCGGCCGGCGCGCGGCGGCGCGCCACGCGGTCGGGGAACGCCGCCAGCGTCGCGAGCCTGAGGGCGGCGTCCTCGGCGGCGCCCCGCGCGGGCGCCCCGGGCGCCTGGCCGAGCGCGGCGCTCAGGGCGCGCGCCGCGCGCGAGACGGCTTCGGTCGCGCGGCCGTCGAGCTCGAGGGAGCGCAGCGTGTCCGCGCGGAAACGGGCGGCCTCGGCCTGCCGGTACACGTCGACGAGGTCCAGGATCTCGCCGAGCACGCCGCCGCCGTCGCGCCGGCCGCCGCGGCCGAACGAGGCGCGCGCGCTGCGGCGGATGTCGCGCTCGGAGACGAGCGCGGCGACGAGGCACGAGGCCGCGCCGGCGCCGCGCGTCT
>DASZWW010000038.1:0-7957 GCA_035546175.1 Polyangia bacterium
CTCGAGCTGCGCGTGATCCGCGGCGAGCTCGCGGCCCGGGCGAGCTGCTCCGCCGCCGTCGCGGACTTCGATCGGGCCCTCGCCGCGTCGCCGCCGCCCGCCCTCGCCGAGCGCGCGCTCCACGGCCGCGCCGCCTGCCTCGTCCGCCTCGGCGAGCCCGCCGCCGCGCGCCGCGATCTCGAGGAGTATCTGCGCCGGTTCCCCGAAGGGCGCTTCGCCGCCGAGGCCCGTCGCGGCCTCGCGGGCCAGGACCCCGAGTGAGACCCCTGAGTGATCTGTAAGGTCGGCGGCGCGCGCTCCACAGAACGTCAGGACCAAAAGGGAGCCACGACATGGGCACGAGAGCCATCCTCTTCATCGCCGTCGGCGCGGCCGCGCTCTCGGCCGCCTGCCAGGGCAACCGCTTCCTCGTCGGGGACGACGGGACCGGCGCGGCCGGCAGCTCGGCGCCGGGCGGCGCCGCGGGCGCGGCGGTGTCGAGCGGCGCCGCGGGCTCGATCGCGCCCAGCGGCGCCGCGGGAGCGCTCGGCTCGTCGTTCCCGCTGCCCATCACCCCCGCCGAGGCGGTCAAGCGCTTCGGCGCCGTCCTCTGGCAGGAGCCGACGGTCGACGGCGCGCCGCTCGCCGCGGCCCAGAGCGGCCAGCTGGTGACCAACCAGGATCTCGTGCCGGTCATCGACGAGATGCTGGGCGACCCGCGCGCCATGGCCGGCGTGCGCGCGTTCTATCGGTGGTGGCTCGGCCTCGACGGCGTCGCCACGGCGATGAAGGACGCGACCCTCTTCCCGGCCTACACGCCGCAGCTCCAGTCCGACGTCGCGGCCGAGCCCGAGATCTTCGGCGCCAGCCTGACCCTCCAGAAGAGGGCCACGTTCACCGATCTGATCGAGGCGCGCTACAGCTACCTCACGGCGGGCCTCGCCGATCTCTACGGCGTCGTGGGCCCGACCGGCGCCGCCTTCGTCCAGACGCCGCTGCCGGACGCGCTGCAACGCGCGGGCCTCCTCACGCAACCGGCGCTGCAGGTCCTCGGCTCCTTCGCCACCCGCAACAGCCCGTCGCACCGGGGCGTCCAGACCCTCAGCCAGTTCCTGTGCGTGGACGTCCCGCCGGCGCCGCCGGGCACGCAGGACGCCGCGCTCGACACGCGGGAGCCGGGCGTCACGCTGCGCCAGGCGCTCGCCGAGGCCGTCGGCACGCAGGCGGCCTGCGAGGCCTGCCACCTCACCCTCGATCCCTACGGGCTCGCCTTCGAGCGCTTCGACGCCATCGGGCGGTGGCGGTCGCAGGACAACGGCGCGCCCATCGACGTCTCGAACCTGACGCTGCTGAACCTGACGAGCGATCCGAACGCCCCGGGCTCCGGCGACCCGACCGTCGACGGGCCCGTCGAGCTCGCCCAGCACCTCGCGCAGTCGGACCGGGCGCGGACGTGCTTCGCCAAGCAGTGGCTCGCCTATGTCACGGGCACGACGGCGAGCGCGATCTCCGACGGCGCCGTCGCGCCCACGTACGCCGCGTTCAGCGCCTCCGGCTTCGATCTGCAAACCCTCATCGTCGCCACGCTGATCTCCGAAGCCTTCCTGAGCCCGACGCCATGAGCCGCGAGCACCGGCGTCGCTCGCGGCCCGTCATTCGCGCGACACGTTCCTGACGCCGCCTCGGGGCCTAGGCCGGCGACGAGGAGGCGGTATCCGCGTCGTAGCGCGCCGCGAGCGCGTCGAGGATGGCCTGCTCCGCCTGCTCGAAGTCGTAGGCCGCCGTGATCACGAGATCCATGGCGTACTCCTCGGCCCGGTCGGCGCGGCTCTCGAGCTTCTTGAGCTCCCGCTTCTTCTGCCACGAGCTGATGGCGTCCTGCGTGTGTGCGACCTTCTCCTTCTTCCAGCTCTCCATGTCCGCCTGCAGCTCCTTGGCCTTCTGCCGCTGCTCGTCGAGGCGCTTGTCGATCTCGTCGCGCTTCTTCTGCAGCGACTGCATGTCCTCCGCGTGCATGCTGGCGAGATCCTTCTTGAGCGTGTCGAGCTTGGCTCGAGCCGCGTCGATGTGCTCGGAGAGCTTCTGCTTGAGGTCCTTCGTGCTCGTCGCGTTTCCCATGACGTCCTCCGATCGTGACTGCACTGTGGATCGCGGCCCGGGCGAGGCAATGCTCCGAGTTGTGAGGCGCGTCCCGCAAAACTCGGGTAACCTGGACGCATGACCACGACCGAGCCGATCCACCAAGTGACGGTTCTGGGGGCGGGCGTGATGGGGGCGGCGATCGCCGCGCATCTGGCGAACGCCGGCGTGCGCGTGCGGCTGCTCGACATCCCGCCCAAGGACGCCCCCGCTGGCGACGCGCGCGCGAGGCGCAAGATCGCCGACGCCGGCCTCGAAGGCGCGCGCAAGGCCAAGCCCGCGGCGTTCTTCTCGCCGCGGTTCGAGACGCTGCTGTCGACCGGCAACCTCGAGGACGACCTCGCCGACGCGGTGG
This sequence comes from Polyangia bacterium, assembly GCA_035546175.1. GTDB lineage: Bacteria > Myxococcota_A > Polyangia > Fen-1088 > Fen-1088 > DASZFV01. The sequence goes on from DASZWW010000038.1 coordinate 2,474, forward strand.
CGACGAGCGACTTCGTCATCGAGGCCGTCGTCGAGAACCTGGCCATCAAGCAGAAGCTCTACGAGCGCATCGACGCGATGGGCGGCCGCGCCATCGTCACGTCGAACACCTCGGGCCTGCGCATCGCCGACCTCATGCAAGGGCGCAGCGAGTCGTTCAAGCGGCGCTTCTGCATCACGCACTTCTTCAACCCGCCGCGCTACCTCAAGCTCGTCGAGATCGTCGCCGGGCCCGAGAGCGCGCCCGAGACGGTGGCACGCGCCGAGGCGCTGTGCGGGCGGCTGCTCGGCAAGGGCCTCGTGCGCGCCAAGGACACGCCCAACTTCATCGCCAACCGCATCGGGACCTTCGCGATGATGCGCACGCTCGCCGTCGCGACGGCCGAGGGCTACACGGTCGAGGAGGTCGACATGGTGTTCGGCCCGGCGACGGGCAAGCCCAAGAGCGGCGTCTTCCGCACGGCCGACGTGGTCGGGCTCGACACGCTCATGCACGTCACGAAGAACTGCTTCGACGCCCTGCCGGGCGACGAGCGCCGCGACGTGTTCGACCCGCCGCCCGTCCTCAGGACGCTCGTGGAGCGGAGGTGGCTGGGCGCCAAGACGAAGCAGGGCTTCTACAAGAAGGTCGGCGACGACATCCTCCAGCTCGACCTCAAGACCCTGGAGTACGGGCCGCAGAAGAAGCCGCGCTTCGCCTCGATCGGCGCGGCGCGAAAGGCCGAGGACGTCGACGAGAGGCTGCGCCTCGTGCTGGGCGGCGACGACCGCGCGGCGGCGCTGGCGCGGCAGGTGACCTACGAGACGCTCATCTACGCGGCGAACCGGCTCGGCGAGATCGCCGATGACGTCGTGGACATCGACCGCGCGCTGCGCTGGGGCTTCGGCTGGGAGCGCGGGCCGTTCGAGATCTGGGACGCGCTCGGCGTCAAGGACACCGCGGCGAAGATGGAGGCCATGGGCCTCGTCGTGCCGGGCTGGGTGAAGGAGCAGATCGCCGCCCAGGGCGTGGGCATGCGCTTTTACAAGAAGGAGGCGCCGGGCAAGGTCCTGCAGCTGGGCCAGCGCGGCGGCTTCACGGAGGTCCCCGCCGATCCGCGCCACCTCTCGCTCGACGCGCTCCGCGCCGCGGGCGGCGAGATCGAGCGCAACGGCTCGGCCTCGCTCCTCGACCTCGGCGACGGCGTCTTCTGCCTCGAGTTCCACGCCAAGATGAACGCCATCGATCAGGACATCGTGGCGATGACGTACAAGGCGGTCGACCGCGCCGAGCGCGAGGGCGTCGGCCTCGTCATCGGCAACGACGCCCCGGACGCGTTCTGCGCGGGCGCGAACCTCTTCGCCCTCATGATCGCCCTCGGACAGAACCAGACGAAGGCGATCGACGACATGGTCGTGGGCTTCCAGGGCGCTTGTCAGCGCACGCGCTACGCGCGCGTGCCCGTCGTCGCGGCGCCGTTCGGGCTCGCCCTCGGCGGCGGCGCCGAGGTCATCCTCGGCTGCCAGACCGTGCGCGCCGCGGCGGAGCTCTACGTCGGCTGCGTCGAGGTGGGCGTGGGCCTCATTCCCGCCGGCGGCGGCTGCATGGAGCTCGCGGCGCGCGCCTCGGCCCGCGCCACCGACGACCCCGCCTTCGACCTGCTCTCGCTCGTCAAGGTGCCGTTCGAGATGCTGGCGCGCGCGCGCGTCTCGGCGAGCGCCGAGGACGCGCGCGACCTCGGCTACCTGCGCCAGGGCGACAGCGTCTCGATGGCGCGCGAGACCGTCATCGCCGACGCCAAGGCGCTCGTGCTCGGCCAGGCGCGCGCCGGCTACCGCCCGCCGCCGCCCCGCCGCGTCCGCGTCATCGGGGAGGCGGGCCAGGGCACGCTGCGCCAGTTCCTCATGAACCTGGTGGGCGCGCACCAGATCAGCGCGCACGACGCCAAGATCAGCGGCCACCTGGCGCGCATCCTCTCGGGCGGCAGCGTCCCCGCGGGCGCGACCGTCAGCGAGCAGCACCTCCTCGACCTCGAGCGCGAGGCCTTCCTCTCGCTGTGCGGGGAACCCAAGACGCGCGAGCGCATCCAACACATGTTGACGACCAGCAAGCCCCTGAGGAACTGACCATGCGTGACGTCGCCATCCTCTCCGCGGTCCGCACGCCCATCGGCCGGGCGCCGAAGGGCAACCTGCGCCAGACGCGCCCCGACGACCTCGGCGCCCTCGCGGCGCGCGAAGCCATGAAGCGCGCCGAGATCGAGCCCAGGACCGTCGAGGACCTCGTGCTCGGGTGCGCCAACCCCGAGGCCGAGCAGGGCCTCAACGTCGCGCGGCAGGTGGGCTTCCTGGCCGGGCTGCCCGACGAGACGCCGGCCATGACCATCAACCGGTTCTGCTCGTCGGGCCTTCAGGCGACGTCCATCGTCGCCGATCGCATCGCCGCCGGCGGCATCGACGTCGGCGTCTCGGGCGGCCTCGAGTCGATGTCGATGATCCCCATGGGCGGCAACAAGGTGTCGCTCAACCCGCGCGTCGTCGAGGAGTTCCCGGACGCGTACATCCCCATGGGCAACACGGCCGAGAACGTCGCGCGGCAGTTCGGCGTCTCGCGCGGGGACCAGGACGCGTTCGCGCTCGCCAGCCACCAGAAGGCGTCGGCGGCGTGGGCGCGCGGCGACTTCGCGGCGGAGGTCGTGCCCGTCAAGACGCACGTCTTCGACGGCGAGCGGTGGCAGGACACCACCGTCGACAAGGACGAGGGCCCGCGCCCCGACACGTCGCTCGAGAAGCTCGCGGCGCTCAAGCCGGTGTTCGATCCGACGGGCACGGTGACGGCGGGCAACGCCTCGCCGCTCAACGACGGCGCCGCGGCGGTCGTGCTCATGGCCGCCGACGAGGCCAGGAAGCAGGGCAAGAGGATCCGCGCCTACTTCCGGGCCTTCGCCGTGGCGGGCGTGCCGCCGGCCATCATGGGCATCGGGCCCGTGCCGGCCGTGCGCAAGCTGCTCGCCAAGACGGGGCTCACGGTCGACCAGATCGATCTCTACGAGGTCAACGAGGCCTTCGCCTCGCAGGCGCTCTACTGCGTGCGCGAGCTCGGGCTGCCGCAGGACCGCGTCAACGTCAACGGCGGCGCCATCGCGCTCGGCCACCCGCTCGGCGCCACGGGCGCGCGCCAGATCGCCACGGCGCTGCACGAGCTCGAGCGGCGCAAGGGCAAGTACGCCGTCATCACGATGTGCGTCGGCGGCGGCATGGGCGCGGCCGGCCTCATCGAGCGCGCCTAAGCACCGCCGAGGTGCGACACCTGCTCCTCTTCCTGGCCGCCGTCGCCGCGGGGTCCGTCAACGCCATCGCCGGCGGCGGGACGCTGCTGTCGTTCCCGGCGGCCATCGCCTGGGGGCTGCCCTCGACGATCGCGAACGCCACGAACTCCGTGGCGCTGTCGCCCGCCTCGCTCTCGGCGGCGTGGGCGTACCGGAGCGAGCTCCGCGCCGAGTGGCGCCTCGCCGCCGCGCTGGCCGGGCCCGCGCTCGTGGGCGGGTGGCTGGGCGCCGTCATCCTGCGGCACACCTCCGAGCGCACCTTCGATGTGCTCATCCCCTGGCTCGTCCTCGGCGCGACGCTCCTCATCCTCGTCCAGGGCCTGCGGAAGCGCCGGGCGGCCGGGGGCGCCCCTCGCGTCCGGCCGGCGCCGACGGCGCGCCACCTCGCGCCGGTGATGCTCTGCCAGCTCGGCGTGGGCATCTACGGCGGCTACTTCGGCGCCGCGATGGGCATCATCATGCTCGCCTTCCTGGCCCTCGTGCTGCCCGACGACATCCAGCGCCGCAACGGGCTCAAGAACTTCCTCGCCGTCCTCATCAACGGCACGGCGTCGGTCTACTTCCTGGCGGCCGGCCTCGTCGACGTGCGCGCCGGCGCCGTCATGATGGGCGGCGCGATCACCGGCGGGCTCGTGGGCGGGCGCCTGGCGCGGCGGGCCTCCGCGAAGGTCGTGCGCAACATCGTCGTCGCCATCGGGCTCGGCCTGTCGGTGCTGCTCGGCTGGCGCGCCTTCGCGAAGTAGAAGCAACCTCCGTCACGCCCGTCCGATACCGCCCGTGCTACGCTGGAGGCGATGTCGATGGCCGAGTCGGACATCACGGTCGAGATCCTGAGAGGAGTCCGCGACGAGCTGCGGGGGTTCCGCGCGGAGGCGAACGCTCGCCTCGACGCGACGAACGAGCGGCTCGACGTCACGATCGCCCGGCTCGACGAGACGAACGCTCGCCTCGACACGACGAACGAGCGGCTCGACGTCACGATCGCGCGGCTCGACGTCAACAACCAGCGGCTCGACGTCGTCGAGAAGACGCTCCTCGAGGTGGCCCGAGGACAGCGCTCCCTCGCCCGCAACGTTCGAGCCATCGCCGAGCGCGGTGCCCGGCTGGAGGGACGGCTCGAAGAACGGCTGGGCAGTCTCGAGGCGCGCGTCGACAAGCTCGAGTCGAAGTCGTGAGACGGCGCCTCCGCGCCGCCGCGGTGAGCGTCCTGGTCGGGCTGGCGGTGGGCTCGTGCGCGCACAAGCCGCCGCAGTTCGATCCGAGCGCGCGCCGGACCTGCCTCGTGCTGTCGGTGGGCGGGCCGCGCGGCGTCGCGCACCTGGGCGCCATCGCGGCGGTGCGCGAGGCGGGGATCCACGTCGACTGCGTCGTGGGCAACAGCATGGGCTCGCTCGTGGGCGGGCTCTACGCGGCGGCGCCCGCGCAGGACACGGAGGCGCTCTTCAAGCGGTTCTCGGCCGAGTACATCGCGGCGACCAAGGCCGAGGCGGCGAAGAACGGCGCCCTCGGCGCGGCGGTGGGCGGCGTCGTGGGGGCGGCGATCGGGGCCGCGCTCGGCGGCAAGGACGGCGCGAAGGCGGCGGCCGCCGCGGGGGCGGTGCTGGGCGCGGGCGGCGGGTTCGCGCTCGGGGCGGGCGAGACGGCCAAGCTCGACCGCGATCGTCTCGTGCGCGTCATGGACCGCGTCCTCGGCGGCGCGCGCATCGAGAGGCTGCCGGTGGCCTACGCGACGACGTTCCAGCAGCGCTCGGACAACGGCCTCAGCCTCGTGGTCGCGCGCGACGGGGACCTCGCCGAGGCGGTCGGGCGCAGCATCGCCAACCCGTTCATCTTCTCCAACCTCGACGTCGTCAAGCAGGGCCAGGTGGACCCGGGCGCGGACCGCGCCTCGATGACGCCCGTCGACGAGGCCTGCCGGCTCTTCCCGGACTCGAACCTGCTCGCCATCAACGTCACCGACGAGCCCGCCTTCTACCGCGCCGAGATGCGCTGCCCGCTGCGCGAGGTGCGCGTCGACCCGGGGCCGCTCGACGCCGAGGCCGTGTTCAGGCTGGAGGCCGACTTCACGCGCGCCGTGAAGGCCGGCCACGACGCGACGGCGCTCGCGCTGCGCTGACCGCGCGGACGCAACCTCGGCCCGCGCGCGCCGATGAGGGGGCATGCGCCCTCCCTTCCCC
>DASZWW010000039.1:0-55868 GCA_035546175.1 Polyangia bacterium
CGGTCGAGCCCGCGGCCGCGCCCGCGGCGCCTGTCGCGCCGGCCGCGGCGCCAGCGGAGCCAGGGGTGCCCTGCTTCGACCCGCCGCTCGAGCAGGCGAAGTCTCCGAGGGATGCCGCGCTCAGAACCAGGAGGGCGGCCGCCGCGCGGCGCCCAAACGACTCGGTGAAGCTCGCCCGCATGCCTTTTTCGATAACACGATCCCGACACGAGGGGGTAGCGGGCGCGGAGCGGCCGATGCGCGCGCGTCAGGGCAGCGTGTGCGCGGCGCGCGCGAGCTCGGCGAGCTCGGACTCGCTGAGCGCCTTCTCGTCGGTGAACGCGACGCCGACGACGGCGCGCACCTTGCCGCTCGCGTCGTGCACGGGCAGCGCGACGCCCGCGCGCGCGTCGACCATGCGCGCGCCCGGGCGCACCTGGCCGGTCGCGTCCGTCTTGATGTTGCACGTCGAGATCGGCTCGTCCCGCTCGAGCGCGAGGCCGGCCATGCCCTTGCCGCGCGGGACGGTCCTCACGATCTGCTGCACCTGCTCCGGGATGCGCACGGCGGCGGCGAGGGAGAGCAGGTCGGGGGCCGTCAGCACGTGGACGGTGCCGGCGATGCCGCCGCTCTCGCGCACGAAGCCCTCGAGCCAGGACTGGGGATCGGCGCCTGGGGTGCTCACGGCGTGGGAGCATAACACCGCGAGGCGCGCCCCTGCCGCGGGACTGTTTGGCGCGGCCGCCGAATGCGCTAACGTTGGTGACCGCCGCGCCCCACCTGCGTGGGCGCCGAAGTCGTCCGTGGCAAACAAAGCGCAAAAACCAGCCGCGTCGCCGGCGGCGAGCCGGTCCGCGCGGGCGTCCCTGCCGACGGCCCGCATCCGGCAGAGCTTCTCCGTGCCGTTCGAGTACGACGTCACGTTCACGCGCGACGCCTTCGCGCCCGACAACGGGGCGCTCCTCGAGGCCTTCACGCGCCGCGAGCCTGCGCGGCGGCACCGCGTGCTCCCGATCGTCGACAGCGGCCTGGCGGCCGCCTATCCCGAGCTGCCGGGCTGGCTCACGGCGTACTTCACACGCCACGCCGAGCGCCTCGAGCTGGTCGCGCCGCCCGCGCTCGTCGTCGGCGGCGAGGCGGCGAAGAACGATCCGCAGGTCGTCGCGCGGCTGCACGCGCTCTTCCACGAGCACCACCTGGATCGCCACTCGTTCGCGCTCGTGGTGGGCGGCGGCGCCGTGCAGGACGCCGCGGGCTTCGCGGCGGCCACCTGCCACCGCGGCCTGCGCACCGTGCGCGTGCCCACGACCGTGCTCTCGCAGAACGACTCGGGCGTCGGCGTGAAGAACGGCGTCAACCTCCTGGGGTCGAAGAACTTCGTGGGCTCCTTCGCGCCGCCCTTCGCCGTCGTCAACGACGCGCGCTTCCTCGAGCGCCTGCCGCGCCGCGATCGGCTCGCGGGCCTGGCCGAGGTCATCAAGGTCGCGCTCATCCGGGACGGGGCCTTCTTCGCCTCGGTCGAGGCCGACGCGGGCGCGCTCGCCGCGCTCGATCTGGACGCCACCGAGGAGGTCGTGCGGCGCTGCGCGGCGCTCCACCTGCGGCACATCGCGACGGGCGGCGATCCCTTCGAGCTCGGCAGCGCGCGCCCGCTCGACTTCGGCCACTGGACCGCCCACAAGCTCGAGTCGATGACGGCACACGAGCTGCGCCACGGGGAGGCCGTCGCGATCGGCATCGTGCTCGACAGCCGCTACGCCGCCCTGGCCGGGCTGCTCGCTGAGGCGGACTTCACGCGCATTCACGCGGTCGTCAGACGCCTCGGCTTGCCGAGCTGGCACGACGCGCTCGCCATCCGCGCGGCCGGCGGCCGCCTGGCCGTGCTCGACGGGCTCCGCGAGTTCCGCGAGCACCTCGGGGGCGAGCTCACGGTGACGCTCGTGCGCGGCATCGGCCACGCGCTCGAGGTCCACGAGATGGACGCCGCCCTCGTCGAGGAGGCGATCGTCTGGATGCGCGCCGCCGCGACGTCGTCATGATCGTCGCGCGGACGTCGGGGCTCGCCGAGAGGACCGACCTCGCGGACCTGCACCTCGGCTACTGCACGAACATCCACGCCGGCGAGACGTGGGACGAGGTGTTCGCGAACCTCCAGGCGCACGCGCGCGCCGTCAAGGCGCGCGTCGCGCCCGACCGGCCCTTCGGCCTGGGCCTGCGGCTGTCGGCGGCCGCGGCGCGCCGGCTCGCCGAGCCGGGCGTGCTCGAGCCGTTTCGCGACTGGCTGGGCGCGAACGGGCTCTACGTCTTCACGATCAACGGCTTCCCCTACGGCGCGTTCTCGGGCCGCGCCGTCAAGGAGCGCGTCTACCGCCCCGACTGGCTCGAGGACGAGCGGCTCGCTTACTCCGACGGGCTCGCCGAGATCCTGGCGGCCCTCGCGCCCGACGGCGTCGAGGGGACGGTGAGCACGGTGCCCGGCTGCTTCGCCGAGCGCGGCTCGCTGCGCGAGGCCGGGCCGCGCGTCGCCGAGCGGCTGCGCGCCCACGCCGAGCACCTCTGGCGCCTCGCCGAGCGGACGGGGCGCGCCGTCGCGCTGGCGCTCGAGCCCGAGCCGCACTGCATGCTCGAGACCTCGGCCGACGCGGTGACGTTCTTCCAGGGCCACGTCTTCTCGCGCGCCTCGGTCGACGCGTTCGCCGAGGCCACGGGGCTCGCGGCGGCGCGCGCCGAGGAGACGCTGCGGCGCCACCTCGGCCTGTGCCTCGACGCCTGCCACGCCGCCGTCCAGTTCGAGACGCCCGACGACGCCGTGGGCCGCCTCGTCGCCGCGGGCGTGCGCATCCTCAAGGTGCAGGTGAGCGCGGGCCTGCGCGTCGCGAGGCCCGATCGTGAGGCGCGCGTGGAGCTGGCGCGCTTCGCCGAGGGCGTCTACCTCCACCAGGTCGTCGTGCGGAGCGGCGCGCACCTGCGCCGGTACCTCGACCTGCCGCAGGCGCTCGCCGACGCCGCGCGGCCGCGCGCCGAGACGGGCGACGAGTGGCGCGTCCACTTCCACGTGCCGGTGTTCCGCGAGCACCTCGGGCCCTTCGAGAACACCCAGGGCTTCCTCGCGCCCTTGCTCGCGCGCGTCGGCCGCGAGGACGTGAGCCGCCACCTCGAGGTCGAGACCTACACGTGGGACGTGCTGCCGCCCGAGCACCGCGCCGAGCCCGTCGACGACGCGATCGCGCGCGAGCTCACGTGGGCGCGCGACAAGCTGCGCGTCACGCCGTGATCACGCGACGATCTCCGGGATGACCTCGATGCCGTCGCCGTAGGCGCTGGGCGGCGCGGTGGCCGTCGCCCGAGCCACCCTGCCGGTCGAACGGCCTCGCTCGAATGGCGAAGGCCGGTCTAAACTGGGCGCGAATGATGTCCGTGCAGACGGCGCTCAAGCTCGGGCGCGTCTCGAACCTGCCGACCGTGTGGACGAACGTGATCGCGGGCGTGGCGCTGTCCACGCTCGAGATCCGGTGGCTCGTCGTGGTCCCCGTGGCGCTCGCGGCGTCGTTGCTCTACGTGGCCGGCATGTACCTCAACGACGCGTTCGACCGGCGCTGGGACGCCGAGCACCGCCCCGAGCGGCCCATCCCGTCGGGCGAGGTCCCGGCGCGCCTCGTGTTCCAGGCCGGCTTCGGCATGATGGCCGCCGCGCTCGTCGTGCTCGCCGTCGCGGCGGGGGAGCGCGCGCTCTTCCTGGGGGCCGTCCTCGCGGGCCTCATCGTCCTCTACGACGTCTTCCACAAGCGGACCCCGTTCGCGCCCGCGATCATGGGCCTCTGCCGCGTCGCCGTCTACCTCCTCGCGGCGACCGCTGCCGGCCGGACGTTCGCCCCGCCCGTCGTGGCGGGCGCCGTCTTCCTCTTCTGCTACCTCGTGCTGCTCTCGACGATCGCGCGGCGTGAGACCACCGACCCGAAGCTGCCGCGCCTCGTGGGGCGGCTCATCGCCGGCATCTCGCTCGTCGACGGTGCGCAGCTCCTCGTCGTCGGGCCGCGGTGGGGGGCGCTCGTGTGCGTGGCGGCGTTCGCGCTCACGCTGCGGTGGCAGAGGCGCGTCGCGGGGACGTAGCGCCCCGCGCGGGCGGGCCGGGCGAGGGGATCAGGGGAAAAGGTGCGCGAGGACGGTCTCCTTGACCTCCGTCGCGGCGATCGTGTCGCCGGGGGGGAGGCGGCTCGGGTCGCTGGTGATGAAGACGGGGCCCTCGTCGGGCGTGTCGGTGAGGCGGCCGTGCGAGCCCTTGACCAGCGACGTGTCGAACGGGATGACGTCGAGGAGCGCGCGGAAGCCGAGCTTCCGGCGGAGGAGCGTGCTCGCGATCTTGAGCTTGGGCATCGCCAGCGCCGGGTCGAGGAACAGCTCGACGGGGTCGTACCCGGGCTTGCGGTGGATGTCGACGGTGCGCGCGTAGTCCGGCGCGAGCGCGTCGTCGAGCCAGAACGGGTACGAGAACCAGCGGTCGCGCGCGCTCACGGCGACGAGCTCGCCCGAGCGCGGGTGGTCGAGCCCGTGCGCGCGCTTCTCGTCCTCCCCCCAGACGGCGTCCACCCCGGCGAGCCCTTGCAGCAGCCGCTGCACCTCGCCGATGCGGTGGCGGCGCTTGACGTAGACGTGGGCGAGCTGGTGATCGACGACGGCGAACGCCTCGGACGCGCCGGCGTCGAGCTGCTCGCCTGCCTCCTCGCGCCGCACGGCGAGCAGGCCGGCGCGCCTCAGCACTTGATTGAGCGGGATCGCGCCGTTGACCTCGGTGATGCCGTACTCCGACAGGACGATCACCGCGGCGTCGTCCTTGCGCGCCTGCTCGATGAGGTCGCCGCAGAGCGCGTCGATGGCGCGCAGGTCCTGGGAGATGTCCGGGTGCCTGGGCCCGAGACGCTGCAGGTTGTAGTCGAGGTGCGGGAGGTAGACGAGGCTCAGCGTGGGCTTCTGCCGCTCCCACACGCGCGCCGCGCAGCGGGCGATCCACGAGCTGCACGTGACGTCGGCGGCGGGACCCCAAAATTTGAAGAGGGGGAACGTCCCCAGCTCGGCCTGGAGCTCGTCGCGTAGCTCGGCGGGGTGCGTGTGGACGTCCGGCACCTTGCGCCCGTCCGCGGGGTACTGCGGCCGCGGGGTCACGGCGTAGTCCGCCGTCGAGTACATGTTGAACCACCAGAAGAGCTTCGCGCACGTGAAGGCCGGGTCGCGCTTCTTCGCGGCGTCCCAGATCTTCTCGCCCGTGACGAGGGCGTTCGACTGCCGCCAGAGCGCGACCTCGGCGGTGTCGCGGTAGTACCAGCCGTTCGCCACGCAGCCGTGATCCCGCGGCGGCAGGCCCGTCGTGAACGTCGACTGCACCGAGCACGTCACGGCCGGCTCGATCGTCCGCAGCGGCCGCTGCGCGCCGTCGCGCGCGAGCGCCGCGAGGTTCGGCGTGTGCTCGCCCACGAGGTTGGGCGTCAGCCCGACGACGTTGAGGACGAGCGTGCGCCGCATCTCGACGACTAGGTGCGATCCACGCGCGGGGACTGGCCGCGGAGCACGGAGTTGCCCTCGAAGAGCTCGCGCTGGTCGACGACGGGCGCCACCTCGGCCAGATCGAGCCGCCCGCTCTGCCCGAAGAAGCGCACCGGGTTCTTCCAGCAGATCGTCTCGACGTCGGCCTGGGAGACGCCCGCCTCGGCGAGCGCCTTGGCCGTCTTCGGCACCTTGAGCGCGTCGGAGACGCCCCAGTCGGCGGCGCTGTTGATCAGGATCTTCTCGGCGCCGAACTGCTGGACGAGCGACACCATGCGCGGCTCGTCCATCTTCGTCCCCGGGTAGATCGAGTGTCCCGCCCAGCAGCCCGCGTCGAGCACGAGCGGCAGCGTCAGCTCGTTGTTGTGATCGACGAGCGCCAGCTCGGGCGGGAACCCGTGCGCGCGCAGCAGGTCGATGGTCCGCTCGGTGCCGCGCTTCTTGTCGCGGTGGGGCGTGTGGATGAGCACGGGCAGCTTGTGCGCCCGCGCGAGCTCGAGCTGCGCGGCGAAGGCCTCGTCCTCGGCGGGCGTCTGGTCGTCGTAGCCGATCTCGCCCACGGCGACGACGCCGTCCTTCTCGAGGTAGCGCGGCAGCAGCGCGAGCACGCCGGCGGCCACCTTGGGGTTGTTGGCCTCCTTCGGGTTGAGGGCGAGCGTGCAGTAGTGCCGGATGCCGAACTGCTGCGCGCGGAAGCGCTCCCACCCGACGAGCGACAGGAAGTAGTCCTCGAACGTGCCGACGTGCGTGCGCGGCTGCCCGAGCCAGAAGGCCGGCTCGACGACGGCGGCGATGCCGGCGGCCGCCATGGCCTGGTAGTCGTCGGTCGTGCGCGACGTCATGTGGATGTGAGGATCGAACAGCCGCATGGGGCTCCTTCCCTTGTGCCGGTCAGCCGCTCCGGCCGAGCACGAGCGCGATGTCGGAGGGCACGGGGCGGCCCGCGGCGCGCCGCTCGCTCGCGTACGCCTCGACCATGCGTCGCAGCTCGGGCGTCACGCGGCGCCGGAGATCGACCACGCGCGCGAGCGAGACCTCGCAGAACAGGCACTTGAGGACCAGCTGGTTGAACGCCTCCTCGGAGAAGTGCCGCGCGGGGAAGGCGTTCTCGCAGGCGATTGCCTCGAGCACGGGGATGGCGTTGTTCCGGACGGCCTCGACGCCGATGGCGGCGAAGCGCTCGGGCGCCGGCAGGTGCGGCAGCGCGCGCAGCACGGCCTGGCGCTCGCGCAGGTCGCCCGTCGCGTAGAGCTCGTTGACGAGCGCGGCGTGCGCCTCGGGCAGCCGCGCCCCGAGCGCGGCTTGCAGCAGCAGCGTGCGCCCGAACTCGTCCGCGCCCCACCCCGCCGGGAAGAACGGCAGCCTCCGCTCGTCGTCCGTGGGCGCGCCGATGGGCGCCTGCCCCAGCCGGCGGCCCGCGCCGCTCCACATGATGAGGAACGCGTCGGTCGCCTCGCCCTTGGCGCGCACCTTGTGCAGCGCCTGACGGAACCAGCTCGCCGCCTCCTCGGGGAGACGCGAAGTGAGCACTGTCTCGAGCGACGCCATGGCCGGTGCGCCGCCCGTCCGGGCCTCGGGCGGCCTCTGCGCCGAGCTTTACCCCGCGAAGGGCGTTTCCGCTAGGCCTTTCACACCGGGGCGCAGGGCGAGCAGGCTGCCGGCGAGCGGCTCCTCGGCGAGCTGGGCCTCGGACAGCGTCGCGCGCATCGTCGTGACGTAGAGGACGTCCAGGTTCGGGCCGCCGAACATCACGCTCGTGCCGCGCGAGACGGGCAGCTCGATGACGCGCTCGAGCTTGCCGTCGGGGGCGTAGCGCGCGAGGCGGCCGAACATCGGCTGCGCGCTCCACACGTAGCCCTCGGCGTCGACCGTGAGCCCGTCGGGGAACGCGCTCTCGTGCGGCTCGAGGGAGACGAAGACGCGCCGGTTCGAGACGTTCCCCGTCGCCGCATCGAAGTCGTAGGCGAAGATGCGGTGCCGGAAGCTCTCCGTGAAGTACATCGTCTTGCTGTCCGGGCTCCAGCCGAGGCCGTTCGAGCAGCAGATGCCCTCCTCGACGCGCACGGGCTTCAGATCCGCGCCGAAGCGGTAGAGGTTGCCGATGGGGTGATCCCACTCGACGTCGCCCATCGTGCCGCCCCACATGCGGCCCTGGCGATCGGTCTTGCCGTCGTTGAAGCGGTTGCCGGCCTTGTCGGGCTCGGGCTCGGCGAGCTTCTCGAGCTTCTGCGTCTTCGGATCGAAGAACGCGAAGCTCGAGCGCAGCGTGAGGATGAGCCCCTTGCCGTTCTGGCGCGGCGCGATCGAGGTGACCAGCTCCGGCAGGTCGAAGACCTGGTTCGAGCCGTCGGCCGGGTCGAAGACGTTGAGCTGCTTGCCGACGATGTCCGCCCAGTAGAGGCGCTGCTCGGCGACGGACCACACGGGCCCCTCGCCGATCTGCGCCTTCGCCGAGAGGACGCACGTCACCTCGGCGCGCGTCGGCTTGACCCCGTGGTCCAGGCTGGTGCGGTTCATCGCCGGCTCGCGCTCCTCAGATCTTCTGGGGCTTGAAGCCGCCCTTGCGCCGGTCGTTGAGGAAGATGAGGCCGAAGACCACCAGCAGGATGGCCGGCAGGATCGCGACGGCGCGGAACGACTCCGCGGCGGCGGCGCTGTCGATCGTCGTGCGCGCCGTCTCCGAGAGGGCCTTGTACGCGGCCTCGCCGCCCGCGGCCTTGATCTTGGCGTTGTCGAAGATCTTGCCCATCTCCGGCAGCACGAAGTAGATGGCCAGCGACCCGGCCGAGCCGATGAGGCCCATGAGGAACGCGCCGCCCTTGGGGTAGCGCTCGTTGACCGAGGCCAGCATCGTCGGCCACATGTAGCAGACGCCCGTGCCCCAGATGGTGGCCGTGAGCAGCCCCGTCACGGGCGAGTTCGCGTGCGAGAGCGCGAACAGGCCGATCGAGGCGAGCGCGCAGGAGACCCAGAGCAGGCCCACCGACGAGAGCTTGTGCACCATGGTGCCCGCGAAGTGCCGCATGACGAACATGAGGCCGCCGACGTAGGCGCCGAGGAGGATGCCGCGCATGCCGACGGTGTGCGAGAGGGCGATGTCGACCCACTGGCCCGGCGCGAGCTCGGAGGACGAGGTGAGGAACATGGCCAGGAACCACACGATGAAGCCGGGGCGCAGCGCCTCCTTGTACATCTCCTTCGTCGTGACGCCCGCCGTGACCCGCTCGGTCTTGGGGAACTTGGTGCCCACGCAGAGCGCGAGGATCGCGACCGCCGGGATGAGGAGGAGCCCGAACTCGACGCGCCAGCCGAGGGCGTGGCCGGCGAAGCCGCCGATGAGGCTGCCCACGATCATGCCGAAGGGCCACCAGGCGTGCAGCACGTTGAGGCGGTGCACCTTGTCGCCCGGGTAGATCGACGTCGTGAGCGGGTTGATGACGGTCTCGGAGCAGCCCCACCCGAAGCCGTTGACGAACATCCCGATGCCGACGACGGTGGCCATGCCCGGCCCCGAGGCCAGCTTGTCGGCGCCGATGACGAGCAGCGGGCCCACGATGAACGACAGGCCGCACATGCCCAGCATGTTGCGCATGCCGATCGAGTCGACGACGGCGCTGCCGAGGAACACCCAGAACGCGAACCCGAGGAAGGCCCAGCTGAGCGCGCCCCCCACCATCGTCGCCGAGCGCAGCGAATCGATCGGGTCGAACAGCTGCGTCTTGAGATCGCTCGCGATGCTGGCGCGCAGCGCGAAGCTCATGCTCGTCGTCGCGAGGCAGAGGCAGCAGAGCACGAACAGCTTGCGGACTTTGATGGCCGTGTCGGCGCTGGCTGCGACGGGCGATGCGATGGCGCTGGTGGTCGACTCCATGGGGTCCCCTCTTGGCTGGTGATGCGAGTGTTCAGGTGACGGACCGGACGCGCGAGGGCGGCTCGTGCAGGCACCTGGGTGCGGCAGAAGGCGGAGCGGATGGCGACATTACCGGATCCCGCTTTGGAGGCAACCGTCCCGTGCGAGCCCCGCGCCCGGCGCGGCCTTCGGGACGCCGCGCGGCGTTTACGCCCGGCGGATCCGGCTATTTCAGGTCCGTCTCCGACTCGTTCATGATCTTCACGCTCGAGATGTTGACGCCGCAGGGCGGGAACTCGTTGGGCGTGAAGAAGTTGTCCGAGAGCTTCGAGTAGTAGTTCTCGCCGTCGTCGAGCGTCGCGTCGTCGGCCGCCGGGATGGGCACCGAGATCTTCTGCGGCAGCGCCTGGCCTTGCAGGCCCGCGAGCGCGGCCTTGATGGCGATGGCCGCCAGGCCCGGCGAGTCGCCCAGCGACAGGCCCTTGCCGCCCTGCGTGGCCCACTTCGCGATCTGCTTGCGCGCGCCGTTCTCGGCCTCCGTCGCCACGGGGATGGGCTTGTGGCCGGCCTCGACGAGCGCGCGCAGCGCCCCCGTCGAGCCGCCCTGCACCATCATCCCGTCGAACTTCTTGTGCGTCGCCAGGGCCGCGGCGACGGCCCGCTGCGCCTTGCTGTCGTCCCAGCTCCCGACGACCTCGACGATCTCGTACCGCTTGCCCTTGGCCCCCATGACCGAGCGGAAGCCCTCGTGCCGGTCGCGCTCCGTCGAGTTGCCCTCGAGGCCGCGCACCTCGAGCACCTTGCCCTTGCCGCCGAGGAGCTTGTCGAGGAACTCGCCCCACTTCCGCCCCATGGCCGTCTGGTCCTCGTTGACCTCCACGACCTTGTCGGTGTCGAGCACGCCGTCGAAGGGCACGAGCAGCACGTCGTGCTTGTCGGCGAGCTCGATGACGCGGTCGAAGCCCTTCGGGCTCACGGCGAGCGTCACGATGCCGTCGAAGCCCTGGTTGATGAAGTCCTCGATGGCCGCCAGCTGGGCGTTCAGGTTCGTGCCCGTCGAGACGACCTTGAACTCCTTGATGAGCGGGGCGACGGCCGGGTCCTTCACGAAGGCCTTCGCCGTCTTCACCATCTGGATGCGCCAGGCGTTGCCGACGAAGCCGTTGACGAGGGCGATGCGATACGGCGGCTCGCGCGCGGGCCACTGCAGGAACCTCGAGGTGCCGGGCCAGGGCTTGAAGCACTCGGGCATCGCGCCGGGGCCGGGGACGACCTTCGGCCCCGTGCCGTCGGTGACGCGCGGCTTGTTGGTCCCGCTCGGCCCCGGGGCGGACCCGCCGCCGCTGACGGAGCCCATCAGATCCTGGACTTGCTTGCAGCCGCTCGGCAGGGTGAGCAGGGCGGGAACGGCCAGCGTCAGCGCGAGCGCGCGCACGATGCGGTTCGGCATGTGTCCCCCTTCGGCTTCAGAGCGCGAACAGGTTCGCAGGAACCCCTTGTACATCGTCGAGCGTGATCGCGTAAAGGGAGCCCGCGTCGACGTCGGCGCGATCCTCCTCGGGCGACATGAGGTAGCGCGCCGACGTCACGAAGAGCGTGCGCAGGTCCGGCCCGCCGAAGGCGGGGCAGCTTGGTCGGGTCACCGGCATCGCGACGACGCGGTCGACCTCGCCCGTGGGCGCGTAGCGCACGACGCGCGCCGCGCCCCACTCGGCGTTCCAGAGGTAGCCGGCGGCGTCGGTGCAGCTGCCGTCCGGGTGCTTCTCCGTCCGCGCGAAGGGCCGCCAGGCCGTCGGCAGGCCCGCGTCGTCGAGGGTCGTCTCCTCGATGAGCTGCGCCATCGAGTCGCCGAAGTACATCCGGCGGCGCGACGGATCGAAGGCGATCGAGTTCGAGACGCCGATGTCGTCGCGCACGGCGCGCGCCTTCCCGTCGGCGGTCACGCACCACAGGCGCCCGCGGCGCGCCTTCTCGTCGTGCTGCATCGAGCCCACCCAGAAGCGCCCCGCGGCGTCGGCGCGCCCGTCGTTGAGCCGGTTCGCCGGCCGGTCGGCCTCGAGCACGACGAGCTCCTCGAGCGAGGAGAGCCCGCGCGCCGGATCGAAGCGGACGATCCGATCCTGCTGCGTGAGGATGAGGCCCCCCGAGCGGCACTCGGCGAGCGAGCCCGTGAAGCGATCGAGCTGCCACGACTCGAGCGACGAGGCGCGCCCCCCCGCGGCCGGGCGGTACGCGTGGAGGCGCTTGCCGACGATGTCCACGAAGTAGAGGCGCTGCTCCCGCTCCGACCAGAGCGGCCCCTCCCCGAGCGCGCAGGGAGGGACGTCGACCTTCTCGATGCGCACGGGCTCGCTTGCGGCGGCGTCTCTACCAGACGTAGTTCGCGCCGGCGCCCGTGTAGACGAGGGTGTTGTGCTCGCCGTAGTGCCACTCGTTGTGCCAGTACATGAACTCGGCCTCGAGGACGACCGCGTCGAACTGCTTGGCGAGCGTGACGTGGCCTTCCGCCGAGGACTTCAAGATCGACAGCGACGTGCTGGGCTGGCCCGGCATCATCGTCATCGGGTCGATGTAGAGCTCCGGAGCGTCGATCTGGTTCGCCTCCATGTACGAGATGCCCGCCCCGGCGGCCACGGTGAGCTCCGCCGGCAGACGGACGGCCGCGTTGCCGAAGAAGCCGCGGCCCGTGCGCAGGTGCTTCGAGGCGTCGGCGGACAGAGGGTTGGAGGAGTCGCCGACCTCCATGAAGGTGCGCGTCCCGCAGCCCTTGCACTGCCAGCCGCCGCCGCCGATCGAGAGGGGACCGGCGTCGAGGAGCGCGGAGCCGAAGACCCCGAGCGCTTGCTGCACGAGGAGCGGCATCGTGAAGTCGGACGGGCGGTAGTTGAGCGTCAACGTCGCCATCTGCACCCACGCGCGCAGGCGCGCCGCCGCGCCGAAGGACTGATCGAAGTTGAGCTCGGCGTCGATGCGCGGATATGGCGTCATCTGCAGATCGGGCGTCACGTCCGGATCGACGACGGCGGCCTGGAGCTGCAGCGCCGCGAACCGCGGCGACTCATAGCGGAGCTGGGCGTCGAAGTTGGCGAACTGGGGCCCGGCGCCGACGGGACCGCACGCGATCGTCGGCTGGTTGACGAAGCACGGGTTGCCGACGCCGTACCGGTGAGAGAGGAGGATGATGGGCGCGCCGCCCGACGCGTAGATGTTGAACATGCGGCCGAAGCGAAACGTCCCGGCCGGCCCGATGACCGACGCCCACGCCTCGCGGACGTCGACGCTCTTGTTGGCCTCCTGCTGCCGGTTGCTCGAGATGTCGGCGAGGTTGATGGCGACCAGCGAGTCGACGTGCACGGTCTGCGAGATCATGCGCCGCACGCCGAAGCCCATCTGCGTGCCGATGAAGCCGCTGCGCACGCGCGACAGCAGGATGCTGTCGTCCTTCGGATCCTTCGCGCCGCCTTCGTTCGTCGTGCCGCCGACGACCACGCCGTGCATCGACGAGGGATCGCCCTTGCCGACCGCGAGCTGGTAGTGCGAGGCGATGAGGCCGCGTGCGTAGAGGCTCCACCCGTCGTTGTCGTAGATCGTGATGTCCGCGCGCGCGGAGGACGCGCAGAGCGAGATCGCGGAGGCGAGGACGGCGGCGGAGAGCAGGCTCGACACACGGGTTCCTCTCATGGTGTTTCTCAACCTTTCTGGCCTCCCTGCCGGGGAGGCGAACGTTGGTTCGGGCGCGACCAGACAGCCGATCCGGCGCAGCCGCGGAAACACCAACTGTCGCCGAGCCCGGGAACACACATCCCCGTACCCAGGCGCGGCGACTTATAACATCGGTGATTTCGGTTGTGTTGCAAATCTCGCGCGGCGCGCCGGCGGACCGCGCCGCGCTACGGCCCGTAAACGAATTCGTCCGGCTGGACGCGTCGTCATTGAGCCGTTTCCCCGTCGGTCGAGCACTTGACGATCCAGGTAGCCCCCCCTCGGGGCGTCACCTGGTTGCCCGCGTGTGCACTCCGATGGTAAGAAACGCAACATCCTTGGTGCTCGAACTACTACGATTGCTCGCTCTGTAGGTGAATCGGGTTCGAGGTAATCCAACAGAGCCCTTCGCCACTGCCCCTGGAGGAACTTCTATGTCTATGCGCAGCTCGCGATCTCGTTCGAATCTACTGGCTTCGCTCCTCCTCGTGGGCGCGAGCGCGATGGCCCTCAACTGCGCCCCGGCCAGCCCGTCCGCTCCCCCCACGGGCGCGGCCGGCAACGGCTCGGGTTCGGGCAGCGCGGGCAGCAGCGGCACGGCCGGCTCGACGGGCCAGGGCGCCGCGGGCACGAGCACGACGGGCGAGGGCACGGCGGGCACGAGCACGACGGGCCAGGGCACCGCGGGCACGACCGAGCAGGGCACGGCTGGCGCGGGCGGACCGGGCACGGCTGGCGCGGGCGGACCGGGCGCCGCCGGCGCGGGCGCGGGGGGCGCCACCGGCACGGCCGGCACCTCGGCGGGCGGCTGGAAGAACTACGAGTACTCGGGCACCTGGCCGAACCAGCCGATCGCGATCAAGACGGTGGCCGGCGGCAAGCTGACCTATACCAAGATCATCATCCACAGCCGCTTCCTCGCGGAGAGCTGCTCGATCGGCGACTACAACAACGACGGCGTCCCGGACATCTCGTCGGGCCGTCGCTGGTGGCCGGGTCCGTTCACGCCCGGCTACAACGGCGCGATGATGGAGCACATCTACCGCGGCGGTCACGACGACCTCCCGCGCTCCGGCGCTGGCTCGGGCGGCAGCTGCACCGACGAGATCAACTCGGGCGTGTCCGACGACTGGTCGGACTTCCCGTACGACATGGACGGCGACGGCCTCACCGACATCATCAACATCGCGAACTGCGACACGCCCGAGAACTGCAACCCGTCTCCGAAGCCGGCGCCGCAGCCGCACGCGACGGCGTACTGGTACAAGAACCCGGGCCCCGGCTCGACGGCGATGTGGACGGGCACGCTCATGAACAGCGACGTCCGCCTCGAGCAGCACGGCTTCGGCGACGTCGACGGCGACGGCAAGCCCGAGATCTACGGCGCCTGCAAGAACTGCACGCCCGCGCAGACGAAGGGCTACTACAAGGGCGACTGGGCGCACCCGACCATGGGCTGGACGTACGTCCCCGTGACGACGCACTACAACTTCCCGTTCAACGGCACGGGCTGGCTGCACGGCGAGGGCCTCGGCGACATCGACAAGGACGGCAAGGCCGACCTGCTCGAGCGCGGCGGCGCGTGGATCTCCGCGAACTCGACCACGCCGAACGTCACGGTGTGCCCGGGCGCGGGTTGCGGCTGGGTCAAGACGCAGCTCTACGACGGCGACCCCGGTGAGAACCGCGGGCCCTCGCACATGTACGCGGCCGACATGGACGGCGACGGCGACATGGACATCGTCGCCACCGACTGGGCGCACGGCTGGGGCCTCGCCTGGTACGAGCAGACGCAGCCGCTCACCTTCGTGAAGCACCAGATCTACGCCACGAACAGCACGGCCGACCAGACGAAGTACGGCAGCGTCTTCTTCTCCGAGGGCCACGCCATGCAGGTCATGGACATGAACGGCGACGGCATCCCGGACATCGTCATCGGCAAGATGCGCTTCGCTCACCCGCTCAGCTACGGCGATCCCGATCCGATGGGCGTCCCGTACAGCTACGTCCTCGAGACGAAGCACACGCCCGCGGCGGCCACCGGTGCGCTGGGCGCCGGCGGCCCGATCAGCTTCGTGCCCCACGAGATCGATCCCGTGCCGGATCCGGCCACGGGCATCAAGTCGGGCGTCGGCCGCCAGATCGCCGTCGGTCACATCAACACCGACGGCATCCCGGACATCTGCGTGTCGTCGAAGCTCGGCCTCTTCGTCTTCCTCGGCCAGTAGGCCGAGCAGACGCGGCTCGCTAGGTCCAGAATCGTTCCACCCGCGCGCCGCCTGGTCCCTGGACCAGGCGGCGTTTTCAAGTTAGGACATTCGGTGGGAGTACCAACACTATGATGTTCAAGCATGGCGCGCGCTTAGGATCCCTCGCCGTACCGATCTCTCTCCTCCTCTTCGTGGCGTGCCAGCCCGCCGAGGGGACCAACCCCGGGACGGGCGGCTCGGGCGGCGCGAGCGGAAGCAGCGGCGGCTCGGGCTCGGGCTCGCCGGGCGGCGGTGGAGGGAGCGGGAGCGGCGCGGGCACCGGCGGCGCCAGCGGGATGGCCGGTGGTGGGAGCGGCGGCGGCGGCGTGGGCGGCGGCGGGAGCGGCGGCGGCGGAATGAGCGGCGGCGGGAGCGGCGGCGGCGGGATGGGCGGCGGGACCTTCAGCTGTCCCACCATGCCCATCCCGGGCAACTGCACCGTGCCGCTCGACCTGCGGTGTCCCTACCAGAAGCTGAGCCAGACGGGCTGCATCGATGCCAACCCGTTCAGCGATCCGAAGGTCCCCATCAAGCTGGCGAGCTCCGTCGTTCCCTACGAGGTCAACAGCCCTCTTTGGTCGGACGGCGCCTGGAAGACCCGCGGCATGAAGCTGCCGGCGGGGGGGAAGATCCACGTCAAGGACTGCGCGAAGAATCCAGACGAGTGCAAGGTGAACGACTTCAACACCGGCCAGTGCTGCGCGCCCGTGGCCGATGACGGCAAGTGGGTCTACCCCGCCGGCACCGTGATGGTGAAGAACTTCATGTTCCCGGATACGAGCCGGCCCTCGGGATACAAGCTCGTCGAGACGAGACTCCTCGTCCACTTCGACAAGGTCGTTCAGCTGGAGGGGGTGAACACCGAGTGGGTCGGCTACGGCTACCAGTGGGACGACGCGCAGACGGACGCGACCATCGTCGGCACCCTCGTCGAGGGGAGCGACACGAACGTCAGCGCCATGTTCAACGTCAAGCCGACGATGGGCGGCGCCACCCAGTCGGTCACGTGGAATTACCCGAGCCGCAACGATTGCATCACGTGCCACATGCCGATCACGCCGACGACGACGCCCAGCGGCGGGTTCACGATCGGGCCCGAGACGGCTCAAATGAACCGGACCGTCGCGGGCGACACGATGAACCAGATCGACAAGTTCGCCGCGATGGGCATGTTCGACGCGACGCTGACCAAGCCCTACAAGGCTGCCCTGGTGGCCCCGTACCCTGGACAAGCGGGCTCGCCTCCGGCGGGGGCGACGCTCGATCAGCGGGCGCGCTCGTACCTGCACGCGAACTGCTCCTTCTGCCATCGTCCGGACGGCAAGTTCCAGGCGTTCGACGTCCGCTACGACATCCCGTTCTTCAAGACGGGCCTCTGCGGTACGCCCCCGGGCAAGGGCGATCTGGGCGTGATGGATGCGCTCCTCGTCACGCCAAAGGATCCGTCCAAGTCTCTCGTCTGGTTGCGCATGCACGCTCCCAAGGGCGACATGACGACCGGCGAGACCGGGCGCATGCCGCAGATCGGGAGCTACGTGGTCGACATGCAGGGCACCCAGCTCATCAGCGATTGGATCACGTCGATCACCGCTTGCCCGACGATGTAAGACTTCACCGATTCGCTTGCGCAAAAGGCAGGGCGCAGGCATTTTGCACGGACGCGCTCTCCTTTCTTCAGCTACGAGGCGAAAATGACCAAGTTGACCAAAGTGTCTGTGGGGCTCGCGGTTGCTCTCTTCGGATGCACGTCGGGCAACGGCCCCGGCGGCACTCCTGGTACGGCTGGCACGAACCAGGGCACGGCGGGTCAGTCCACCGGCGGCTCCACGGGCACGGCGGGCACGAACCAGGGCACGGCGGGTCAGACCGGGGGCTCGCCGGGCACTGCGGGCCAGGCCAACGGCGGCGCGATCGGGACGGCCGGCTCGATGGCGGGCGCGATGGGCACGGCGGGTGGCGCTGCGGGCGCGACCGGCGGCTCGATGGGCACGGCCGGTGGCGGGGCGGGCGCGGGCGGCACGCCCGTGCTGACGGACGACGTGCTCGAGAGGGGGAAGCGCCCCTCGCGTGACGGCAACTATGTCCAGCCCACGCTGACGCCGGCAGCAGCGATGAAGATGGGGATGGACACGGCGTTCAATACGGCCGCCAGCTTCACGGGAATGATGTTCTCCTCGCCCCTCTACCTGGCGAAGGGCCCCGTCACGGGCAAGGGGATCTTCATCGCCGCGACCACGAACAACGACGTCGTGGCCTTCGACGATACGGGCGCGATGGCGTGGAAGCGCAACATCACGCCGAACCCGGCGAAGTCGGGGGGGTCGCTGTCACCGCGGGGCATCATGGGCACGCCGGTCATCGACTCCACCCTCGGCGCTGATGGATTCCCGACCATCTACGTGTGCGGCCCCGGCGCCGCGACGCCGGGCGGCGTGCAGGACCGCTACGAGCTGCACGCGATCTCCGCCAAGGATGGAACCGAGCGCGCCGGTGGTTGGCCGGCGAAGCTCGACGCCACCGTCAAGGCCACGAACGATGGATTGAACCGCGCCTTCAACCCGACCATCGAGGCGCAGCGTCCGGCGCTGTCGCTGGTCAACGGGATCGTCTACATCGGCTTCGGCGGCCCCTTCGGCGACTTCGGGGCGACGTACTACGGCTGGGTCATCGCGGTCGACAAGACGGACCCGACCAAGATCGGCGCGTGGTCGACTCGCGGCGGCGGCGGCGCCATCTGGTCGCCGGGTGGCTTCTCCTCCGACGGTGACGGCGTGCTCGTCACGACGGGCAACGCTTACGGCGGCGTTCCGGCGACGTACTCCGACTCCGAGGGCGTCATTCGCCTCAGCGGGATCCCGATCGTCAAGAAGGACGCGTACTGGCCCGTGCGCTTCAAGCAGATGGACACCGACGACCAGGACATGAGCTCGTCCAGCGTCCTGCTCCTGAACGTGCCCGGCGCGACCCCCGCCAATTACGCGATCACCGAGTCGAAGGACGCGCACCTTTACTTCCTCGACGCCTCGAAGCTCGGAGCGGCGACCGGCGGCGGCGAGCTCGTCGACATGACGCTCACGAACTCGAACCACTCGGCGCGCATCTCCCCCGTGTCCTACACGACGGCCACCGGGATCCACATCGCCGTCACCGTCGACCGCGGTCCGTACCTCGGGTGCCCGGCCAACTCGACCGCGGACGGAACGCTGGCCGCCCTCATCGGCCTGACGGTGACCCCGGGCAGTCCCGCGACGGTGGCCATCAACTGGTGCACCCCCATCGGGGGTCCCACGTCGGCCGACGGTGGCACGATCAGGAACCGAAGCGCGTCGCCCCTCGTGACGACCACCGACGGCCACGCCAACCCGATCCTGTGGATCGCCGGGAGCGCGTCGCAAACCGCGACCAACACGCCGGCGACGGTGCTCAAAGCCATCGACGGGGAGACCGGCGCGGTCCTCTACAGTGGCGGCAACTGCGCGGGGATCCGCCAGTGGACGACGCCGATCGCCGTCAAGGGCCACATCGTCCTGGGCGGCGACGCCAAGCTCTGCTCCTGGTCGCCGCAGCCGTAGACGCCACGGCGGCCTGAACCGGGCCCCGTCGCGCTCCTGACGCCGCCTGGTCTCCCTGGACCAGGCGGCGTTTTCGCGTTAGGACACAAGTCCCTTGCCCGCGCCATCAGGATCGATCGGCTCTCCGCTCGCGGCGCTGCTCGCGCACCGGCTCGTGCCCGTCGTGGCCATCCGCGACGCCGAGGCGGCGACCGGGCTCGCCGAGGCGCTCGTCGCGGGCGGTCTCCCGCTGATCGAGATCACCCTCCGGACCGAGGCGGCGCCGGAGGCGCTCAAGCGCGCCTCCGCGGTCAAGGGCCTGTCGGTCGCGGCCGGCACCGTGACGACGCCCGATCAAGTCAAGCTCGCGG
Organism: Polyangia bacterium; assembly: GCA_035546175.1. Classification (GTDB taxonomy): domain Bacteria; phylum Myxococcota_A; class Polyangia; order Fen-1088; family Fen-1088; genus DASZFV01. The sequence continues at coordinate 19,241 of DASZWW010000039.1, forward strand.
TCGACTGCGGCGCGCGCACGATCATCAGCCCGGGTCTGAACACGCGCGTCGTCGAATACTGCCTCCAGCACGACCTGCCCTGCATCCCCGGCGTCTGCACGCCCACCGAGGTCGAGACGGCGCGCAACTACGGCCTCAAGACGCTGAAGTTCTTCCCTGCCGAGGCCTACGGCGGCGTCAAGACGCTCAAGGCGTTCGGCGACGTCTTCCGGGACTTCGCCTTCGTCCCCACGGGCGGCGTCAACCTGCAGAACCTCGGCGACTACCTCAAGCTCCCGATCGTCGCGGCGTGCGGCGGCTCGTGGATGTGCCCTGCCGACGCCATCAACGAGCGCCGCTTCGCCGACATCGAGAGGCTCGTCCGCGACGCCGTCGCGCTCGTCAAGACCGCTCCCCCTGCGTGAGAGCGGGTGCGACGGGGCTCAGACGGTCGTCACGAGCTCGAGAGGATGTCGTAGCCGCGCCACTGGGCCTTCTTCGTGAGGCCCGAGAGCTTCGGCCAGGCGACGTCGTGGTCGGCGCTCTTGGCCCACACACGGCGGCTCGCCTCGGAGTCGAAGACGAAGTTGATCTGGTAGTTGATCTCGGTCGGCGTCGCCTCGATCTCGGCGGCCTGGGCAGGCGCGTAGAAGCGGATGAGCTTCACGCTCTGAAACCCCTTCTGCTTCTTGAGGGCGGGCTCGAAGACCTGCGCGTACGTCTTCTCGAACTCGGCCTTCTTGTCGTCCGCGACCTCAAACAGCAGCTGAAAGAGAATCATTGGCGCCTCCTCGGGGCCCTTCTACCATGCGACGGAGCAATGTCGCTGCCTGGTCGGGCGCGGGGGCGGGGCTGCCGAGGAGGTCGGCGACGAGCTGGCTCGCGGCCGCGTACGTGAAGCCGTCGCGCTGCCAGGTGCCCTCGAGCGGGAACGGATCGAACGGCTCGACGAGGAGCAGGTTGCCGCTCGCGCCCTCGGGCGCGGGCTCGGCCCCCAGCAGGCCCGCGACGCGCTCGGCGTTGTCCACGTAAGCGACGACGACGGCCGGCAGCGCGGCGTCGAGGAGGGCGGCGGCGCCCGCGCGCGCGGTGAGCGCGTAGGGAGCGCCGCACGCGCGCAGCGCCGCCAGGGCGCCGGGGACGCCGTGCGGGTGCGCGAAGGCGAGCGCGCGGTGAGCGCTGGCGAAATCGTAGTCCTCGGCCCAGCGGCGGACGAGCCGGGCCCGGTGGACGGCCGTGACGGGCCCGTGCGGCTCGCGCTCGACGAGCTCCTCGCGATCGAAGAGATCGAGCAGGCGCGAGACGTAGCCCGGGTCGGTGCCGGCCGCGGCCGCGAGCCGCCGCACGCCGAACGGCGGCGCGCCGTCGACGAGGGCGCGGACGATCCGGCTCGCCTTGGCGGCGTGCAGCGAGCGCGTCTCGCGCGGCGCGGCCCAGGGGCTGCGCTCCTCGCCGCGCATCTGGACGAGGACGGTGGGCCGGTCGAGCACGAGGCGCATGTTGCCGCAGAGGTCGACGTAGCCCAGGCCCTCCTCGGCCAGGCGCTCGCGCGTCCGCGCCCCGAGGAACGGCGCGATGACGACGAACGCGTCGGCCGCCGTCGACTTGAGCGCGGCCGCGACCTGCGGCACGAGCCGCGGGTCGAGCTGCCGGCGCGCGCCGATGGCGAGCGCGGCGGTCGTCCCCGTGGGGGTCTTGATGACCACCCGCGCGGCGGCCAGGTCGTTCGTCTTCACCGAGACGGTCGTCGTCCAGTGCCCCGGCAGGCAGCGCTGGATCTGCTCGACCGCCTGGCGCAGGACCACGTTGTCACTGGGCGGGGCGTTGCTCATGTCGGACAACAGCGTCACCCCGGACAACGGAGCGGTCAAAAAAACGCCGCGCCCGTCCTCGCCGAGCGCTTTTCGCCGCGCCGGACGTCCGAACCGGCCCGGCTGACGCGCCGCCGGCGGATTCCCGGAAAAACCGCGGCCTTGTCGAGCAATTGCGGCGGCGTCCGCGCAGCGCGTCCGACGCGCGCCGCCGAGGTTAACTCGGCGCCCACGACCACCAGGGATCGTTACAAAGTTCTGGCGCTCGAACGGCTGTACACGACTGAAATCAAATGATTCAATCCCGATCGCCATGAATTTGACGCCGTCTCTTAAGCTCGCCTATCGGCAATCTGCGACCCGGCTGGCGCTCCTCGCCGCGCTCTCCGTCGGAGCGGTCGCGCCGACGGCCCGAGCGGGCGTGACGCAGGCCAACGGCCTGAACGCGCCCATCCTCAACCCCGGCGAGGACGCGACCGCGCAGGGGATGTGCTGTCCGACGGGCCGCCACGACTCGCTGCCCCTGCTCTTCTCGTCGCGCGGCGAGACGATCGACTACCTGGCGGACTCGCACAACACGCCGGCGGCCTTCTCCCCTCGGTGCAACTTCACGGGGACCCTCGTGCTGCACGGCGGGAGCTGCACGATGGACTTCGGCTGGTACAACGTCGATCCGAACTCGACGACGCCCCCGCCCGACAGCCAGATCTACACGCTCGTGCCGCGCGAGGCGAACCCGTCGTGGTTCCCGCTCATCGGCGACACGAACCTGTCCACGTTCACGGCGAGCGCGATCTTCTCGGACCCGAACTACAAGGGCGGCCTCATCGGCTTCGCGATCAAGCACGCGAACCAGCAGACGGGGATGTGGAACTGCGCGCAGACGCACTTCTCGGAGCAGCGCCTCAACCTGCTCTGCGACGACGGCACGGGCCACTGCCCCAACGCGACGGCCGGCCAGCCGGCCCTGCCCGCGAGCCACTGGACCATGGCGGTGATCTACCAGTCGACGGTCACGCCGAACGCCTACTACATCGGGTTCGAGGACCTGCCCGTCTCGTCGACGTCGTACACCACGGCGAGCGGGCCCAACGACGGCGACTTCAACGACGACGTCTACTTCATCACGGGCATCTCCTGTCAGGGCGGCGGCACGACCTGCGACACGGGCCTCAAGGGCGTGTGCGCGAGCGGCCTCGAGCAGTGCACGAAGACGGGCTCGCTCGTCTGCACGGAGACGACGCCGCCCTCGACCGAGACGTGCGACGGCCTCGACAACGACTGCAACGGCATCGTCGACGACGGCAACAACCTCTGCCCCTCGGGCCAGGTCTGCGACCGCGGCCACTGCGTCCCGCGCTGCGTCGAGCAGAGCTGCCCGACCGGGTCGGTCTGCTCGGCCGACGGCGTCTGCAGCGACGCCGCCTGCCAGAGCGTGTCCTGCGCCGCCGGCACGCGCTGCACGGGCGGCACCTGCGTCGATCCGTGCGACGGCATCACCTGTCCGCACGGCCAGACGTGCCGCGCCGGCGCGTGCGTCGACTCGTGCCTCGGCGTCACGTGCGACACGGGCTACGTGTGCACGGGCGGCGTCTGCCAGCCGGAGTGCGACTGCGTCCCCTGCGCCGCCGGCCAGACCTGCGGCGCCGACCACCGCTGCATCGCGAGCTCGTGCGTCGGCGTGACCTGTCCGGGCGACAGCTTCTGCAACAACGGCAGCTGCGTCGCCAAGTGCAACGGCGCCGTGTGCCCCGCGGGCCAGGCCTGCATGGCCGGGAGCTGCATCGATCCCTGCGCCGGCGTGAGCTGCACGAGCACGGAGAAGTGCGTGTCCGGCACGTGCGTCGACAAGTGCGCGGGCGTGGCGTGCGGGACGGGCCAGACCTGCCAGAGCGGCAGCTGCGTCGACACCTGCAGCGTCCTCACCTGCAACGCCGGCGACGTCTGCCGCCAGGGCACGTGCATCGACCCGTGCGCGGGTGTGACGTGCTCCGCGGGTCAGGTCTGCGGCTCGGGCGTTTGCCAGGACGCCTGCGTGGGCGTGACCTGCCAGGGCGGCACGAAGTGCGTCGCCGGCACGTGCGTCGACGCGTGCCAGGGCGTCACGTGCGCGCAGGGGCAGACGTGCGTCGGCGGCGTCTGCCAGGACGCTTGCAACGGCGTGAGCTGCGACGTCGGCAAGAAGTGCGTCGCGGGCCTGTGCGTCGACTCCTGCCAGGGCAAGACCTGCCCCGGCGTCTTCGTCTGCAACCTCGGCGACTGCGTCGATCCGTGCACGCTCAAGACGTGCGCGACGGGGACCATCTGCCTGGGCGGCCAGTGCATCGACCCGTGCACCAACGTCGTCTGCGGTCCCACGCAGATCTGCCAGGCGGGCCAGTGCATCACCGATCCCGACGGGGGCGCGGGCGGCTCGACGGGCGGCGGCGGCGCGAGCGGATCCACCGGTGGCGGCGGCAGCACGGGCGGCGGCGGCAACACGGGCGGCGGGGGCAGCACGGGCGGCGGCGGCAGCACGGGCGGCGGCGGCAGCACAGGCGGCGGAGGCAGCACGGGCGGCGGGGGCAGCACGGGCGGCGGGGGCAGCACGGGCGGCGGCGGCTCCGGGACCCCGGGGACGGGCGGCTCCGGTGCCACGGGGACGGGCGGCTCGGGAAGCTCGGGGACGGGCGGGTCCGGAACCCCGGGGACGGGCGGCTCCGGGAACATGGGCGCCGGGGGGCTCGGGAGCACGGGCGGCGCGGGATCGGACAACACCGGGGTTTCGGGCAACACCGGAACGGCCGGCTTCGGCAGCACCGGGGCCGCCGGCGGGCTCGGCAGCACGGGCGCCGGGGGCATCGAGGGCGGCGCCGGCACGGGCGGGGTCGCGAAGGACTACATGGGCAAGGTGATTACCCAGGGCGGATGTGGCTGCGAAGTCGGCAACTCGGGTAAAGTGGAGACGTTCGGGATCTCGATCCTGGGCGCCGCGCTCGTGCTGGGGCGGCGCCGGGGCTCGCGACGCCGCGGAGACCGTCCATAATGAACAAACGCCTTCGCTTCGCCCTCGCCTTCTCCTCTGGCTTCATGGCGGTGGCCGCGACCGCCGGCCCCGCCGCCGCGCAGTCGCTGCGCCCCAACATCCTCATCCTCTTCGACACGTCCGGCTCGATGCAGCTCGACGCGACCGAGACGTGGGCGGGCGAGCGCGTCAACGAGTCGGCCGGCAGCTGCCCCGCCGTGCCCGCCGGAAAGGCGAGCCGTCTCTTCTCGCTCAAGGCCGCGATCCGTGACGCGCTCGCGCAGGTCGGCACCGACGAGGCGAACTTCGGCCTGATGTCCTTCCCGCAGCTCGTCGATCCGACGCTGACCCAGCCGCCGCCGGCGAGCGATCCGTCGCGCGGCGCGATGGGCTTCGGTTGCTTCGACTGCACCTCCGAGGGCTGCGGCGTGGGCCCGGTCGGCCACTACTACCTCGACTCGACCGTCGGCCTCGGCTGCCGCATCTCCACCGATCCCGCGAACACGCTGAACTCGACGGTGACCGAGCCCGCCTACGGGCCCTGGTTCGACTCCGCGATCAGCCAGGCGCTGCGCGTCGACCTCACGAAGGCGGCGCCCGGCACGAAGCCCGTGGCGACGGACTTCGACCCGCCCGACGCGAACATCGCGCGCATCTACAAGTTCATCGACGACACCGAGAACCCTGGTCCCGTCGCGAACGTCGCGGCGCTGACCGATCCCGAGCTCCACGCGAACGGCGCGACGCCGCTCGGGCGCTCGCTGTTCTACGCGCGCCTCTACTTCGACAACTTCATCAACACGACGGCCGATCCGCGGCGCGCTTGCCGCCAGAACATCGTCATCGTCGTGACGGACGGCAACGACACGTGCGACAACGTCTCGGGCACGGCGCTCAACTACCAGACCTGCGCGCAGACGGGCTTCTCGACGTTCCAGCCCGAGGTGCAGGCCTGCAAGCTCCTGCGCGGCGCCTCGCAGGTGAAGACCTACGTCATCACCGACCAGAACGTCACGGGCAACCTCAACTCGAACATCGCCATCGCGGGCGGCACGGGCGGCGCCATCAAGGTCTCGCTCACCGACACGGCGGCCGTGAAGGCGGCCCTCATCGGCATCATCGCCGCGACGGTGCCGCCCGCCGAGGTCTGCAACGGCAAGGACGACAACTGCAACGGCCTCATCGACGAGGGCGTGAGCAACAAGTGCCCCGTCTCGAACGATCCCAACGACCCGGACAACAAGCTGGGCGCGGCGGCCGCTCACTGCGCCACCGAGTCGTGCAACTGCAAGGACGACAACTGCGACGGCCAGATCGACGAGGGCCTGCCCACCAACGCGTGCGGCGGGCCGTGCGGCTGCGCCGTGCCGCCCGAGATCTGCGACGGCCTCGACAACAACTGCGACGGCAACGTCGACGAAGGATTCCTCGTGGGCACGGCCTGCACGAACGGCCTGCTGGGCGCGTGCCGCCGCGGCGGCATCCTCGCCTGCAACGCCGGCGGCACGGGCACGGTCTGCGACGCGCCCGCCGTCGCGCCCACGCAGGAGGTCTGCGACAACATCGACAACGACTGCAACGGCCAGAAGGACGACGGCGTGCTGCCCGGCGTGGGCGAGGCGTGCGGCGCGGCGCTCGGCGTCTGCATGGCGGGCGTCACGGCGTGCGTCAACGGCCACCTCGTCTGCGAGCAGATGAGCATGCCCATGCAGGAGGTCTGCAACGGCAAGGACGACGACTGCGACGGCGTCATCGACAACGGCAACCTGCCGGGGACGGGCGAAGACTGCCTCTGCCCGGGCGAGACGCAGGCCCAGGTCGGCGTCGGCGTCTGCAAGGCCGGCAAGACCGTCTGCCGCGGCGGCAAGATCGTCTGCGACGGCTGCGTCGGCCCGAGCGCCGAGATCTGCGACGGCAAGGACAACGACTGCGACGGCCAGGTCGACACGCAGGCCACCTGCCCCAGCAACTTCGCGTGCCGCGAGGGCTCGTGCACGCCCGTCTGCAAGCCCGGCGAGTTCCCGTGCCCCGCGGGCTACCAGTGCATCGACACGTTCTGCATCCCGCAACGCTGCATCAACGTGACCTGCCCCTCGGACCAGAAGTGCGACAACGACACCGGCCTCTGCGTCGACAAGTGCGACAAGGTGACCTGCCTCGCGCCCACGCACTGCAAGGCCGGCCTCTGCGTCGACTGCAACTCGCCGGGCGAGGGCTGCGATCCGGGCCAGATGTGCATCGGCGGCGTGTGCCAGTCGGATCCGTGCGTGGGCGTGAGCTGCGGAAACGGGACCTATTGCTCGGCCGGCAAGTGCGTGGACCTCTGCACGCACATCGATTGCAACGTGGGCGAGAGCTGTATTGCCGGCCAGTGCGTCTCTGATCCGTGTGCCAACAAGGCGTGCTTGCAGAACCAGTTCTGCGACATGGCCACCGGCGAGTGCAAGATGGACACCTGCCAGGCCATCCAGTGCCCGGGCGGCCAGCGCTGCATCCAGAGCACGGGCCAGTGCGCGGCCGATCCGTGCGCCTTCGTGCAGTGCCCGCAGCCCTGCTACGCCTGCGACGTCACGAGCGGCGGGACGCCGACGTGCAAGTTCCTCGACGACGGCGCGCACCCGCAGTGCGCGCTCGTTCACGTGACGACGGGGCAGAAGGGGGGAGGGTGCTCGTGCGCCGTGGGCCCGGGCACGGACTCGTCGAGCCTCGCCCTCGCCGTCGCCGCGCTCGGCATCGTCATGACGTTGCGTCCGCGCCGCCGCCGCCGGACCTCCTGAGGCGCGGCAGGTCCGCCCTTCTGATGGTAAGTTGAAGGGGCCCATGGCGAAGAACGGCCGCTACAAGATCGTCCGGAAGGTCGCGGACGGCGGCATGGCCGAGATCTTCCTGGCGACGCAGACCGGGCGGGAGGGCTTTCAGAAGCCCGTCATCCTGAAGCGGATCCACAGCACGATCTACGCGGACCCGCAGTTCCGCAACATGTTCATCGACGAGGCCCACATCTCGATGGGCCTCTCGCACAGCAACATCGTCCAGATCCTCGACCTCGGCGTCGGCAACGGCCGCTACTTCCTGGTCATGGAGGTCGTCGACGGCTGGGACCTCGGGCGCCTCATCTTCCGCGCCGCCCAGGCGGGCACGCCGCTGCCGCGCGACCTCGGCCTCTACGTCGCCGCGGAGGTGTGCCGCGCGCTCGCGTACGCCCACGGCAAGACCGGCCCCGACGGCCAGCTGCTCGGCATCGTCCACCGCGACGTCAGCCCGCAGAACATCCTCGTCAGCGAGCAGGGCGAGGTGAAGCTCACGGACTTCGGCATCGCCAAGGCCATGGGCAAGCGCGAGCAGACGGGCACGGGCGTCGTCAAGGGCAAGGTCGCCTTCATGTCGCCCGAGCAGGCGCTCGGCAAGGTCATCGACGCGCGGTCGGACCTGTTCGCCGTGGGCGTCGTGCTCTACCAGCTCATGACGGGCGTGCGTCCGTTCGAGGCGCCCACCGACCTCGAGACGCTGCTGCGCGTGCAGAAGGCGGACTTTCGCCCGCCTCACGTCGTCGCGCCCGACCTGCCGCCCCACGTGAGCGCCATCATCTCGCGGGCGATGCAGCTCGATCCGGACCTGCGCTACCAGAGCGCCGAGGAGATGCTCACCGACATCGAGCAGGTGCTGCGCACGGTGTTCCGGCCCGTGGGCCAGACCGAGCTCAAGCGCTGGCTCGCGGGCCTGGGCGCCCGCGACGGGCTCCTGCCGATGGCCAAGGCCGGGCACACGCCGGCGCACGGGCGCCTGACGGGCACGGGCGAGATGGACGGCAAGGACGTCGTGCTCGAGGAGGTCGACGCCGAGGAGGCCACCTCGCTCGCCGACATCGACGAGGACGGCGAGATGCGGCCGCGCATGACGAGGCCGCGCGGCGCCGCCGACGAGCTCGCGTTGCCCGTGCCTCACGACGACGAGGCGGCGCTCTCGGGCAAGATGAACGCCCTCGAGTTCCCGCTGCCCATCCCCGACCAGGAGGAGCGCCCGGGCCGGCGCCGCTCGAAGCACGGGGGCGGCTTCGCGCTGCTCTTCGTGGGCGCCTTGATCCTCGCGGGCGCGGCCTTCGGCGGCCAGTACTTCGGGCTCCTGCGCGAGAAGATGAGCGGGCTGACCTCGGCCGTGGCGCCGTCGGCATCCTCGCCTTCGCCCGCGCCGGACAAGGCGGCCGCGGCTCCCGAGAAGGCCGCCGCGGCCTCCGCGAAGGCGGCCGCGGGGCCGGACGCGGGCGCGGCGGCGGCGAGCCCGCCTCCGAGCCACCTGGCTGCGCACAAAGCCGAGGACGAGCCCGCGCACGAGCCGGTGCACCGCTCGCGCGCTGTGACGGAGAAGCACGAGCACAAGAGCCACATGGACGAGCTCAAGAACATGATGGCGCCCGACCCGTCGCTGGATCCCGCGCCCGCGCCGAGCGTCCCGCCGCCGGCGCCCGCGCCGTCGCCAGAGAACCCGTAGCCCGCTCGCCGCTGGCGCACCGTTTCAATCGCGCCGCGCGCCGCGGCCGGGCCCGGAGTTTCCGTTCCGGGGGGCAGCGGTGTCTGTCTGGGCGTTCGCAACAGCGACCAAAGGAGAACGAGATGAAGCGGCTGACCTCGATGTGCGCGCTGGTGGTATGGACGTCGGTCCTCGCGGGGACGGGCTGCCGGAAGGCCGACGACGACGCGTACCGCGCCGGCATCCCCACGCGGGAGGCCGTGTCGCTGCACGTCGCCGGCGCGCCGGCCGACGGGACGAACGGCGCCGTGGGCGCGCTCCTCGGCGAGAAGGCCGGGACGTACGAGGTCACGCGGGCCGTGACGGCGGTGGTCAACGGGGGCACGTGGGCCGTGCTCACGCTCGTCCGCACGGTGGTCTCGTTCCCCGCGACGACCGTCGGGACCGACTCGGCCGTGTGGGGGCCGTACCACGACGCGCTCTCCCTCGACACCTGGCGCCTGACCGTGACGCGCGTGCAGCCGCACGTGTTCCAGTGGGTCTTCGAGGGCAAGGACAAGAGCCTGGGCGACGACGCCTACCTCACGATCATCTCGGGCACGCACACGGCGGCCCTCGACCAGATGGGTAATCCCATGGAGGGCTTCGGCAACGGCGACTTCACGATCGACTGGAACAAGGCGGCGATGCTCCCGCAGCACGACGACAACGTCGGCGTGGCGGCGTTCACCTACTCGCGCCTCACGGCGGACGCGACGGTCACGATCGACGTCGACTTCACGGGCATCCAGGACGCGACGACGAAGGAGATCTTCGACGCGAAGTATCGCTACACGTCGACGCCGGGGCAGGGCGGGACGCTCCGCTACGCGGAGGACAAGGACAACGTCCCGGGGCCGGGCCCCACGGGCACCGCCAAGGAGCACTTCACGATCGAGAGCCGCTGGACCGAGGACGGCGTGGGCCGCTGCGATCTCGAGGACTCGGGCGGCGACCTCGGCGCGACGGTCGCGCACGGCTCGGAGTGCTGGGACGATCGCTTCGACAGCGTGTACCGCGCCCTCGACTACCCGGACCCCATGGGCAACTGGGGCGCCGAGTCGGCGTGTACGGCCTTCCCCGCCGCGGAGTACTCGAATCTGTAAAATGGGAACCTCGAGAGGGCGCCCAGACCCTCTCCGTGACCGGCGCCGGCGGGCCTTGCCCGCCGGCACCTTCGCGTCGAGACGCTCGAAATGACGGAACGCCAGAGCCGCCCGAACCTGAAGCTCGTCGCCGGCGGCAAGGCCGACGACACGCGGGCGGCGCTGCGCGAGCTCTACGCGACGTACGGCGGCAGCGTGTTCGGGCGCTGCCAGTACCTGCTGCGCGATCGCGTCAAGGCCGAGGACGCCATGCAGGACGTGTTCGCGAAGGCGCTCCTCCATTGGAGCGAGTTCCGCAACGAGTCGTCGCCGCTCACCTGGCTCATCCGCATCGCCACGCACCACTGCCTCAACGTGCAGCGCGCCGAGCGCGCGCCCTGGCACCAGCGCTTCGCGCGGCAGGAGCGGGCGCGCGGCGAGGGCCACGGCGGGCCGCAGCGGCTCGAGGACCGCGACACCGTGCGCGCGTTGCTGGGCCGGCTCGACGTCGAGACGCAGCAGGCGGCCATCCACTACTTCGTCGACGAGATGACGCTCGACGAGGTGGCCAGGGCGCTCGGGCGCTCGGTGCCCACGGTTCGCAAGAGGTTGGAGAGCGTGTCGGCCCTGGCCGACCGGAGCCTGAAGGAGATCAAGGAATGACGGCTTCCCCGATGGAGAGTCACGTGGGTGAGCTCGCGCTGCGCCGGCTCCGCGCCGGCGAGGCGCTGCCCGACGCCGAGACGCACGCGAGCGCGTGCGCGGACTGCCGCGCGCGCCTCAAGGGCCTCGACGACGAGCAGCGGCGCTTCGAGCAGGAGATCTCGTTCGATCGCTTCGCGGCCGGCGTCGAGCGCGCCTCGCGCGCGGCGGCGCCCCGCCCCGAGCGCTCCGCGCGCGTCGCCCGCTCGCTGCGCTTCATGGTGCCGACGCTGAGCCTGGCGGCCGGCGTCGCGCTCTTCCTGACCTTCACGTCGCGGCACGAGCCGCGCGGGCCGAACCGCCTCATGGGCGGCGCGGCGGACATCACCGTGCGCGTCGCGGCGGGCGACGGCCCGCAGCGCACGGCGTCCCCGAGCGCGCCCGAGGCGCTCGCGCCGGGCGAGCGCGTGCGCATCGGCTACCACGCGGGCCCGCACCGCTACCTGCTCTCGCTCTCGATCGACGAGCGCGGCCAGGTGACGCCGCTCTACCCGGAGTCGGGGCGCAGCGTCGCCGTCGGCAAGGTCGTGGGCGCGGCGCCGAGCTACCTGCCCGACAGCGTCGAGTTCACGGACTCGGGCACCGAACGCCTGTTCGTCATCCTCAGCGACCAGCCCATCGATGTCGAGGCGGCGCGGCGCGCGGCCCGGGCCGCCTTCGAGCGCGCCAAAGGGGATATCCTGCACATGCCGGCGCTCGAGCTGCCCGGAGAGCAGTTCCAGCGGACGTTCATCAAGCCGTGACGTTTTCGTCGATGATCTGAGCCCCCGCCGGCGTCCATCACCGTCATGAAGCGGACCAGCCTCGCCCTCGCCTGTGTCTCGGCGCTCCTGGCGCTCGCCGGGCCCGCGCGCGCCGAGGGCCTGCACCGCTTCGCCGTCGTGGTCGGCAACGACACGGGCGGCGCCGACACGCGGCCGCTCCTCTACGCCCGCGCCGACGCGCGCAAGGTGCATGACATCCTCACGCGGCTCGGCGGCGTCGCGGCGGCCGACGCCCAGCTCCTCCTCGACGGCAGCGCGCAGGACCTGCTGTCCGCGCTCGCGCAGACCGAGCGCCGCGCCGCCGAGGCGCGCGTCCGCGGCGAGCGCACGGCGCTCGTCCTCTACTACTCGGGCCACGCCAAGGACGGCGCGCTCCGGCTCGGCGACACGCGCCTGCCGCTCGACTCGCTCCGGGCCCGCATCGCCGCCTCGCCCGTCGACGTGCGCATCGCCATCCTCGACTCCTGCCGCTCGGGCGAGCTGACGCGCACGAAGGGGGAGACGAAGGGCGCGCGCCGTGCCCCCGCGTTCCAGATCCAGGCCGAGGGCCCGCGCGACGCCAAGGGCCTCGTCATCCTGACCTCGAGCTCGTCGGACGAGGACTCGCAGGAGTCGGACCTCGTGGGCGGCAGCTACTTCTCGCACCACCTCGCGAGCGGCCTCCTGGGCGGCGCCGACAAGTCGGGCGACGGCCGCGTCACGCTCTTCGAGGCGTACGCCTACGCGTACGAGCGCACCGTCGCCGACACGGCCGAGACGGCCGCCGGCCCCCAGCACCCGACGTTCAGCTACGACCTCGCGGGCAACGGCGACCTCGTGCTGACCGACGTCGCCGCCCGCCGCGAGGGAATCTACCTTCCACGCGAGGCGCCCGGCGGGGTCTATTACCTCGTGGACCGGCAAGGCTTCGTGGCCGCCGAGATCGTCAAGAACGAGAGCGACCGGCGCATCGCGCTGCCGCCCGGCCGCTACCGCGTCAAGCGCCGCCTCGCCGATCGCCTGCGCGTCGGCGAGATCGACGTCGTCTCGGGCCAGATGATCACGCTCGACGAGGGGCACCTCCGCGACGCGCCCTTCTCCGACGATCCGGTCAAGGGCGCGATGCGCGTCGACGTGTCCCGCTGGTCCGTCGGCGTGGGCGGCGGCTTCCAGTCCGTGTTCGACGCGCCCACGCGCGAGAGCCTCTTCCCGCCGACGGGGCTCCTGGGCGTCGAGCTGCAGCTGCGCGGCTTCTTCCGCCGCGACTGGGTCTGGGGCGTCGACGCCGCCGCCGGCGGCGCGAACGGCGCCGTGCCGCTCTCCTCGTCGGGCGGCGCGGCGGCGTTCCGGTTCAACGAGGTCTCGCTGGCGTCGTCGCTCGTCGTCGAGTGGCCGCACCGAGCCGTCACGCCCTTCGTCGGCGGGCGCCTGGCGCTGCTCCTCATGACGCGCCGATTCGACGAGGACGCCTTCCCCGCGCAGTACTTCTCGACGCTCTCGCCCGGGATCGTCGGAGGCGCGACCTGGCACCTCTCGCGCGGCTGGGGCCTCGTCGCGCGCGGGCGCGTGCACTACCTCCTCTACAACGTGGACGAGAACCGCTCCCTCGGCTTCTGGGAGCTGCAAACGGCGGTGTCATATGACCTCTAGACGTCTCGTGCTCGGCGCGGCGCTCGCCGCCTCGTTCGTCGCGGCCTGCGGCAACTACTCGAACGAGGACCTCGAGTACATGAACGCCCTGCCCCAGGGCGAGGACCTGCAGGTCAGCATCCCGCCCGTGACGAGCGCGGTCGAGCTGGCCAACGAGGCGGAGCTCGCCAAGTCGACGCACGACACGACGCGGAACCTGAACGGGCTGCTCATGGGGCTCGTGGGCATCGTCGACACGGTGCGCACCCTCCCGCCGACCGGGCGCACGGCCACGAGCCGCATCTGGGGGCCGTACCCGGCCGATCGCACGAAGCTGAAGAACCTCGACTGGGAGACGCGGATGATCGTGAGCCGCGACGACACGGACCTCGGGCGCTTCGACTACGAGATCGACGTCCACCACCAGGGCGCCGCCGACACCGACTGGCCCGTGCTCATCCAGGGCTGGTTCCAGGTCGGCAAGACCGCGCGGCGGGGCATGGGGCACGTCGAGCTCCTCACGGCCGTCGCGCGCGGCGAGGGCTACGACACCTCGGACCTCGGCATGCTCGACCACCTGGAGATCGACTACGACACGAGCGCCGATCCCGTGACCGTCACGATGCACATCACCGACCTGCCGGCCGCCGGCAGCACGGATCCCGCGCCCACGGCCGCGTTTACCTACGCTCAGAACGCGGCGGGACAGGGGCAGATGACCTTCGACCTCGTGGGGAACCTCATCGCGCTGACGCCCGCGATCGAGGACCTGCGGATCACGAGCCACTGGCTCGCCACGGGCGAGGGTCGCGCCGACCTCACGGTGGTCTCGGGCGATGGTGCCGGAGCGCAGCAAACCCAGTGCTGGGGCCGGTCCTTCCAGGAGACGTACAACGACAAGCCCTGGGCCCCGGCCGAGGACTTCCCGAGCAACCCGCCGGGCGACCCTGCGGATTTTTGCCCAGTTATTCCAAATCTTTGACGGCTGTGAGCCGAGAGGGACGAGGCTCCGCGAGGTCTGACGCGCAGGCGTCGAAAACTCTACCGGGAACCGGAATCCGGGGATGGATTCGCGAGATGGTTCCAGGGTATGATGATGTCTCACCACCCGGCGCCGCCGCCCGGGAGAAGGACCTCACGCCTTGGCCGAGCACTTTCGACGAATCGACCCCCGTTACGAACGCCAGCTGGACGTGGAGGTCGTGGCGGACGGCAAGAAGAGCACGTCCCGCACCGTGAACATCTCGCTGGGCGGGCTGTTCCTGGACTCGACGACGCCTCTCGATCTGGGCGCGACCGTCCAGCTCCGGTTCCAGCTCCCCACCCAGCCCGAGCCGGTCGAGGTCGCGGGCGACGTGCGGTGGGTCGTGAAGAAGGACGGCAACCGGCAGGGCATCGGCATCCGGTTCCAGGGCCTCCGCGCCCGCGACGTCTGGGCCCTGAACCAGTTCTTCCAGACCAGCGCGTAGTCGGGCCCCCGGGGGCGCTGCGGCCTGGGCCCCGGTCCCGGGCTCAGCGGACGCCGTCCGGCAGCAGCGGGGACGGCGTCGCCGTGTACGTCACCCAGAGCTGGTGGGCGGCGCGCGTCATCGCGACGTGCAAAAGGCGGCGCGCGTCGTCGCTCTTGCCGTAGGACGACTCGTTGACGTCGAGCAGAATGACAATGTCGAACTCGAGGCCCTTCGTCTGGCGCACGTCCGTGACGTCGATGCCCGCCGTGAAGGAGAAGTCCTGGTCGGCCACCAGGCGCAGCGCGGGCACCTCGGCGCGCGCCAGGGCGTCGTAGTAGAGCATCGCCTGCTCGGGGTGGCGCGCGAGCAGGGCGACCGAGGCCTCGGGCTCGGCGCGGACGAGCTCCTTGAGCGCGTGCGACAGGAACTCGGCGCACTCGCCCGCCGACCCGAAGCCGAACGCCTCGACGGGCGCGCCCGCGCGCGGCGCCACGGGCCGCACGTCGCCCTGCAGGGGGCCGAGGACGTGCTCGGCGGCCTCGACGATCTCGCGCGTCGAGCGGTACGAGACGCGCAGGGGCTCGACGCGCTCGTGAGCGATGCCCAGGTCGTCGAGCAGCTCGGCCCAGTTCGAGAAGCCGTGCTCGGGCGCGATGGCCTGGGCCGTGTCGCCCGCGAGGGTCACGGAGCGCTGCTTGCTCGTCGTGTCGAGCAGCACGGCGAGCTCGAGGGGCGAGAAGTCCTGCACCTCGTCGACCATGAGGTGCTCGTACGCGAGCGGACCCGACGACGAGCCCTTCGGCCCCGGCAGCGGCCCGCGCTGCAGCTGGTAGATGCGCAGGAGGAGGGCGTCGTCCTCGGCGTCGAAGGCGAAGCCCTCGCCGTCGTCCTCGAGCTTGCCGCCCGTGCGCAGGCGGTCGCGCGCCACGCACCACCGGTGGACGTCGTCGAGCTGCCCGTCCGAGAAGACGCCGGGGGCGTGCTTCGCGAAGCCGGCGCGCAGGGCCTCGCGATCGGTGAGGAGCGACGCCCACTCGCCCGTCACGTCGCGGGTGCGCGCGCGGAGGGCGCGGCCGACGTTCTCGAGCGCCGTGCGGGCCGAGGGCTCGAGCGCGGCGTCGCGCACCCAGGTCGCGAAGACGGTGACGCGCTGGTCGACGGGGCCGCCCGGCACGGCGGCGTCCCACGCGGCGAGGGCGGCGCCGGCCGAGCCGCGGGCGGCGGGCTCGTCGGCGAGCCGCTCGAGCTGTCCGCGGCACCAGGCCGCGAGCGCCACCTGCCGATCGAGGAGGATCTTGAGCATCGCGCCGTGCGCCTTCGCGCGCATCACGACGGGCGGCGTCTCGTCGGTGATCGGCGCCTCGAGCAGCGGCAGCGCGGCCTTGCGCGTCTCCGTGGCCCAGGCCGCGAAGGTCATGACGGGCACGCCCTCGACGTCGAGCGCGGGCAGGACGCGCGAGACGTACGCCGCGAGCGCGCGCTGGTACACGACGATGAGCATCCGCTCGGGGCGGAAGCGGCGCGGATCGGCGAAGGCCAGGTAGGCGATGCGGTGCAGGCCGATCGTCGTCTTGCCGCTGCCGGCCGAGCCCTGCACGGCGATGAGGCCGGAGGCCGGGTGCGTGATGAGCTCGAACTGGCGCGGATCGATCAGCGCCGCGATGGCGGGCAGGTGGCGGTCGGGCCGCCGCTGCCCGCTCTCGTCGAGGCCGAGCCTGCCGCGCACGGCGGAGGCCGCGGGCGCGGCGCCCTTCGCGGGGCGGGTGGGGATGAGCGTCGCGGCGCTGCCGTCGCGGGCGATCTGGAGCTTCGCCTGCTGGGTCGCGACCTGGCGCCAGGCGCCGGTGCGAAAGTCGCGGCTGAACGTGCCCTGCGGCGCCGCGACCCGGCGCAGCTCGGCGTCGACGATCGCGACCGTCCGGCGCGCGAGCACCTCGCCCTCGACGAGCCTGTCGCCGAGGCGCTCCTCGTAGGCGTCGCCCTCCTCGTAGCGGTAGAAGAGCCGCGACACGGGGGCGTTGCGCCAGTCGACGATCTGGACGCCGCCGCCCGGCTCGACGTAGCTGCGCGCGCCGATGAGCACGTCCCGCCGCTTGCCGCCCTCCTCGAGGCGCAAGTGCCCGAAGTAGGGCGACTTGCGATCGACGGGCGGGCTGTCGCCCTTCCCGCGCTGGCGCGAGAGGGCCTCGATCCGGTGCATCTGCTCGAGGATCGATCCCTGGTCCTCCGGCTTCGCCGTGGCCAGCTGGTCGCGCAGCTCGATGAGCGAGCTCGCGTCGTCCACGGGCGCGCGGGCCTTGCGCGGCGCCGCGGCGTCCAGCTTGCGCAGCACGACGGTCAGGAGCTGCTGCTCCTCGGCGACGATGGGGAACTCGGCCCCCGACGCGGCGTCGGGCGGGAGCGCGGCCTCGGGCGAGGGGTCTGCCGTCGACGGAATGTCGTTCTGCGGATCCAAGAGATCGGTCAGCATAATGGCGGTCGATCGCGATGTCACCTGGGTTGTCCGCACCCGTTTTTCCGGGTGTCCATCCAGGCGGCGGCGGTGGCCGACAGGGACGTGACGACGAGCGCGGGCGCCGGCGAAACTCCGACTGCTTCGAGCCGTTCTGGGTTACGGTTTTCGCGGTGAAGGGCCTCCTCCTGTCGCTGGCGACGGCGGCGCTCGTCGTGGGCGCCGTGTACCTGCTGAAGCTGAGCGAGCCCGAGGCCGTTCCCTCCGGCGCGCCGCCGGGCGAGGCCCGAATCCGCGGGGAGGAGCCGTCCGCCGGCGCGGGCGCGGCGGGCGCGGCGCGTGAAGGCGCGGAGGGCTCGCTTCGCGATCGACTCCTGCGCACCTCGGCGAAGGAGGCGGGCGTCGAGCCGGTGCGCGGCGTGTGGGGCGTCGTCATGGAGCGCGGGTACCCCAAGGGCGTGGCGACGGTGATCGCGCTCGCCGACGGGACCGCGAGCCTGCACCTCAGCAACGGGGGCTCCGTCCTCGGCGGCAGGGAGTACCCGCCGGCGCGCATGGCGGCGCGGACGCTCTGCGAGCGGGCGGCGGACTCGCTCGGCGGGATGGTCGCGGCCCAGGAGTTCCCGAGGCCGGCGGAGAAGCGCGTGCGGTTCTACGTGCTCACGACCGACGGCGTGCGGGCCGCCGAGGGTGATCTGCTCGCCCACCTGCGCGACGGAGGGCGCGATCCGCTCGAGGGCCTCATGGGCGCGGGGGACGCGGTCGTCGAGGCGCTCAAGGACGCCACGAACAAGGGGTTGTTGCGGTAGGCCAGGGTGAGCCTAGGCGGCGGCGTTGTCGGCCTTGCTCGGGTCGTAGGCGAGCGACGGGCCCAGCCATCTTTCGACCTCGGCGACGCGCATATTCTTGCGGCGGGCGTAGTCCTCGACCTGGTCGCGGCCGATGCGGCCGAGGTTGAAGTAGCGCGCCTGCGGGTGCGCGAGGTAGATGCCGCTCACCGACGCCGCGGGCGTCATCGCGAAGCTGTCGGTCAGCTCGAGGCCGGCGCCGCGCGCGCCGAGCAGCTCGAAGAGCTTGCCCTTCTCGGTGTGCTCGGGGCAGGCGGGGTAGCCGAAGGCGGGGCGGATGCCGCGGTACTTCTCCTCGATGAGGTCCTCGTTCGAGAGGTCCTCGTTCGCGCCGTAGCCCCAGTCGCGGCGCGCGCGCGCGTGCAGGGACTCGGCGAAGGCCTCGGCGAGCCGATCGGCGAGCGCCTTGACGATGATGGCGGCGTAGTCGTCGTTGCGCTTCTCGTAGGCGGCGGCGAGCTCGGCGCAGCCGATGCCGGCCGTCACGGCGAACGCGCCGACGTGATCGGCCAGGCCCGCCCCGACGGGCGCGACGAAGTCGGCCAGGGAGAGGTGTGGATTGCCGGGCTTGTCGTCGGTCTTGACCTGCTGCTGCCGGAGCATGTTGAAGCGCAGCTTCTCGGTGGCCCGCGACTCGTCCGTGTAGAGGACGATGTCGTCGCCGTCGCTCGCCGCGGGCCAGAAGCCGTACACGCCGCGCGCCGTGAGCTGGCGGCCGTCGACGATGCGCTGGAGGATCTCCTTCGCGTTCGCATAGAGGTCGCGCGCGGCCTGGCCCTGCTGCGGGTGATCGAGGATGGCGGGGAAGCGTCCCGTGAGCTCCCAGGCCGTGAAGAAGAACGTCCAGTCGATGAAGCGCACGAGCTCCTCGAGCGGGACCTCGATCTGGCGCACGCCGAGGAAGGCGGGCGGGGGCAGGTCCTCCTGGCGCCACTCGATCTTGGGGCGGTTCGCGCGCGCCGAGGCCAGCGGCACGAGGGGCTTCTCGCGCTTCTTCGCGAACAGCTCGCGCAGCTCGGCCTGCTCCGCGCGGTTCTTGCGATCGAGCTCGACCCTGCCCTTCGGGTCGAGCAGCCCGGCGACGACGCCCACGGCGCGCGAGGCGTCGAGGACGTGCACGATGGGCCGCGAGAACGCGGGCGCGATCTTGACGGCGGTGTGCTGGCGGCTGGTCGTCGCGCCGCCGATGAGCAGCGGCATGTCGAAGCCCTGCCGCTCCATCTCGGACGCGACGTGGACCATCTCGTCGAGCGACGGCGTGATGAGGCCCGAGAGGCCGATCATGTCCGCCTTCTCCCGCTTGGCCGTCTCGAGGATCTTCTCGCACGGCACCATGACGCCGAGATCGATGACCTCGTAGTTGTTGCAGCCGAGCACGACGCCCACGATGTTCTTGCCGATGTCGTGGACGTCGCCCTTGACGGTGGCCATGACGACGCGCCCGTTCGCCCGCGCGCCCGCGTGCTTCTCCTTCTCCATGAAGGGCAGGAGATAGGCGACGGCGCTCTTCATGACGCGCGCGCTCTTGACGACCTGGGGCAGGAACATCTTCCCGGCGCCGAAGAGGTCGCCGACGATCTTCATGCCGTCCATGAGCGGCCCTTCGATGATGTGCAGGGGCTTGTCGTACTTCTGCCGCGCCTCCTCGACGTCCTTCTCGATGAACTCGACGACGCCGGCCACGAGCGCGTGCGCGAGCCGCTTCTCGACGGGCTCGGCGCGCCAGGCGAGGTCGAGCTCCTTCTTCTTGCCGCCGCCCTTGACGCGGTCGGCGAGCTCGACGAGCCGCTCGGTCGCGTCGGGCCGCCGGTTGAAGATGACGTCCTCGACGTGCTCGCGCAGCACGGGCTCGAGGTCCTCGTAGACGCCGAGCTGGCCGGCGTTGACGATGCCCATGTCCATGCCCGCCTTGATGGCGTGGAACAGGAAGGCCGTGTGCATGGCCTCGCGCACGACGTTGTTGCCGCGGAACGAGAACGACAGGTTCGAGACGCCGCCCGAGATCTTCACACCCGGGCAGGTGGCCTTGATGATGCGCGTCGCCTCGATGAAGTTCTTGGCGTAATCGTTGTGCTCCTCGATGCCCGTGGCGATGGCGAGGATGTTCGGATCGAAGATGATGTCCTGCGGGTTGAAGGCGGCCCGCTCGACGAGCAGCTTGTAGGCGCGCTGGCAGATCGAGACCTTGCGGTCGATCGTGTCGGCCTGGCCGGTCTCGTCGAAGGCCATGACGACGACGCCCGCGCCGTAGCGCTTGATGGTGCGCGCCTTGGCGAGGAACTCCTCCTCGCCCTCCTTGAGGCTGATGGAGTTGACGACGGCCTTGCCCTGCACGCACTTGAGGCCCGCCTCGATGACCGACCACTTCGAGGAGTCGATCATGACGGGGATGCGCGCGATGTCCGGCTCGGTGGCGATGAGGTTGAGGAACTTCGTCATCGCGGCCTCGCCGTCGATCATCCCCTCGTCCATGTTGACGTCGAGGATGTTGGCGCCGCCGTTGACCTGGTCCTGCGCGACGGAGGCCGCCGTCGCGAAGTCGCCACGGCGGATGAGGTCGGCGAACTTCGCCGAGCCCGTGATGTTCGTGCGCTCGCCGATCATCAGGAAGTTCGTGTCGGGGCGGATGGTGAGCGTCTCGAGCCCCGAGAAGCGCGCGTAGGGAAGGCCGCCGCTCTCGGCGCCCGGCGCCGGCGGGGGGACGCGCGGCTTGACGCCCTCGACCGCCTTGGCGATGGCCGCCAGGTGGTCGGGCGTCGTGCCGCAGCAGCCGCCCACGAAGTTGACGAGGCCCGACGTCGCGAACTCGCGGATGAGCCCCGCCGTCGTGGGCGGCTCCTCGTCGTAGCCCGTGGGCGCGAGCGGGTTCGGCAGGCCCGCGTTCGGGTACACGCTCACGAAGGCGGTCGTCGTCGAGGCCAGATCGGCGAGGAACGGCCGCATCTGCGTCGCGCCGAGCGAGCAGTTGATGCCGACGGACAGGGGCCGGGCGTGCTCGATCGACGTCCAGAAGGCGTCGATCGTCTGGCCCGACAGCGTGCGGCCGGACTGATCGACGATCGTGACCGAAACCATGATGGGCAGGCGGACGCCCTTGTCGGCGAAGACCTCCTCGGCCGCGACGAGCGCCGCCTTGACGTTCAGCGTGTCGGTGCTCGTCTCGGGGAGCAGGACGTCGGCGCCGCCGTCGACGAGGCCGCGGATCTGCTCGACGTAGGCCGCCTTGAGCTCGTCGAAGGTGATGTTGCGCTTCGAGGCGTCGGCGACGTCCGGCGACATCGAGAGCGTGCGGTTCGACGGGCCGATCGCGCCGGCGACGAAGCGGGGCTTGCCGGGCGTCTTCGCGGTCCACGCCGCCGCGGCCTTCTTCGCGAGCCGCGCCGCCTCGAGGTTGAGCTCGTAGGCGAGCGACTCGAGCTTGTAGTCGGCCTGCGCGACCGCGTTGGCGTTGAAGCTGTTGGTCTCGATGATGTCGCAGCCGGCGGCCAGATACGCGTCGTGGATCCCGGCGATGATCTCGGGCTTGGTGAGCACGAGCAGGTCGTTGTCGCCCTTGAGATCGACCGCGTGGTGGGCGAAGCGCGCGCCGCGGTAGTCGGCCTCGCCGAGCTTGTGGCGCTGGATCATCGTGCCCATCGCGCCGTCGAGGATGAGGATGCGCTCGGCCAGCAGGCGCCGCAGCACGGCTTCGGTCGTCTCGGTGCTCATGACTTCTTCCTGTCGGAGGTGAGGGTCGCGAACGCCGTCACGACCTGAAAATAAGGCGCGCGGCGCTCGCGGGAGGTGATCTCGCAGGCCTCGACCGTGAGCCCGGCCTTGCCGAGGAGGCGCTGCAGCGCCGCCGGCGCGAAACCGGGATGCAGGTGCCCGTAGGCCGACGTGACGTCCAGGTGGTCGTGCTCGGCGAGCGACACGAGGGCGAGCCGCCCGCCCGGCCGCAGCACGCGCGCGGCCTCGCCGAGCGCGGCGCCCGGCTGCTTGAGGAACGGCAGCACGTTCAGCAGCAGCACCTGGTCGAACGACGCGCGCGCGAAGGGCAGGTCGTGCGCGTCGGCCACCTCGCACCGCGCGTTCGGGTGGCCGGCCAGGCGCCCGCGCGCGGCGTCGACCAGCTTCTCGCTGACGTCGACGCAGGTGATGGTGCGCGCGCGCGGCGCGAGCAGCTGCGCCGTCGCCCCGTCGCCCGCGCCCACGTCGAGCACGTCGCCGAGCGCGAGCAGGCCGATGACGCCGCCCGCGAGCGCCTCCCAGGTCCGTCCCGGCGAGTAGTGCCGCTCCATCTCGCCGGCGATCGACTCGGGCCAGCCCGCGCCCGACTTCTTCGCGCTGCGCGCGCGGAGCTGCGCCGCGCAGCGCTGCTTGTCCGCCGCGAGCTGCGCGTCGTCGAGCGCGCCGGAGACGAGCTCCCAGAGCTTGCGGGCTTGGCCCGGCATCTCGCCGTTGGCGAGGCTGTAGAACGTCGACCCGCCGACGCGCTTGTCGCGCACGAGGCCCGCCTCGCGCAGCTTCCCGAGGTGGGTCGACACGCGCGACTGCCCGAGCTCGGTGATGCTCGTCAGCTCGTTGACCGTCAGCTCGTGCTCGGCGAGCAACGCCAGCAGGCGCACGCGCGACGGCTCGGCCAGCAGGCCCAGCAGGTTCGTCGTCGCGCCGAGGGTTTCCATATCCGCGTATCCTGATTAATCGATAGCATGGCAGCGGGGCCGCGGCAAGGCCCGGGCGAGGATCCTCGCGATCCGATCGCCCTCGAGCCTCGTACTGCCGGCATGCCTCACACGAACGAGACGCTGCTCCGGCAGGCCTACGACCTCTTCGCCCGCGGCGACGTGCCGGGGTTCCTCGCGCTGTGCGCCCCCGACATCCGCTTCAAGGTGCCGGGGCACAACCGGCTCTCGGGCGAGCACACCGTCGGCGCCTTCCTGGACGTCCTGGGGCCGGCGATGCAGGTCACCGGCAACACCTTCCGCGAGAGGGTCGTCTACCTCGCGGCGAACGACACCGACGGCTTCGTCCTGGCGGCGCAGAAGCTCGAGCGCGACGGCAAGCTCTACGAGTGGAACGCCGCCCATCACTGGCGCATCGCCGGCGGCAAGCTCACGCAGTTCTGGGAGTTCGTCGACGACGAGCGGACCTACGACGCCGCCTGGCGGTAGCTCGGCGCTCAGGCGGGGGCCCCGAACAGCGTGGCGAACGTCGCGCGCGCGATGGTGACGTCGAGGAGCGCGCCCGGCTCGACGCCCGGGCCCGCGGGGACGATCACGGCGCGGAACTGATCGGTGCGCGCGAGGTACTCGGCGGGGGAGCGCTTCGAGACGTGCTCGACGAGGACGCGCTCGCGGCGGCCGATCTGCGCCTCGTTGATCTCTCCCATGATGCGCTGCTGGAGGGCGATGACCTCGGCGAGGCGGCGGGACTTGACGTCCTCCGGCACGGTGTCGGGCATCTTGCGCGCGGCGGCCGTGCCCTCGCGCTCGGAGTAGGCGAACATGAAGGCGGCGTCGAAGCGCAGCTCCTCCTGCGCGCGCAGCGTCTCGCCGAACTCGTCCTCCGTCTCGTCGACGAAGCCCACCATGAGGTCGGTCGTGACGGCGACGCGGGGCATGGCGGCGCGCAGCTTGCCGACGAGCCGCCGGTAGGTCGCGAAGTCGTAGCCGCGCTTCATGCGCGCGAGCACGGCGTCCGAGGCGGACTGCAGCGGCAGGTGCACGTGCTTGCAGACCTTCGGCGTCTCGGCCATGGCGGCGATGACGTCGTCGGAGAAGTCGAGCGGATAGGGCGACGTGAAGCGGATGCGCTCCAGGCCCTCGACGCCCGCGACGGCGCGCAGGAGGTCGCCGAAGCCGACGTCCTCGTAGCGGTACGAGCTCACCGTCTGGCCGAGGAGCTGCACCTCCTTGAACCCGGCGGCGGCCATGGCGCGCGCCTGGCGCAGGACCTCGCGCGGCGGCGTGCCGCGCTCGCGGCCGCGCGTGTAGGGCACGACGCAGAAGGTGCAGAACTTGTCGCAGCCGCGCTGGATCGTGATGTGACCCGTGACGGCCCCGGTCATCTCGCGGGCGGGATCGAGGCCCTCGTAGGTCTCGAAGCGGTCGAGCTTCGTGTCGAGGGCGGCGCGGCCGCCGCGGGCCTCCTCGACGCGCGCCAGCAGCCGCCGGTAGCCGTCCGGCCCGATGACGAGGTCGACGTACGGCGCGCGCTCGCGGATCGCGCCCTTGAGGTGCTCGGCCATGCAGCCGGTGATGCCCAGCACCGCCCCGCGCCGGGCCCGGTGGGGCGCGAGCTCGCTCGCCCGCGCGAACACGCGCTCCTCGGCCTTCTCGCGCACGGCGCAGGTGTTGAGCAGGATCAGATCCGCGCGCGCCGGGTCGTCGGTGCGGCCGTAGCCGGCGGCGTGCAGCAGGCCGAGCACCATCTCGGTGTCGGCGACGTTCATCTGGCAGCCGTAGGTCTCGACGTACGCGAGGCGCGCGCCGCCCGCCTCGGCCGCCGCGGGCGCCCCCGCCGCGCCTTCCCGCGTGGACGCCCCGGGCGCGCCGGGCCTGCGCAGCTGGACGAGCTCGCTCATGAACCGGCGATCTATAGCGCGAAACGCGCCGGATTTGGCGGTTGCCGCGGGCGCCGCCTGGGACGATCATCCGGCGCATGCGACGCTCCCAGACGCGGTCGGGCGCCCTCGCGCTCGCGACGCTCGGCGCGGCCCTCGGGGTCGGGCTCCGCGCGCCGCGCGCCGTGGCGGCTCCCGAGTTCATCTACCGGCAGCTCACGCTCCCGCGCGGCGACGTCTCGCTCGATCTGGGCCTCGGCTTCGGTCACCAGCCGGACCCGGCGGGCGGCTCGTTCGACGGCCTCGGCATGAACCTCGAGATCGCGGGCGGCGTCACGCACGACCTCGAGCTCGGCTTCCGCACCGGCTTCCGCTTCGACGACGACGGCCAGGTCACGAAGGCCGACAGCTACGGCCGGCCCTTCGAGACCGAGACCTACGGCACCGACCACGATCGCATGGCCAACCCCGAGCTGCGCATGCGCTGGACGGTCGCGCGCGGCGCGAACGTGCTGCTCGGCCTCGGGACGCGCGCTTACCTGCCCATCGAGGCCGGCTCGCGCTTCGGGCTCATGTTCGAGATGCCGGTGGCCTTCCGCCTGGGCACCGTCCGCATCGACACGGGGCTCTACGTGCCGGTCATCTTCACGAAGCCGGACACGACGACCGTCATCAGCATCCCCGTACACCTGTGGATCCAGGCCTCGTCGACCTTCTGGCTCGGCCCGCTCTTCGGCCTGCGCATCGAGAACCCCGGTGGACGCGACGCCTACCCGCTGGGGTTCGGGCTCGGCTCGGCGCTGAGCCGCGCCATCGACCTGCGCGCCTGGTTCCTCTTCCCCGACATCAGCCAGGACGAGGGGGCCCGGACCTTCGGCCTGGGCGTGGCGCTGCAGATCCGCTTCGAATAGCGCCGAGTCGGCGCGGCGTCCATCGGGTGTCGTCCCGGTTTGAGCGGCGCGCGCCCGGACTTGGATGTATTGTCCTGCGCGATGGGGGTCGAGTCAGAGGGGGCCGGGGGCGGCCTGCACGGCGCGAGCGCCGATGGCCGCGGCGTGGGCGGACCGGACGGCGCGGGCGGGCGCGACGGCGCGGGCGGCGGCCGTGACGACGCCAGCGCCGCCGAGCGGCTCGATCTGTTCTTCGACCTGTCGCCCGACCTGATGTGCATCGCCGGCCTCGACGGCAGGTTCCGGCGCCTCAACCGCGCGTGGGAGCGCACGCTCGGGTATCCGCTGGAGGGGCTCTACGCGATGAGCTGGACGGACCTCGTCCACCCCGACGACCAGGCGCGGTCGATCGCCGCCGCGCGCCGCGGTTACGAGGCGGGGACCATGTTCCTCGAGAACCGGCTCCGTCACCGCGACGGCTCGTACCGCTGGCTCGAGTGGAGCGCCATCCGCGCCCCCGACGTCCCCATGGTCTGCGCCGTCGCGCGCGACGTCACCGAGCGGCGGCTCGAGCAGGAGCGGCTGCGCGCGAGCGAGGCCTACAAGACGGCCGTGCACGAGGCCTCGACCGACGCGATCGTCGCCCTGAGCGAGGACGGGCGGGTGGTCGACTTCAACGCCGCGGCGGAGCGCTCCTACGGCTACCGCGCCGATCAGGTCGTCGGCACGCCGTTCGCCGAGGTGGCCGTGCCGGTCGAGGGGCGGGCGGCGTTCAAGGCGGACCTGGCGCGGTGGGGCAAGGTCGAGGGGCGCATCGTCGCCTTTCGCCGCGAGCACGTCGGCCTGCGCGCCGACGGGTCGCGCTTCCCGTTCGAGCTGACCGCCACGCGCCTCGACGCCGGCCTCGCCTCGTACGCGGCGTTCATCCGCGACCTCACGGAGGTCAAGCGCGCCGACGAGGAGCGGCGCAGCCTCGAGGATCAGCTGCGGCAGGCGCAGAAGATGGAGGCCGTGGGGCGCCTGGCGGGCAACGTCGCGCACGACTTCCACGACCTGCTCGGCGCGATCGCCGGCTTCTCGGACGTGGCCGAGTCGGTGCAGGCGGCGGGCCCGGCGCGGGAGCGCCTCGAGCAGGTCAAGCGGGCCACCGAGCGGGCCGTGAGCGTCGTCGACCGGCTCCTGGCGTTCGGGCGGCGCAAGGCGCTGTCGCCGAAGGTGCTCGACGCCAACGCGCTCATCGCCGAGCTCGAGCACCTCGTCGTCGGCCTCATGCGCGACGACGTCTCGCTGCAGCTCGTCCTCGACGACCGCGCCGCGCTCGTCAAGGCCGACCCCGCCCAGCTCCAGCAGTCCCTCCTCAACCTGGTCGTCAACGCGCGCGAGGCCATGCCGGTCGGCGGGAGGCTGCGCATCACGACGGCGAACCTCGATCTCGAGGCCGCGAGCCTGCCCCCGGGCGTCGACGCCGCGCCCGGGCCTTACGTGCGCGTCACCGTCGAGGACAACGGCATCGGCATGACCCGCGAGGTCTCGTCGCGCGCGTTCGAGCCGTTCTTCACCACGAAGCAAGCCACGGGCGCGTCGGGGCTGGGGCTCTCGACGGTGTACGGCATCGTCACGCAGAGCGGTGGCTTCGTCCGCGTCGAGTCGGCGCCCAACCGCGGGACGCTGGTGCACCTGTTCCTGCCCGCCGTCGACGTGGGGCTCGAGCCCTCCGCGCGCCCGCCCGCCCCGGCGGCCACGGTCCTGCTCGTCGAGGACGAGGAGGCCGTGCGCCAGCTCGTGCGCCGCATCCTCGAGGGGCGCGGCTACAAGGTGCTCCTCGCGCGCCACGGCGGCGAGGCGCTCGAGCTCATCCACCAGACCGACCTTCCGATCCACCTCCTGCTGACGGACGCCGTCATGCCGGTGCTGAGCGGCCCCGAGCTGCTCCGGCGGGCCATCGCGCTGCGCCCGCAGATGAAGCTGGCCATCATGTCGGGCTACACGGACCGCCCCGCCGTGACGGGAGTGCCGTTCATTGGCAAGCCGTTCACGCCGGCCGAGCTCGAGCGCCGCGTGCGCGAGATCCTGGACGCGCCCACGCCGGAGCAGCATCCTACGCACCGATGACGGCCGCCCCCGAAGACGCCGAGCCAGCCCGCGCGAGGGAGCTCATCGCGCGCCTCGGCCTGGCGCCGCACCCCGAGCGCGGCTACTTCGTCGAGACGTACCGCGCGCCGCTCGCGGTCGATGGCGCCGGGGGCGCGCCCCTGCCGCACGGCGCGCCGCGGTCCGCGAGCACGGCCATCTACTTCCTCGTGACGCGCGCGCAGCCCACGACCTTCCTTCACCGGCTGCGCTCCGACGAGCTCTTCCACCTCTACGAGGGCGGCCCGCTCGACGTGCTCCTGCTGCGCGACGGCGGCCCCGGCGCGCTCGCCCGCCTCGGCACCGACCTCGCCGCGGGCGAGCGCCCGCAGCTCGTCATCCCGGCCGGCACGTGGTTCGCCGTCGAGCTGCCGGCCCCGGCGACGCACTGCCTGTTCGGCTGCACGGTCGCGCCGGGCTTCGACTTCGCGGACTTCGAGCTCGCCGCCGGCCCCGAGCTGGCCGCGCGCTTCCCCGCTCACGCCGCCCGCATCGCCAAGATGACGCGAAGAAAATGACGCGACGAAGATGACGCGACGAAGGTGACGCGGCCCTGAGCTAGTCCCGCCGGCGCTGCTGGCCGAAGAACCGGAGCAGCAGGATGAACAGGTTGATGAAGTCGAGGTACATCGTGAGCGCGCCCATGAGCGCGAGCTTCCGGGCGCCCTCCCCGCGGAGGTCACTCGTGGCCGCGAGCTGCTTGAGGCGCGCGCTGTCGTAGGCCGTCAGGCCCGCGAAGACGACGACGCCCGCGAAGGTGGTGAGCCAGTAGAGGGCCGGGCTGTGCAGGAAGAAGCCCACGACCGAAGCGAGGATCACGCCGATGAGCCCCATGAAAAGGAAGCTCCGCCAGGGTCCGAGGTCCCGCTTGGTGAGCATCCCGTAGGCCGCCAGACCCCCGAAGGCGCCGGCCGTGACCAGGAACGTGCCGGCGATGGAGGCGCCCGTGTACACGAGGAAGATGGCCGCGAACGTCACGCCCGTCAGCGCGGCGTAGACGAAGAACATGGCGGCCAGCGCCCCTTCGCTCACCCGGCGCGCGAGGCCCTGGAAGGCGAACACCGTCACGAGCTGGGCGATGACGACGGCGCCGATCATGAACGGGTTGCCCAGGAAGAACCGCGTCAGCGACTCGCTCGCCGAGATGATGAGCGCCACGATGCCCGTCACGCCCAGGCCGCACCCCATGAGCTGGTAGACGTGGGTCAGGAACCGCTGAGCCACGGCGTCGGGCAACGCGCCGGCGCTCGGATATCCGGCGAAGCCACTCCCCACGTTCACCCGCTGATTGTCTCGCGCGATCCAGGCCATACGATCCATCTAGCACGGCGCGAGCCCCCACGCACGACGACGCCGGCCGCTTGCGCGACGGGAAAAGAGGCTCAGTACGGCGTGCCGTCCTTGTGGAACATGCCCCACACACCGGGCTCGACCATGACGGCCTTGAGGTCGTCGCGCGGGTAGGAGCCCTCGTCGCCGGGCGTTCGGTCGCCGACCTCCAGGTAGACGACGTCCTCCTTCGTGCGGTTGACGAGCTGATGGGCCGTGCCGCCTGCCGGGAAGCCGGCGCACATGCCGGGGGCGAGCTCGGTCTCGCCCGAGTCGGTGACCAGCGTGGGGCGGCCTTCGAGGATGTAGACCAGCTCGTCCTGCTTGCTGTGACGATGGAAGAGCGCCGACTCGACGCCGGGCGGCAGCCGCGTGAGGTTGATCCCGAAGTTCTGGAGGCCGAAGAGGTCGCCGAGCGGGTGCTTGACGCGGCCGGCGACGCGCGCCGCGAACACGGGCGGGTACGCGCTGGGCTTCGTGCGCGGCGGGGCCTCGGCGGCGACGATGGCGACGGGGACGCGGCTCTTGTCGGTCATGTCCCGGAGCGTACCGCGCCTGTGATAACGTCGCCCCTCCATCCGAGCCGAGCCATGATCACCGCCGCCGAAGCCGTGCGCCGCCTGCAAGAGGGCAACATCCGTTTCCAGATGAACGTGCGCGGGCCGGAGGCCTTCCTCACGCAGAGCCGGCGCGAGGAGCTCAAGAACAACCAGGAGCCGTTCGCCATCATCCTGGGGTGCGCCGACTCGCGCGTGCCGGCCGAGATCGTCTTCGACCAGGGGCTCGGTGATCTCTTCGTCATCCGCATCGCGGGCAACATCGTCGCGCCGTCGGGCATCGGCAGCGTCGAGTTCGCGGCCTCGAAGTTCGGCACCAAGCTGGTCGTCGTGCTCGGCCACCAGCGCTGCGGCGCGATCCTCTCGACGCTCGAGGAGCTCAAGCGGCCCACCGAGAACCAGTCGCGCAACCTCCGCTCGATCGTCGACCGCGTGCGCCCCGCGATCGAGAAGCTGCTCGACGCCGAGCTCACCCTCGGCCACGAGGACCTCGTCCGCGAGGCCGTGCGCGCGAACATCCGCGCCTCGGTGCGGAACCTGCGCAAGGGCTCCGAGATCATCGAGCAGCTCGTGCAGGACGGCAGCCTCACGATCGTCGGCGCCGAGTACTCGCTCGAGACCGGCGTCGTCGATTTCTTCGACGGCGTGCCCGCGGGCAGGTGAACCCGGCGCCGCGGACGGACCGCCGCGCCGCCGTCGGGCGCGACGGTCAGGGAAGCGTCCCCAGGTTCCGCGCCGCCTCGCGGAAGGTCTCGACGGCGGGCGTGGGGCGGCGCGTGAGCGCGGGGTCGTTGGCGAAGTCGATGGCGAAGAGGCCGAAGCGGCCGTTGTAGCCGTGCGACCACTCGAAGTTGTCGATGAGCGACCAGTGCAGGTACCCGAGCACGTGCGCGCCGTCGGCGCGGGCGCGATCGAGCGCGTAGAGGTGCGCGCGCAGGAAGTCGGGCCGCAGATCTCCGTGCGCGTCGGCGAGGCCGTTCTCGGTCACGAAGAGCGGCCAGCCCGACCGGGCGTAGCGCATGAGGACCCGGTACAGGCCCTCGGGGTAGATCTCCCAGCCGAGGTCGCTCGTGGGGCGCTCGGGCGCGGTCGTCGCCTCGTAGTGCTTGCCGCCGAAGAGGTGGCCCACGGTGAGCTCGCGCGTGTAGTAGTTGAGCCCGAGGAAGTCGAAGCTGCCGGCGAGCGCGGGGAAGGGCTCGTCGATCGCGGGGGCGCGCGGGAGCTTCGCGCGCAGGCGGCCCGTCGCGACCGCGTCGAGGAACTGCTGGTTGTAGAAGTCGTCGGCGGCGCGCGCCGCGTAGCGGTCCACGGGGTGCCACGACCGCGGATCGAAGATGCGCACGTTGTGGGCGATGCCGACGCGGGTGGCGCGCCCGTCGCCGTCGGCGTCCTTCGTGTCGGCGTCGCGCAGGGCCGCGGTCATGAGCGCGTGCGCGCGCTCGAAGGCCGCGAGGGCGCGCACGGCGCGCGCCGGATCCTTCGCGCCCGGCGGCCACTGGCCGGCGAGGTACCCCTTGGCGACGTAGACGTTGGGCTCGTTGAGCGTGATCCACCAGTCGACGAGATCGCCGAACGCGGCGCCCGCGCGCCGCGCGAAGGCCGCGAGCGCCGCGGGGGCGCCGTCCCAGTCCCAGCCGCCGCGCGCCGCGACCCAGGGCGGCAGCGTGAAGTGATAGAGCGTCACCATCGGCTCGACGCCGGCGGCGCGCAGGGCGGCGAACATCTGGCGGTAGCGCGCGGCGGCCGCCTCGTCCCACGCGCCCTCGGTCGGCTCGAGGCGCGCCCACTCGACGCCGAGGCGGTACATGTTGGCGCCGAGCCGCCGGCACGCCGCGACGTCGTCGCGCCATCGGTTCCACGAGTCGGCCGCGCGCGCCGCGGTCGCGCCGCCCACGACGTGCGGCGTGCCGTCGTCGTAGCGCCCCTTCTCCCAGTCCGTCCAGTCGGTGCGCGCGCCGCCCTCGACCTGGTAGGCCGACGTCGCCACGCCCAGGAAGAATCCGCGCGGCGCGCCCTCGAGCATGTGGTGCGCGGCGATCGCGGCCGGCGAGAACTCGACGGGCTTCGCGCACGCCGCCTCGAGGACGGCGGCCGTCGCGAGCAGGGCCAGGCTCGAACCACCGCGCATCGAAGCGACCCATCATACAGGCGATGCTCAGAAATCTGACGGGGCGGTGGGCGCGGACGCGTCGGAATCGAACGATCTCGCGGGCCCGCGGGGCGCGCGGCTGGCACAACGCTTGAAGCTCTCGGCGCGCATGCGAAGCTCCGCCTCGTCGACGAAGGCTCTCTTGGTGCTGGTCCTCGCTTGCTTCGGGTGGGGGTGCGGCTCCTCGTCCGATCTCAAGCCAGACGCCTCGGGCCAGGCCGGAAAGCAGGGGACCGCGGGCGCGACGGGCGCGGCCGGCTCCGCGGCCGGAGGGGCCGGCGCGACGGGGGGCGGCGGCTCCGGCGTTGGCGGCGCTGGTGGCAGCGGCGTCGGCGGTACGACGGGCGGCGGCGGCACGCTCGGCTCCTGTGACAAGGACGAGGACTGCGTGTTCCACTCGGTCTGCTGCGGCGGCACCTGCGACGCCAAGACCGATCCGGCGGCGAAGCCGGAGGTCTGCGCGACCTCGTGCGCGGTCAGCCTCGGGCCGTCGACGTGCGGCTGCGTGAACCACAAGTGCTCCGCCGATTCGGCCTGCATCGTCACGGGCAGCGGGCTTTGCCCGTACTGCCCGTTCGGCTACCAGACGGGCGCGACGGGGTGCGCGACCTGCATCTGCGCGGCCGGCGACGGCGGCGTGGACGGCCCCCTGCACGCGCGCGGCGATTCGTGCGACGACGGGATCGGCTGCGCCAGCGGCCTCGTGTGCAAGGCGATCGGCGATCCCTGCCCCACCTACCCGAAGTGCAAGCAGTGTTACCTGCCCTGCGGCGACGGGGGCAGCTGCCCGACCGCTGAGCGGTGCGTGCCCCCGGTCGGCCTCGGCGGCGACGTCTGCCTCTGACCGCAGCCCGCCGACGGTGGCTCGCGGCCGCCCGGCGCGGTAAGAAGAGGCGGTCATGGCCACCGCCGCTCCCTCGAGCCCGCCGCCGCGCCGCCCGCTGGGCGCGCGCTTCTGGGCGTTCATCACCTTCCTGCTGGCGCTCGGCGCGGCCGGCCTCGCCGTGTTCACCTACTCGCTCTACATCCACGATCGCATCGAGCGCGACGAGCTCGGCAAGCGCGTCGCCGCCTGGGACGGCAAGTTCGACGCGTTCAAGAGCGCCGTGCGCGACATCGACCGACACCTCTCCTCGGTCGTGTACCAGGAGATCGACCTGCCGGGCTCGGGGTGGCAGCCCATCGCGGGCGGCTTCTACGTGATCGACCTCGCCGTCGTCCCGCAGGCCAAGGGCGTCAAGGTGCTCGGCAAGGTCATCAACCCCACGACCGTGACGCACGAGCAGGCGCAGCTCTCGATCAAGATCGGCGAGCACAAGGCGACGTTCGTGTTGCCGCACGTGCCGCCGGGCGTGGCGCAGCCGTTCGAGGTCGCCGTGCCCGACGTCCCCCCCGCCGACGCCAAGCGCGCCTACCTCGCGCTCGACAGCTCGACGATCTCGTTCTCCAGCTCGACGACGCGCAAGGGCCCCGACAAGGGGCCGGTCGACACCGACAAGCTGCTCAAGTAGCCGGCGCCGGGGAGCCGTCAGCGGGCGACGGTGTAGGCGGTCATGCTGACGATCGTGTCGACGTTGGCGTCGCGCGGCAGCACCGTGACGGGCTTGTTGACGCCGAGGAGGATGGGGCCGATGGCCGTGGCGCCGCCCAGGGCGGCGAGCACCTTGTAGGCGGCGTTGCCCGCCGCGAGCGACGGGAAGACGAGGACGTTGGCCTCGTCGGTGAGGCGCGAGAAGGGGAAGAGCTCCTTCATCTTCTCGGGCTCGACGGCGATGTCGGCCTGCACCTCGCCGTCGATCTCCAGGTCGGGCCGGCGCTTGCGCACGAGCTCGACGGCGCGCGCGACCTTCTGCGACTCGGGGTGCGGCGCCGAGCCGAAGTTCGAGAACGAGATCATGGCGATGCGCGGGACGATCTCGAACGTCTTGACGGCGTCGGCCACCTGGATGGCGATGTCGGCGAGCGTCTCGGCGTCGGGATCGATGTTCACCGTCGCGTCGGCGAAGAACTTCACGTCGTTCTTGAGCAGCATCATGTACATGCCGCTCGCGCGCCGCACGTCGGGGCGCGTGCCCAGCACCTGGAGGGCCGGGCGGATCGTGTCGGGGTAGGGCGCCGTCAGGCCCGCGACGAGGCCGTCGGCGTCGCCGTGCCGCACCATCATCATGCCGAAGTAGATGCGGCGGTTCACGAGGCGCGTCGCGTTCTCGTTGGTGACGCCCTTGCGGCAGCGCAGCTCGAGGAAGTCGCGCACGTACGCCGCGTTCTTCGGGAAGTCGGCGGGCTGGACGATCTCGACGCCCTCGAGGTCGAGGTCGAGCTCGGCGGCGCGGTGACGGATGCGGCGCTCGGCGCCGAGGAGGATGGGCCTGGCGATGCCCTCGTCGAGGACGATCTGGCAGGCGCGCAGCACCTTGATGTTGTCGCCCTCGGGGAAGACGATGCGCTTGGGCGCGCTCTTCGCGCGCTGCACGATCCGGCTCATGATCGTGTGCTGCGCGCCGCCGATGCGCCGCTGCAGGCGCTCGCGGTACTCGTCGAGATCGATCTGGAGGCGCGCCGCGCCCGACTCCATGGCCGCCTTCGCGACGGCGGGCGCGCACCACCAGAGCACGCGCGTGTCGAAGGGCTTGGGGATGACGTAGTCGGGGCCGAAGCGGAACGACTGCTCGCCGTAGGCCTCGGCGACGCTGTCGGGCACGGGCTCGTGCGCGAGCGCGGCGAGCGAGCGGGCCGCGGCGACCTTCATGGCCTCGTTGATCTCCCTGGCGCGCACGTCGAGCGCGCCGCGGAAGACGTAGGGGAAGCCGAGCACGTTGTTGACCTGGTTCGGGAAGTCCGACCGGCCCGTCGCGACGATCGCGTCCGGCCGCGCCGCCTTGGCGTCGGGGTAGCTGATCTCGGGGTCGGGGTTGGCGAGGGCGAAGACCATGGGGTTCTTCGCCATGGTCTCGAGCATCGCGGGCGTGCACATGCCCGCCTTCGACAGCCCGAGGAACACGTCGGCGCCGCGGATGGCGTCCTGGCGCGTGCGCGCGCCGTCGTCGGGCCGCGCGAACCTCGCCTTGTAGGCGTTCATGCCCTCCTTGCGGCCCGCGTAGATGACGCCGACGGAGTCGACCATCGTGATGTTGCCCACCGGCACGCCGAGCGACACGTAGAAGTCGGCGCAGGCGATGGCCGACGCGCCCGCGCCCGAGACGACGATCTTGAGCGCGGAGAGCTTCTTGCCCTGCAGCTCGACGCCGTTGAGCAGCGCCGCGCCCGAGATGATCGCCGTGCCGTGCTGGTCGTCGTGGAACACGGGGATGCTCATGCGCTTCTTGAGGCCGGCCTCGATCTCGAAGCACTCGGGCGCCTTGAGGTCCTCGAGGTTGATGCCGCCGAAGGTGGGCTCGAGCGCCGCGATGGCGTCGATGAAGGCGTTCGTCTCCTTGGCGTTGACCTCGAGGTCGAAGACGTCGATGTCGGCGAACTTCTTGAAGAGGCAGGCCTTGCCCTCCATCACCGGCTTGCCGGCGAGCGGCCCGATGTTGCCGAGCCCGAGGATCGCCGTCCCGTTCGTCACCACCGCCACGAGGTTGCCCCGGGCCGTGTACTCCCAGGCGAGCTCGGGGTTCTCGGCGATCTCGAGGCACGGCTCGGCGACGCCCGGGGAGTACGCCAGCGAGAGATCGCGCTGCGTGACGAGGGGCTTCGTCGGGACGACCTCGAGCTTGCCGGGGCGCCCCGCCCGGTGGTACTCGAGCGCGTCGTTCTTGCGGACCATGCGCCGATGGTATCAGGGGGCGGCGCCCGCCGCTCGCGCCGCGGTCAGTTGTCGGAGCAGATCAGGATCTTGCCGCAGGTGTCCTCGCCCGCGGCGATGATGCCGCCCGAGGGCGACCAGGCGATCGACAGCGGCGTGTAGGTCGGGATCTTCGTGGTCATGGTGCGCGTCGCGACGTTGTAGATCGCCACCTTCCACTCGTCCGTGGGATCGCCGGCCGCGATCGCGATGGACTTGCCGTCGGGCGAGTACTTCACGGCCTTCACGGCCTCGGGCGTGTTGGTCGAGTCCGGCAGCACGATCGTCGCTCCCGTGCTCGCGCCGTTCGCCGCGGGCGGGATGTTCCAGAAGCCCACGATGCCGTCGGTCCCGCCGGCGACGAGCGTCTTGCCGTCGGGCGAGAACGACATCCCGTAGACGCCGTTCATGTCGTTCGACACCGTGATGGGCGTCGGCGTGGTCATGCCCGGCGCGACGTTCGCGAGCTCGCCCGTCCCGTCGGCGAACCCGAGCGCGAGCCACTGCACCGTGGCCGTCATCGAGGGCGAGAGCGCGAGCGTGAAGCCAGTGCCCCCCGTCATGACCGAGAAGCCCGGATCGAGGCCGCCGCCGATGTCGTGCCGCGTGAGCACGCCCGAGTAGTCGATCGACCAGTAGCTCTTGCTGTCCGCCGTGAAGGCGACGGCCTGGATGTCGTCGTCGTGGCCGTTGAGCGTGGCCTTGAGCTGGAAGGTCTTGGCGTCGTAGAGCTCGTAGTCGCCGAAGACCGAGCCCACGGCGAGCCACTTGCCGTCGGGCGAGAAGGCGACGTAGCCCTGCCCCGTCGTGGGGAGGGTCTGTCCCGTGGCCATGGGGACGCTGCCGTTCATCCTCCAGATCTTGACCCGGTCGTCGTCGCCGGCCGTCGCCAGGGTGGTGCCGTCGGGCGAGAAGGCCACGTCCCACACGAGCGTGTCGGAGTTCGAGCTCGTCGCCGTGCACGACAGGGCGTTGATGTGCAGGTACTCGGTGCACTTCGTGAGGCTCGGCGGCCCCACGATCTGGATCGTC
>DASZWW010000040.1:0-18957 GCA_035546175.1 Polyangia bacterium
CTTGCGCGCGCCGAGCGGCACGCCCTCGAGCTCGAACGAGCCGTCGGGCGCGACGCGCCCGTAGAGCGAGCTCGGCACGACGAGGACGCTCGCGTGCATGCGCGAGTGCATGTTGCAGAACACGTCGATGACGCCCGTGGCCGTCATCTCGACGCCCTTGGGCGCGTCCCCCGCCCGGTAGCTCCCGAGGTCGAAGGGGTGACGCGTCGACGGCGAGAACACGTTGTGGAAGACGCTATCATAATTGGGGAACACGACCTTGGTACCACGCTGCACGACGGCGACTTGCGGCACGAATTGTTTATCGCGCTGGCCGATCTCGAACGTGTGGCCGTGCGCCGGCGGGCTCTTCACGTTGTCGATGTAGACGTAGACGTCCTTGAACGTGCCGCCCGGGAACGAGACCTTGCCGCGGATGGCGCCGGTGCGGGGGGCGCGCTTCGCCGCGTCGCTCGGCGCGGCGCCGGGCGCCGCGGGGACTGCGGGCGCGACGCCGGGCGCCGCGGGCGCGAGCGCCTCGCCGGACGCTGCGCGGCCCTGGACGAGCTTGAGGAGGAGATCGTAGTGCTCCTGCTCGACGCGCACGAGCTGCATGATGAGCTGCCGCTGCTCCTTGACCTCGGCGTCGAGGCGCGCGAGCTCGGCCGCCATGTCCTGCGGCGTGGCCCTCGCCTTGGGCGGCGCGGCGCGGCCCCGAGCCGGCGCGAGCGCGACGATCGCGAGCAACGAGAGCGAGATGAACCTGATTTGAGACATGACCTTGGCTCCTTCAGAAGGCGAGGACGAGCGAGGTGGTGAAGACGTCGTCGCGGATCTGCGGCACGCCGCCGTACTCGCCGTTGTGCAGGTACTCGGCCTTGACGATGACGTGCTCGTTCGCGACGAAGCGCAGGCCGCCCACGGCGCGCCAGCCCTTCGTGATGTAGAGGCGCTCGTCGCCCAGCCAGACGCGCGCGTCGCGCAGCTCGCCGCGCCCCAGCACGCCGAGCTTGGGCGTGATCATCCAGTCGGCCTCGACGTAGCCGCCCTTGTTGAGGCGCAGGCCGTACGGGCGGTGGTCGGGGTCGTAGACGGCCAGCGTCTCGCCCGTCCCGCGGCCGGTGATCCACTCGGCCTTGACCTCGAGGGGGCCGAGGTGGAGCTGGAGGTCGGCGTCCACGAACCACAGCGGCTCGGCGCTGTCGAGCGCGTGGTCCTGCGCGCCGTACTCGCCCGAGACGCCGACCTCGAGGACGCGGCCCGGCGCGAGCGCGACGCGCCCCGAGACGGTCTTGCCCGCGTTGCTGTCGATCTCGTCGTAGAAGTGGAACTGCTCGATCGTCGACGAGCCGTTGGTGAGCGCGCCCGCGATGACGAGCCAGTCGCCGTCGCCGAGCTTGCTGCGGAACTTCACGCCGAGCGGCGTCCCGGTCGTGTAGCGCGCGATGAGCGACGGCGTGACGCCGAAGCGGTTCGGCGACTTGCGCGAGCGGTACTCGAGGCCCAGGACCGACTCCATCTTGCCGACGAAGATCGACGTGCGGCGCGAGCCCGGCATCCACTCGAGCTGCGCGAGATCGACCTCGAAGACGTCGCCGAGGGAGAAGTTCACGCCCGAGCGCGGCATGAAGTCCATGCTCGCCGTCGCGAGCGCGTTGTCGGCCACGGCGGCGTTGAGCGTGAGGTTGACCTCGTTGACGATGAAGCTCGGCGCGCCGCCCGAGGCGATCGGGTTGAAGCGCGTCACGCCCGGCGGGTTCCCGAGGTCGGCGGGCTCTCCGCGGCTGTTGATCGCGGGGGCCAGCAGATCGCCGAGGAACACCCACGAGTACTTGCCGGCCTCGCCGGGGAAGTAGCGGTTCGGGCCGAGGTCCTGGATCCAGCCCGTGCCGTCGCCCGTCGTCGCGAAGAAGCCGAAGTCGACGTACCCGCCGACGGTGACGAGGGGCCGCCGGCCCAGGGCGACCGCCTGCGTGTCGGCGAGGCGCTGCTGGAGGTCGGTTAGGCGCTGCTCGACGCTGTCGCCCGCGCCGTCGTCGGGCTCGACGACGTCGACGTCGGCGGCGTCGAGATCCTCGGTGGCCTTGAGCGCCGGGTCCGGCGCCGCGCTCGCGGGCGCTTGCGGAGCCGGCGGCGGCGGAGGCGCCACGGGGGGCGCTCCGCCCTGCGCGAGCACGCGCCCGCCCGCCAGCGAGGCGAACGCGACGACGAGCCTGGCGACCAGCGACCGCCGCCCCCTCACATGCACACCGGGGACGGCGGGAGGGGATCGTTCGGACCGAAGGTCGTGTCCGCGGGATCGAGCGCCGGACCGGTCAGCGTGCGCAGGAAGGCGGCGAGATCGGCCTTCTCGCCGTCGGTGAGCGAGAGCGGCCGGATGCGGATGTCGGGCGTGCCCACGGGGTCGGGATCGCCGCCGCGGTCGTAGTGGTCGATGACCTCCTCGAGCGTCGCGTAGCGGCCGTCGTGCATGTACGGCGCCGTCTCGGCGACGTTGCGCAGGCTCGGCGTCCGCCACGCGCCCTTCATGTCCTGCGTCGGCGTCGCGTTGTCCTCGACGACGCGGCTCGTGTCCTTGCCCCCCATCATGTCGACGTCGTCGGACCACAAGCCGTTGCGCTGCGTCTTGCCGCCCGCCTTGAGGCGCGCCAGGCCGGTGAAGCGCCCCCAGGGGAGACAGGTCGTCGACGCGTCGCTCGTGCAATCGCAGCCGGCGCTGCCCGCGGGACAGTCGGCGAGCGTCGGCACGTTGGGGCCCACCTGCGCGACGCCGATGTTGTGGAACTGGTTGTCGGTGAGCATGCCGCCGGAGTGGCAATCGACGCAGCCGCCCTTGGTCACGAAGAGCTGCGCGCCGCGCCGGGCGCTCTCGTCGATGGCCACCGACTGCGGTCCCTCGGCGATCCATTCGTCGAACTTCGTGCCGGCGACGTTCGTGAGCCGCGCCTCGTACGACTCGAGCGCCTTGGCCCAGTTCGCGAGCACGCGCGAGACGGCCGTCTGGTCCGCCGGATCCATGCAGTCGTACGCGTCTCCCCACGGCTCCTTGGGATCGCCCGGGTGGCACTTGCCGTCCCCGGGCTTCCCGTCGAGCGGAAAGCGCGGGTAGCAGCCCGCGAAGGTCCCGTCCGCGTCCATGACGTTCCGGCAGATCCCGGGGACGCACGCCGAGCACTGCCCCGCCGTCGGCCCCGTCTGGACGACGAGCGCCGAGAGGGCGCACACGGTCTGGTCGGGCGGGATGGGCACCGCCTCGCCGCGTCCGCCGAAGACCGCGTCGTACTGCGTGCGGTAGCTGTCCGCGACGACGTGCGCCGTGTGCAGCCGGTTGCCGTTCATCGTCGTCGCGCTCTCGGCCACGGCGAAGGCGAGCGCCCACGACGAATCGGCGCGCCCGTTCCAGAAGTAGAAGTGCGAGTAGCCGCTGTTGACGACCGAGAGCGCGTTGACGTCCGTCCAGCCCGCGCCCTCCGAGACGTTGCCGGGCGTCGAGGCGACGTCGACCCCCATGCGGCCGAGGTCGTGGCAGCTCGCGCACGAGATGTTGAGCGGCTGGCCCTTGGGCGCGCGCGTGACGCCCGCGGGCCGGCCGACGGCGTCGACCTGCGTCGCCAGGCCCGAGAAGCGGGCGTCCTGGAAGAACCACTTGCCGAGCTGGTTCGCGAACGGGTCGCCGAAGGCGGCGTTCGACAGATCCGGGGGCACGGGGCCGGGGTTCGCCAGCGCGGAGAGGCGCGACCACTCGAGGTCCGAGAAGCCGCACCCCGCCCCGTCGCAGAAGAGATCGTCGGCCTCGGCGCCGCAGCCGGAGATCGCCAGGACGAGCGCGAGCGACCCGACGACGCCCCCCAGGGATCTCTCCATTTGCGGCCGCGACTTTATCCCGGGGCCTCGACCGCCGTCACCGGGATAGTGCAAACTGCCTTTGTCCATGCGGGCGCCCCATCAGCAAGGGTCGGACCACTTGTCCGACGGCGCTCGTCCAGGCCGGCCGCGCGCGGACGAATCGACCGAACCCGACGCGCGCGGACGAGATGACCGACGCCCTTCGCTCGAATTGACCGACGCGTCCGACAATCCGTCCGACCCGCGCGTTCCTCTCGACACCGGCGACGCGGCGTAGATACTGGCTCGACATTTGAAGGAGGTCCTGCGGTGCCCGTTCCCGCGACAGTCCTCGAAAACACGGCAGAACCCGGCTCCATGGGCCACCACCTGCTCGTCATGGGGCCGGAGCTCTTCGCGACGCACCCCTTGCCCCCGCGCGGCTTGCTGACGATTGGCCGCGCCGAGAACGCCGACGTGCGGCTCGACGATCCCCTCGCCTCGCGCCACCACGCGCGCCTGCACATCGGCGACACGCTGCAGATCGAGGACCTCGGCAGCGCCAACAAGACGCGGGTGCGCGACGTCGCGCTCGCGCCCGGCGAGCGCGTCACGATCGCCCCCGGCGAGGCCGTCGCCATCGGCTCGACGATCCTCATGGTGCAGCAGCGCCTGCCGCCGCGCGTGCGCGTGCTGCGCCCCCACGGCTACATGGAGGCGCGCCTCGAGGAGGAGTGCGCGCGCTCGGAGGCGACGCGCGATCCCTTCGCGCTCCTGCGCGTGCAGGTCGCGAGCGCCCTCGCCCCGGCCCGCCTCACCGAGATCGTCGCGCCCGTGCTCCGCCTGCCCGACATGCTGGCGCTCTACGGGCCCAACGAGTACGAGGTCCTGCTCGCCAGCACGGCGCCCGAGGCGGCTGAGAAGATGGTGCGCGAGCTCGAGGCCGCGCTCGCGTCGGCGGGCGCCATCGTGCGCACCGGCCTCGCGACGTACCCGCGCGACGGGCGCACCCCCGAGGCGCTCGTCGCGGCGGCCTCGCGCCGCGTGCGCGGCGAGGCCAGCGACCGGGCCGCCGCGGTGGGCAACGAGATCCCCCACGACGCCGTGATGGAGCGCGTCTACAAGCTCGCGGAGCGCGCCGCCGCCGGGACGATCAACGTCCTCATCGTCGGCGAGACGGGCGCGGGCAAGGAGGTGCTCGCCGAGCGCGTGCACCGTATGTCCCCGCGCGCCGAGAAGGCGTTCCTCTGCCTCAACTGCGCGTCGCTCTCCGAGCACCTGCTGGAGAGCGAGCTGTTCGGGCACGAGCGCGGCGCCTTCACGGGCGCCTCCGAGGCCAAGCCCGGCCTGCTCGAGACCGCGCCGGGCGGCACGGTGTTCCTCGACGAGATCGGCGAGATGCCGCTCCTGCTCCAGGCCAAGCTCCTGCGCGTGCTCGAGACGCGGCTCGTGACGCGGGTGGGCGGCCTCAAGCCCAAGGCCATCGACGTCCGCTTCGTGGCGGCGACGAACCGCAACCTCGAGGAGGAGGTCGCCGCCGGGCGCTTCCGGCGCGACCTCTACTTCCGCCTCAACGGCATGACCTTGCACATCCCCCCGCTGCGCGCGCGGCGCGGGGAGATCGCGCCGCTGGCCGCGCTCTTCCTGCGCCAGTTCTCGGCGCCGTTCGGGCGAGAGGCGCCCGACCTGTCCGACGAGGCGCGCCTCATGCTCGAGTCCTACGTGTGGCCCGGCAACGTGCGCGAGCTGCGCAACATGATGGAGCGCGCCGTCCTCCTGTGCACGGGCGAGGAGATCCTCCCCGAGCACCTGCTCATCGAGTCGATGTCGGCGGCCATGGCGCCCCACCTCGGCCCCGCCCCCGAGCTCGCGGCGCGCCCCGCGATGCCCGCGCGCGAGGAGATCGGCAGCGGGCTCGGCTCGGCGCCGCCCGTCGGCTTCGGCCTCGGTCCGTCCGGCGGCGGGGGAGGCTCGACCGCGGCCCTGCTGCCCGGAGAGGACGAGCGCGAGCGCATCCTGCGCGTGCTCGCCGAGTGCGGGGGCAACCAGAGCCGCGCCGCGAAGGCCCTCGGCATCGCGCGCAGCACGCTCGTGCTCCGCCTCAACGAAT
This sequence comes from Polyangia bacterium, assembly GCA_035546175.1. GTDB lineage: Bacteria > Myxococcota_A > Polyangia > Fen-1088 > Fen-1088 > DASZFV01. The sequence goes on from DASZWW010000040.1 coordinate 5,915, forward strand.
ATCAGGTCCCTCGCCCCCGCAAGTGAGAGCGGGCGAGTTGACCGAGCGCCCGTCGACGTCGCCGGTCAAGTCGCCCGACCTCGGTCATCTCGACCGGCGTGGCTGACGCCCTTCCGTTCGGAAACCGCTCGAAGGTCAGCCGTGGCGCGTGGCCCGGCGGTTGCTCTACCGGGCGCCATGCAGAGCGCCCTCGCCTTCGAAGAGCTCCGTGCCCCGTGCCTTGGCGCGCCCACGCCCCCGCGCGACGCCGACGAGGCCATGGGCCGCTACGCGCGCGGCGACGAGCGGGCCTTCGCGACGATCCACGCCCTCGTCGCGCCTCGCCTCACCGCCTACCTGCGCCGGCGCGTGCGCGACGCCGCGCTCGTGCCGGACCTCGTGCAGCAGACGTTCCTGCACATGCACCGCGCGCGGCACACGTTCCGAGTGGGCGGCGAGGTGCTGCCGTGGGCCTTCGCGATCGCGCGGCGCCAGCTCGTCGACGCCTACCGCGCCGAGCTCGGGCCGGTCGTCGCCGCGTGCGACGCCGGCGACGAGCGCGCCACCTCCCCGTGCGGCGAGGAGCTCCTCGCCGCGAAGGAGGCCGCCCGGCGCATCGCGCGCGCCTTGGCGGAGCTCTCGGGGCCTCAGCGCGCCGCGTTCGAGCTCGTCAAGGGCGACGGCCTCTCGCTGGTCGAGGCGGCGGCGGTCCTCGGCACGACGGTCACGGGCGTCAAGCTGCGCACGCACCGCGCCTACGCGGCGCTGCGCCTCGCGCTCGTCCCGATCGAGGGACGCTAGGCCTTGAGCTCGGCGAGCGGCCCGGTGCAGTACTTGGGGTCGCCGAACGTCGTGGCGCTCACGCCGACGGCATTCTGGAGCGTGATCCAGAAGTCGTTGAGGCCCTTGTTCGCCGGGTTCTGCATGACCGGGATCGCGCCCGAGCCCTCGGGCGCGCCGCCCGTGATGGGATATTTGATGTACTGGCCCATCTTGAGGCCGAGCGCCTGACCGCCCGCCACGACCGTGACCATGTCGATCTGGTTGTGGCCTTCGGTGATCTCGCTGACCCAGGCGATGACGGTCTTGTCGAGGACGTTGAAGGTCTTGAGCGAGTTGAGCAGGTACGCGAACTCGGTCGAGTACCAGGTGTCGATGTCCGCCCAGTGCTGCGCGGGCGCCGAGCCGTGGCTGACGCTGTGGTGAGTGGGCGAGCCGAGGTCTCCGGCGGGGTCGTAGCCCTCCGAGGCGCCCTGCCACTGGATGGTGGCCACGCGGCGCGTGCCGCACGCGAACGCCGTCGAGATCATGTCCATCCACAGGCGGCCGCGCGCCTGCAATTGACCGACGACCATGTTCGGCGACTTGTCGTCGTTCTGGATGGGCGCCTTGGTCGCCGCCATCGTCGCGACGGCCGGCTGCAGGGTCGTCGTGCTGCACGTCCCCGGCACCGTCGCCATCGACGTGACCTTCGTCTCGAGCGACTGGATCGAGTCGAGGTACGCGTCCATGTGCGCCTTGTCGGCGGAGTTGATGCGCGAGCGGAACGTCGCGATGTCGCTCTTGACGAAGTCGAGGATGCTCTGGTTCCGGGCCTTCGCTCGCATGATGGCCGCCGTCTGGTCGGCCGTGGTCGGCTGGTTGGTCAGCATGCCGAACAGGTCGGTGTAGACCGCCATGAAGTCCTTCGTGAACGGCTCGTTCACGCCGGACGACCGCCAGTTGAGGAAGTTGCGCCAGTGCGGCATGTCGCGGAACGGATCGACGGCGACGACGAGCGGCCGCTCGCCGAACGCCATGCCGATCGCCTGATCGATCGACGGGCCGTACCCGGTGAACTGGCTGTTGTCGTTGCCTTCCTTGGGCGCGCCCCAGCAGGTCAGGATGCGGCAGTTGTCCTGGTGGCTCGCGATGAAGGTGGGCGTCTTCGAGTTCAGGCCGCGGATGACGGCGATGTCGCTCGTGAAGGGCACGAGCGGCTGCATCGCGGATCCGAGCGTCAGCGACGACGACGAGCCCGTGGCGTCGAACGCCGGCGTCGTCACGCCGTTCGTCGTGAGGGCGCGCTTGTGCCCGTTCGGCGTGTAGAAGACCAGGAAGTTGCCCGCGGGCGTGGCCGTCTGCGCCATCGAGCTGCGGTGCCGCAAGAACGGCCCGAACAGCGCGGCGCCGGCGCCGAGCCCCTTGAGCAGGGTGCGACGGGGGAAACGCATCGGGGACTTACGGCTCATTGGTGGAACCTCCGGGTCAGCGTCGGCGTCGCGGCGAATGATGCGAGCAGCGTGTGCACCTGCCCCTGCTTCCCCGTCACGTAGTCACCCATGCCACGGACCATGCACGCTTCCTGGTCGAGGCTCACGGAGCGCCCGAGGGCGTACTCCGCGAACTGCTGGGCCATGCAGTAACCGGCCATCTGGCTGTTGCCGAGCATCCCCGCCATGCCGACGACGTCCTTGTAGTCGCCCATCGCGTCGCCCGCCTGGTTGAGCGTGCCCGACGTGTCGATGGGCTGGCTGATGGGCGCGGGGTACTGCGTCCGGAACTTGCCGTCGGCGTCGTACGCCTCGAACGCCAGCCCGAGCGGCTGGAAGAAGCTGTGGCAGGCGTTGCACGACGCGTGATCCATCGTGAACTGGGTGTAGTTCTGCCGCGCCGTCGCGTTCGGACCGGCCATCTGGATCTGCGTGGGATCCGGCACGACCGAGGCGGGCGGCGGCGGCGGGATCTGGCAGAGCACGCGCTCGCGGACGAGCAGGCCACGGTGGATGACGGTGGCGGCCTGCGAGGGCGCCGCCGTCTGCGAGAGCATCGCGACGCTCGTGAGGAAGCCCGCGCGCTGCGTGGGGTCGAGCGTGATCTTGCCGGTGGCGTCCGGCTTGGCGTTGCCGCCGTAGACCTGCGCGACGTTGGCGTCGCCCCAGGTGTACGGGGCCGTCAGCAGGTCCTTGAGCGTGCCGTTGTTGTCCCAGACGACCTTGCTGAAGAACGTCGTCGCCTCGTTCCAGGCCGACTGGTCGATGCCCGCCGTCGTCGGCTGATCGCCGAGGGCGAGGTACTGGGCCCAGAACTGGTTCAGCTTGGTCTTGGCCGCGGGCATCATCGCGAGGCGCTCGGCCTGCGCCTGGCGCACCATCGGGTCGCCGAGCTGCGCCGACACCGCCTGCAGCGGCATGTCGGGCGGGATGTCGGCGATCGAGTACGAGAGCAGCGACGCGATCTCGTCGTTCGTCAGATCGACCGGACCGGGCTTGCTGCTGCCGAGCTCCGTGCGGAAGGCGAAGTTCGGCGACAGCATCATCACCTTCAGCGTCGAGGCCACGGCCTGCTGGGCCGTGTCGCCCGCGGTGATCTGGCTGGCGAGGAAGCCCGCGTAGCTCGTCGTCTCGGCCGACGTGAGCGCGCGGCGGAAGAGCTTCGCGCCGTACGACGAGACGAAGGCCTGACCGCACGACGCCGAGATCGGGCTCTGACCGAGGCAGGCGTTGGTCATGATGGCCGTGGGCGCCGCAGCGGTCGCCGCGGCGTCGCTCTTGTCGAAGTAGGACTGCGCGAGCCCGAGCGTGATCTTGTCGCCCGTCGAGTCGTCGTTGTAGCCGGTGCGCGGATCGAGCTGGTCCGGCGGGAAGGAGCTCACGTCGGGCGCGGTGACGCCGAGCGCCGCCGCGACCGTGTTGCTCCACTGCGTCGCCGACAGTCGCCAGATGCGCGACGCCGGCAGGGCCGTGGGCGCGCCCGAGCAGTCGGCCGCCTTGAGCGGCTCGTACCAGCTCGTGGTGGCCGAGGCCATTCCGTTGTTCTGGATGGCCACGATGCCGCCGGTGGCGCCGGTGCCGGTGCTCGAGCCGGCGCCGCTTCCAGCGCTGCTGCCGCTTCCACCGCCGCCGGAGTTCTGGCCCTTCCCCGAGCCCCCCTGGACCACCGCGGTGCACGCCGCCGTCGATCCGACGAGAATCACCAGCGAGCCGGCGAGACCGAGAGAGCGGGCGCGTTGAGAACGCACAGGGTTCGACGTCATGTTCACCTCAATCGACTGGGGCACACTTCGACGAAAGCGCTCCAGCAGTCATGAAGATGCTAGCCGCGTCGAATGTGGCTCGCGGTGCACGTTCATTGAGCGCGATGCACCGTCGACGGGAAGAATCTTGCGGGTCGATTTTCGGAACCATCACCGTCGGGAAACCGGTCGCTCGATCCTCTTCGGCCGGCTCCCCATCGTACTGTATGTGGGGGCGCGGATCGACGTCCGTTGCGGTGGCCGGCGGCCCCTTCCTCGACGGACAGTGAGGCAGGACGCATCACGATGGGGGCCCGGGCCTCCACGGCCGGACGCGCCGTCGGTGAAGGTAGGACATGCGGCCCCCGGCGCCCGACCGGCGCGGCTGCGGCTGTCCCGAGGACGCCGGGGCGGACGCCGCGGCGAGACGTCGCGGTCAGCCGCGCTGGTTGCGGAAGCGCGCGACCTGCGTCGCCTCGGGGTTGACGCGCACGCTGCCCGCGGACGCGTCCCCGTCGACGACGAGGAGGTCCCCGGGGTGGACCCAGGCGAAGACGCCCGCGACGGCGGCGACGAGCGGCGCGCCGGCGGCCAGAGCGAGGGCCGCCACGGCGCCGTCCGCGGCCAGCGGTCGGTCGACGACGATGGCGGACACGCCGCGGGAGAGCGCGTGAGCCGCGCCCAGGACGCCGAGGCGCTCCGAGACGAGGATGTCGCCGGGGCGGACGAGCGTCTGGCCCGACAGCGCGGCGTGGACGATCACGCAGAGGTCCTCGATCTCGGCGGCGCGCTCGGACATGAGCGCCTCCGTCGAGGGATCGCCCGCGGCCGCCGTGAAGGCCACCCGGGCGTACTCGCGCGCGAGCTCGGACATGCTCTTGAGCGGCGACGCGCCGCCCGCGGCGGCGACGAGGCGCTCGCGGAACCGCCGATCCTCGAGGATGAGCGTCGAGGTCGCGAGCTCGCGCGCGGCCGCGCCCGTGATGGCGGCGCCCAGCTTGCGCACGTCCGCCTCGAGGCGCTCGAGCGCGGCGTCGACGGAGACGCCGCTCGACGTCGAGGACGTGGCGGTGCGCGCGAGCGCGGCGAGCGTCGGGAGCAGCGCCGCGCGCCCCATGGCCGCGCCCGGCCCCAGGGCCCGGCCCGGCAGGCGCACGCTCGCCCGCGAGGCCTCGCGCGCGGCGCGCTCGCGCTCGTCGGCCCGCTCGAGCGCGTGGTTGATGACGGCGGCGAGCGCGGTCGCGAGCACCACCTCCTCGCTCGCGAACTCGTGATCGGGGCCGCGCTGCAGGACGAGCACGGCGGCGGCCACGCCGCCCCGCACGACGGGCACGGCGAGCATCGCGGGGAAGCGCTCCTCGCCGAGGCCGGGGATGTACTTGAAGTGCTCGTCGCGATCCGCGACGGCGACCGAGACGGGCAGGAGCTTCTCGGCGACGAAGCCGGTGATGCCCTCGCCCTGCCGGAGGTGCACGCGGCCGACGGAGCCGGGCGGGAAGCCGACGTTGCCGCGCAGGGTGAACACCTGCGCGCCGCCGTCGGGGCCCTCGGCCTCGCGCACGTAGACGCTCACGACGGCCGCCGCGGCGATGGCGGCGACGTCGGCGCACATGCGCGCCAGCACCTCGCCGAGCGGACGCGGCTGGCCCGCCGCCTCGATCAGACGGAAGATCCCGTCGAGGCTGCTGCCGTTGCGCTCGTGCACCTGGACGGAGCGGTTCCGCTCGGCGGTGTTCAGCATCACCTCCGATTCTGGGGCCGCTCCCGTTTCGGGTGGGTTTCTCACGCGTAAAAAGCAGCGTTCGCGGCGCGGCTCATTGCTGCTGCGTCGTCGGGCCGGGCTCGCCCGCCGCCTCGGAGGCCGTCGTCGCGCCCGACATCGCGTGCCGGGCCTCGCTGCAGACGAGCGCCGTCTCGTCGACGACGTGGGTCAGGAGGTCGTGAATCGACGAGGGGTCGAAGTCGAGCTTGCGCTCGCCGAGCCAGGCGTCGAGGGCGGCCAGGCGCGCCAGCGGCGCGCCGCCGATGGCCGCGAGCTCGGCGGGCCAGATGCGGCGCATGAGCCCCAGCGCCGAGCGCACGCAGTAGCGCAGCGAGCGCGGGAAGCGCTCCTCGAAGAGCAGGAACTCGACGGCGTCGTGACCCGTGACCCGGCCCTTGTGCACGCGCATGAAGGCCTCGAAGCCCGAGCACGTGCGCAGCAGCGAGAGCCACAGGGCCGTCTGGACGATCTGGTGCTTCCCGGCGCCGGGTTCGGCGGGCGCGCCGCCGTCCTTGGCGTCCTTGACGCTCTTGCCGTGGCCGTTGCCGTCGAGCAGGTAGTGGTGCATGTCGAGGATGCGCGCCGTCTGGCCGATGCGCTCGAGCAGCACGCCGAGCCACAGGATGTCCATGGGCGTGTCGTGCAGCATCGTGCTGCGCACGAGGCCCAGGGAGAGCTGCGTCTGCCGGCGGATCTGGCGGTAGATCTCGTCGCGGTCGTGGGCGTAGGTCCGCTGCGCCTCCTCGCTCACGAACCACAGGTAGAGCTCGTTCGTCGCCTGCCAGATGTCGAGCGAGAGGACCTCGCGGATCGAGCGGGCGCTCTCGCGCGCGCCCCAGATCGAGGTCTTGATCGAGACGGCGTTCTCGGGCGCCCAGGTCATGTAGCGCTGGACGACGTCGCCCTGGCCGGCGGCCTTGTCGCCGAAGCGCTCGCAGAAGTCGGGGTACTGGCCCGAGACGGTGACGACGGGGCGCCAGACGGCCTGGGTGGGCATCTCGGCGTCGAAGGCGAGCGAGCGCGTGACCTGCAGCAGGCGCGCCGTGCTCTCGGCGCGATCGAGGTAACGGCCCACCCAGAAGCAGTGATCGGCGACGCGGGAGATCATGGCTCGTGCATCATGCTTGTGACGACTGGACCCACGTGTCCTTCGAGCCGCCGCCCTGGCTCGAGTTCACGACGTACGAGCCCTCGCGCAGCGCCACGCGCGTGAGGCCGCCGGGGAGGACCCAGCGGCTCGGGATCGTCCCCAGGGCGCGGCTCGCGAGGGCGAATGGCCGCAGGTCGACCCGGCGCGGCTCGAGGCGCTTGCGCTCGGGCACCCAGGTCGGGCACGTCGACAGCTCGACGCGGTGCTGGGCGATGTACTTGCGCGGCTCGGCCAGCACGAGCTCGCGGAACTTGTCGCGCTCGGCCTGCGTCGCCTGCGGGCCCATGAGCATGCCGTAGCCGCCCGCCTCGTCGACGGCCTTGACGACCAGCTCGTCGAGGTGCTCGACGACGAACATGCGGTCGTCGCGGCGCGCGCAGACGAAGGTCGGCACCTGCTCGAGGATGGGCTCCTCCTTGAGGAAGAAGCGGATGAGATCGGGCACGAACGGATAGATCGCCTTGTCGTCGGCGACGCCGTTCCCCGGCGCGTTGGCGAGCGCGACGCGCCCCTTCGCCCAGGCGCGCATGAGGCCGGGCACGCCGAGGAGGCTGTCGGGGCGGAAGAACTCCGGATCGATGAAGGCGTCGTCGGTGCGGCGGTAGATGACGTGCACGCGGCGCGGCCCCATCGTCGTGCGCACGTAGACGTCGTCGCCGTCGACGACGAGGTCGGACGCCTCGACGAGCTCGAGGCCCATCGAGCGCGCGAGGAAGCTGTGCTCGAAGTACGCCGAGTTGAACGGCCCCGGCGTGAGCACGACGACCGTCGACTCCTCGGGGTCGACGCCCTCGGGCGAGACGGAGCGCAGCGCCTCGGCGAGCTGCGAGGGGTAGTCGTCGACGCGCCGGACGCCGCCCTCGACGGCATGCTGGAAGACGCGCTTCGTGACCTGGCGGTTCTCGAGCACGTACGAGACGCCCGAGGGCGTGCGCAGGTTGTCCTCGAGGACGCGCAGCGTGCCCGTGGGGTCGCGGATGAGGTCGACGCCCGCGATGTGGATGCGCACGCCGCCCGCGGGCTTGACGCCGCGCAGGCGCGGCTCGAAGCTCTTCGACTTCTCGACCATCTCGCCGGGCACGACGCCCTCGCGCAGCGTGCGCTGGTCCCCGTAGACGTCGGCAAGGAAGAGCTCGAGCGCCGCGAGGCGCTGGACGAGGCCGCGCTCGACGCGCTCCCACTCGGGGGCGCCCATGACGCGCGGCACGAGGCACACCGGCATGACCTTCTCGGTGCCGCGCTGGTCGGAGTAGACCGAGAACGTGACGCCCTGCTGCACGAGCGAAAGCTCGGCGAGGGACTGGCAGCGCTGGAAGCCCTCGGGCGTGAGGCCGTCGAGCAGCTCCGTCGCGACGCGGGCGTGGGGGCGCGGCACGCCCGCGGCGTCGACGAGCTCGTCGTAGGTGCCGGAGAGCGCACCGTAACCCTTCAAGAGGAGCGACCCTTCTGCCTCGGCCACGACCGATTGAATCTATCGTCAGATGCCTCGGGTCGGCTACAGTCCTCGTGTGCGTTACGCAAGTCTGACCCCGTCGAAACGGGGCGGTTACGCGCGGCGCTCTATCGTCAGCGGCGCCTTGATTTGACCTGATGCCCGGTACGACCCTGCGAGCCGCCACCGATCCCCCCCGGACGCCCGAAGCGGCGCCCGGCGCGGTCGCGTCCCCACCGACGGGCGACACGCTGCGGGCGTACGCGGCCCGCTCCACGGGGCTCGACGAGCTGGCCGACGAGCGCGGCGAGATCCGGCCCGCCTGGCGCGGCTTCGCGGCCCGCTTCGACGCGCTCGCCCCGGGCGAGCTCGCGCGCCGGTGGGCGGAGGCGCGCCACCTCATCCACGACAACGGCGTGAGCTTCAACGTCTACGGCGATCCCAAGGGCATGGAGCGCCCCTGGCCGCTCGGACCCATGCCCATCGTCGTGGGCGCCGAGGAGCACGCGGCGCTGGCCCGGGGCGTCACGCAGCGGGCGCGCCTCTTCGACGCCCTCCTCGCCGACATCTACGGACCGCAGCGCGTGCTCGACGAGGGCCTCCTGCCCGCGGAGCTCGTGCTCGCGCACCCGGGCTTCCTCCGTCCCTGCCGCGGCGTCGCGCCGATGGGCGGGCGCTTCCTCCACCTCTACGCGGCCGACGTCGTGCGCGGCGGCTCGGGCGCGTGGAGCGTGCTCGCCGACCGCACGCAGGCGCCCTCCGGGGCCGGCTACGCGCTCGAGAACCGCATCATCGTGTCGCGCATCCTGCCCGACGAGTTCCGCGACTGTCACGTCGAGCGCCTGGCGACCTACTTCCAGCAGGTGCGGCGGACCATGGTGGCGCTCGCGCCGCGCGGGGGGGACAACCCGCGCGTCGTGCTGCTCTCGCCGGGGCCGTACAACGCCACCTACTTCGAGCAGGCCTTCCTCGCCCAGTACCTCGGGTACATGCTCGTCGAGGGCGCCGACCTCACCGTGCGGGACGGGTGCGTGTACGTGAAGACGCTGGGCGGTCTCCACCGCGTCGACGTGATCCGCCGCCGGCTCAACGACGACTTCTGCGACCCGCTGGAGCTGCGCGCGGACTCGGCGCTGGGCGTGCCCGGGCTGCTCGAGGCCGTGCGCGAGGGCAACGTCGCCATCGCCAACGCGCTCGGCAGCGGCGTCGTGCAGACGGCCGCCCTCATGCCCTTCCTGCCCGCCGTGTGCCGCGCGCTGCTCGGCGAGGAGCTGGCGCTGCCCAGCGTCGAGACCTGGTGGTGCGGCGAGCCGCGCGTGCTCGCGCACGTGCTGGCCCAGCTCGACGACATGGTGATCAAGCCGGCCTTCCCCACGGGGCGCATCGAGCCGATCTTCTGCGACGAGCTGGACGCGGCGGCGCTCGCCGAGCTGCGGGCGCGCCTGCAGGCGAACCCCTCGGCCTGGGTGGCGCAGCGGCGCGCGACGCTCTCGACGACACCGCTGTGGGAGGCGGGCGAGCTGCAGCCGCGCCGGCTGCTCATGCGCAGCTTCGCCGTGTCCGAGGCGGGCTCCGAGGTGGGCGGCGCCTACCACGTCATGCCCGGCGGCCTCGGCGTCGTCGCGGCGCGGGACCAGCGCCACGACATCTCGATCCAGCGGGGCGCGACCAGCCAGGACACCTGGGTCGTCGCCGACGGCCCCGTGAACGCGCTCTCGCTGCTGCGGCCGGCGGGCGCGCCCGTCGAGCTGTCGCGCGGGGGCGGCGATCTGCCGAGCCGCGTCGCCGACAACCTCTACTGGCTCGGGCGCTACGCCGAGCGCCTCGACGCCATGGCGCGGCTCGCGCGCACGGCCGTGGCGCGCCTGCCCGACGGCGCCGAGCCGACGGACTCGCTGCTGCGGGCGCTGCGGGCCCAGGCGCGCATCCTCACGCCCCCCGAGCCCGCCCCCGGCGAGCGCGACCGCCTGGCCGAGATCGCCGCGCTGATCTTCGAAGAGAAGCAGGGCACGCTCGCCGACACGCTGCGCGCCGTCCACCGCGTGGGGCGGGCCGCGCGCGACCGCCTCTCGAGCGACACCTGGCGCGTCATCACGGCGCTCGACCAGGAGCTGCGCGAGGCCGAGACCTGGGCCGGCGTCGTCAACACGACGGGCGCCTTCTCGTCGCTGCTCGATCGCCTCGTGGCGCTGCTCGCGGCGCTCTCGGGCCTGGTCATGGACAGCATGTCGCGCGGGCACGGCTGGCGCTTCCTCGACATGGGCCGCCGCCTCGAGCGCGCCGTGAGCCTCGCGCTCACGATCGACGCCACGCTCACGACGGCGCAGCCCGCCGAGCCGCTCGTCCTCGAGTCGCTGCTCGAGGCCGCCGACAGCGCCATCACCTACCGGCGGCGCTACCTCGCGAGCCTGCAGGCGGCGCCCGTGCTCGACCTCCTGCTCACGGACCCGACGAATCCGCGCTCGGTCGTCTTCCAGCTGGGCGCGCTGCTCGAGCACATCGTCAAGCTGCCGCACCTGCCGGGGCGCGCGCGCGACGGCATCGAGACGGCGCTCGCCGGGGGCGCCGACGCGCTGCTGTCTCGCCTGGAGGAGACGAGCGTGCGGCGGCTCGCCGAGGTCGACGCCGACGAGCGGCGCCCCGAGCTCGTGGCGATGATGGCCGAGCTCGCGCGCGAGCTGCCCGCGCTCTCCGACGCGCTCACGGAGAGCTACCTCAACCACGCGACGCAGGCGCGCCAGCTGGCGCGGCTCGTCTGGCGCGCGCCCGAGGGCGCGAGCGAACGATGATCCACCACGTCGTGCACGTCACCGAGTACCTCTACTCCGAGCGGGTCTCGACGTCGCACCACGACCTGCACCTGCTGCCCCGTTCGACGCCCACGCAGCGCTGCCTGCGCGAGGAGCTGGAGATCGCGCCCCCGCCCGCGATGCGCCGCGAGCGCACGGACGACTTCGGCAACCGCTGCACGTACGTCGAGATCCACGAGCCCCACAACAACCTCCGCGTGACCTCGCGCGCCGACGTCGACGTCGCCCCGCCGGCGCCGCTGCCCGCGACGAGCGCGCCCTGGGAGGCCGTGCGCGAGGCCGTGCGCGCCGGCGCCGACGCCGACGCGCGCGCCGCCCGCGCCTACGCCTTCGCCTCGCCGCACGTCCCGACGTCGTCCGCCGCCGCGCGCGCGTACGCCCTGCCCTCCTTCGCCGCGGGCCGCGGGATCGTCGAGGCGGCGCGCGAGCTCACGACGCGCATCAACAAGGACTTCGTCTACGACAGCCGCGCGACGACGATCGCCACGCCCGTCGAGGAGGTGCTGAAGCTCCGCCGCGGCGTCTGCCAGGACTTCGCCCACGTCGAGCTCGCCTGCCTGCGCGCGCTGGGGCTGCCGGCGCGCTACGTGAGCGGCTACCTCGTGACGCGCCCGCCGCCCGGCAAGCCGCGCCTCGTGGGCGCCGACGCCTCGCACGCCTGGGTGGCCGTCTTCGTGCCGGCGCTCGGCTGGCTGCCCCTCGACCCCACGAACGATCTCGTCCCCGGCGAGCAGCACATCACCGTCGCCTGGGGCCGCGACTACAGCGACGTCACGCCCGTCCGCGGCGTCATCATGGGCGGTGGCCGCCACGACCTCTGGGTCTCGGTCGACGTCTCGCCGGGCGAGCCCGCCCCCGCGACGGGCTGAAGGTCACTCGTCGAGGGCCCGGACCTCGTCGCCGCCGGCGGCCGTCGCGATCCAGTAGACGCGCGCCGCGCCCACGGCGACGCCGCGCGCTGCCGCCTGCTCCGTCGCCACCACCTCCGGCGCGCCGCCGCCGCGGGCGGCACGGAAGACCAGCCCGCCGGCGTCCGGCGTCGTCCAGTAGACGAACGCGTCGTCGACGGCCAGCGACGACACGTCCGACCCGCTGTGGCCGAGCGACACGAGGCTGGGCGTGCCGCCCGCCGTCGGGATGACCATGACGGAGCCCTGGCAGTCGCCGGGCGGGTGTGCGTGGAGGAAATAGAGATCGGCGCCGGCGGCGATCGGACTCGCGAGCGTGTCGGCGGCGGTCGTCATGACGGTCCCGTACTCGTCGTTGCCGCTGTTCTCGTTCTGCGGGTGCCTCGAGAGGCGCGAGGGACCGTCTCCGTCGGCCCAGTAGAAGTCGACGTCGTCGAGGGCGAGGCCGTGCGGCGTGCCCATCACCAGCGCCGGGCTCGCGGAGAAGGCGTCGGTGCTGCCGTGGTGCTCGATGATCCCGCCGGGCGGCGTCGCCTTCTCGACCCAGACCAGCCCTCCGCTCGTGGGCACGGCGTCCATCCCGTAGTCGTTGACGTCGGAGACCACGGCCGGCCCCGCGCCCGCGATGGACCACAAGCGCGTGGCCGGCGCCTGCACCTCGCCGGCCACGAAGTAGACCGTGCCATCCCTGTCGAGGCGGATGCGCTCGACCTCGACGTCGGTCTTCAGCGCCGTGGCCGGTCCGCCCGCGAGCGGGACCCGGACGAGCTGTCCCCTGGCCTGCACGTTGCCCGCGACCGTGCCGTAGTAGACCGCGTCCGGTCCGACGGCGAGGGCGTTCACGCGATCCTGGGGCGGCCCGGCCGCGATCACGATGGGCGCGCCGGCGCGCGCGGCGCGCGGGCCGCCCGGGCAGCTGACGTCGCAGGCGATGCGCGGGATCTGGACGACGGGCTCGCTCGCGGCGTCCGGGGCGGCGGTCGCGTCGGTCCCCGCATCGATCGCCGG
>DASZWW010000041.1:0-6792 GCA_035546175.1 Polyangia bacterium
CGACGTCGGCGATGTACCAAGAGTGCTGGAAGTCGCCCTTGGCCATGAACGTCGGGCGGTGCTGTGTTGCGGTGCGCGGCATGAGAGGGGGGTTTTTACTGGAGGGGCGGGGCTTTGTCAACGATGCGCGCCACGGCCCACCCCGCACTTGAGCCCTCGCCTTATCGTCCGAGGAAGGTATGTTGAGCCCTTGCGCCTTGCCGCGCTGCGTGGCACGGGGCAGACAGCATGACAGAAGCCGCTCCTTCCTTGGTGGGAACCGTCCTCGGAGACGCGTACCAGGTGACGCGCCTCCTCGGCCAGGGGGGCATGGGCGCCGTCTACGAGGGCGTCCAGACGCGCCTCAAGAAGCGGGTCGCCATCAAGGTCATGGACCGGAACCTCGCGGCCAACACCGAGGCGGTGGCGCGGTTCCGCCGCGAGATCGACGTGACCGCCAAGCTCGCGCACCCGAACATCGTGCAGATCTCCGACTTCGGCACGGTGCCCACGGGCGAGCCCTACCTCGTCATGGAGTTCCTCGAGGGCGAGGACCTCGAGCGCCGTCTCGCGCGCGTGGGGCGGGTCTCGTTCGCGAGCGCCGTCGCCATCGTCAACCAGCTCGCGTCGGCCCTCGCCGTGACGCACGCCGAGGGCATCGTCCACCGCGACCTCAAGCCGGCGAACGTGTTCCTCGTGAAGGTGCCGGGGCAGTCGGACTTCGTGAAGGTGGTCGACTTCGGCATCTCCAAGGTGCTCAAGGCCTCGACGACGAAGCTCACGCGCGCCCAGATGATCGTCGGGACGCCCGAGTACATGTCGCCCGAGCAGGCGGCCGGGAAGGTCGACGAGATCGACCACCGCAGCGACCAGTGGTCGCTCGCCTGCATCGCCTGGCACATGCTCGTCGGGCAGCAGCCCTTCGTCGGGCCCGACGTCAACTCGATCCTCCACCAGGTCATGAACGGCGAGCCGCCCCCGCTCGGGCCCGCGCTGGCGGCGCTGCTGCCCGGGCAGGTCGAGGCCGTGCTGCGCAAGGCGCTCTCGAAGCGGCAGATCGATCGCTTCCCGACGATCACGGCCTTCGCGAAGGCCTTCGAGGCCGCGGCGCCGCTCGACACGCCGATGCGCCCCGTGACGCCGCCCCCGGCGCCCAGGCCGTCGCCGCTCTTCCCGCTCGCGAGCCCGCGCCCCGCGCCCTCGACCGCGTCGCGTCCGCCGCGGCGTTGGACGTGGGTCATGGCCGCGTTGCTCGCCACCGCGCTCGGCGTCGGCCTCGCGCTCTGGCAATCGGGGCAGCTCCCCTGGCGAGGCGCGGGCGCGGCGGTCACGGGCGACGACGGCGCGTCCGTCGGAGCGTCGCCTGCGCGCGAGCCCGGCAAGGGCGAGCGCAAGAAGCGCCGGCCCGCTCCGTGAGCGCGGCGAGCGCGCCGCGAGCTCAGCGAGCCGGCTCGGAGAGGAACGCGCCGATCGCGGCGCAGGCGCGCCGCGCGCGGTCGTCGGGCTCGATGAGCGCGAAGCGGACGTAGCCCTCGCCGCCGGGGCCGAAGCCGACGCCGGGCGAGACGGCGACGCGCGCGTGCTCGAGCAGCGCGGAGGCGAAGCCCACGGCGCCGAGGTGCGCGTGCGACCTCGGCACGGGCGCCCACACGAACATCGAGGCCACGGGCAGCGGCACCTCCCAGCCCGCGTCGGCGAGCCCGTCGATGAGCAGCCTCGAGCGGTGCTTGTAGCGCTCGCGGTTCCCGGCGACGTCGGCGTCGCAGGAGGAGAGGGCCGTCGCGGCGGCGAGCTGCGTGGGCGCGAACATGCCGTAGTCGAGGTAGCCCTTGATCGTCGTGAGCGCGCCCACGAGCGCGCGGTTGCCGACGCAGAAGCCGACGCGCCAGCCCGGCATCGAGTAGCTCTTCGAGACGGTGAAGAACTCGACGGCGACGTCGCGCGCGCCCGGCACCTGGAAGATGCTCGGCGCGGGGCGGCCGTCGTGCAGCAGGTCGGCGTAGGCGAGGTCGGAGACGACCCAGAGCTTCTCGCGCTTGGCGAGCGCGACGACCTTCTCGAAGAAGGCGACGTCGACGACGGCGCTCGTGGGGTTGTGCGGGAAGTTCACGACGAGGCCCTTGGGCTTGCGCGGCGCGCGCGCGAGCGCGGCCTCGATCTCGGCGTAGGCGTCCTTGTCGGGGCCGGTCGCGACGGGCACGGGCTCGCCGCCCGCGATGATGATGCCGAAGCGGTGAATCGGATAGCAGGGGTCGGGCGAGAGCACGCAGTCGCCCGGGCCGATGATCGCGAAGAAGAGGTGCGCGAGCCCCTCCTTGGCGCCGATCGTCACCACCGACTCCGTCTCGGGGTCGAACGTCTGGCCGTACTTGCGCGCGTACCAGTCGCAGATCGCGCGCCGCACCTCGGGCATGCCCTTCGAGGGCATGTAGCGCTGGTTGCCGGCGCGCTGGGCCTCGGTGACCAGGCGCTCGACGGCGGCCTTGGGGCTCGGGCCATCGGGGTTGCCGAGTCCGAAGTCGAAGACGTCGTGGCCCTCCGCGCGGAGCTTCGACTTCAGCTCGTCGACGGCGGCGAGGACATACGGCGGCAGCGCGGCCAGGCGCGCGAACTGCTTGGCGAAATCACTGGGGGGGCCAGCCATTGCTCGGGCCGGGACACTACGGCAGCGGGCAAGCCGGATCAAGGAGCGCGCGACTAAGAAACGTGGAGTTGCCGCTCCTTGCGCCGAAAGCGTCGCCCGGCTGTTGACTGAACGTATGTTCAGGTTCATGGTGGCTGCGTCATGCGCGCGGTGCCGATCTCGAACCCGCCGAACCCGTGGGCGACCACCGAGGTGCAATACCTCGAGGCGCCGCCCCAGGTACGGCTCGAGGTCTTCGAGGACCACACGCGCAACATCCTCGCCAAGAACGACAGCCCCGACGTCGGCTTCACCTGGAGCGTGAACCCCTACCGCGGGTGCTTCCACGCGTGCGCGTACTGCTACGCGCGGCCGACGCACGAGTACCTCAGCATGGGCGCGGGCACGGACTTCGATCGCAAGATCGTCGTGAAGCTGCGGGCGCCCGAGCTGCTGCGCGCGGCGTTCGCCAAGAAGAGCTGGAAGAGGGAGACGGTCGTCTTCTCGGGCGTCACGGACTGTTACCAGCCGCTCGAGGCGTCGTACCGCCTCACGCGCGGGTGCCTCGAGGTGTGCGCGGACGTCGCGAACCCAATCGCGGTGATCACGAAGGCGCCGCTCGTCGAGCGGGACATCGACGTCCTGCAGACGCTGACGCGCACGGCGTCGGCGCACGTCACGGTGAGCATCCCGATCTGGGACGCCGAGCGGGCGCGTGCCATCGAGCCCTACGTCGCGACGCCGCAGCGTCGCCTGCGCATCATCGAGACCCTGGCGCGCGCCGGCGTCGAGGTGGGCGTAAACGTGGCCCCCATCATCCCGGGGCTCAACGACGAGGACATCCCCAAGGTTCTGTCCGCCGCGCGTGACGCGGGGGCGACGCACGCAGGCAGTGTGCTGCTGCGGCTCCCCGGTTCGGTCAAGGCGGTGTTCGAGGAGCGGGTGAGGGCGGCGATGCCGCTCTCGGCCGACCGGGTGCTTCATCGCATCCGCGAAACGCGCGGCGGACGACTCTACGACCCTCGCTTCGGCGCCCGCGGCCGGGGCGAGGGCACCTACGCGCTCGCCATCGGGTCGCTGTTCCGCACGACGGCGCGGCGGCTCGGCTTCCATTTCCACGACGGCATGCGCGGCGCGGGCGGGCCGGAGCGCGAGGGCGCGGCTTGAGCCGCGCCGAGCGGCGACGCCGGGCCGGGCGCTGCGTGATCCACCTCGAGCGGCGGCGCCGGCGTCAAACGCGGCAGACGACCAGCGCCACGCGCAGGCCGCCGTTGACGAGCGGGAAGCGCGCCGTCACCGGCAGCCCGAGCGCCGCCGGCGGCAGCCGCGCGGGCACGAGGACGGCGGCGCGCCAGCCCGCGAAGCGCGCCCGGAGCGCTCGGCCGAGATCGCGGTAGGCGCGATCGATCCGCTTGGGATCTCCGAGGCGGCGGCCGTAGGGCGGGTTGACGACGACGAGCCCGCTCGCCGCGGGCGCGCGCACGTCGCCGAGATCGGCGCAGGCGAAGGTGACGTCGCCGCTCACCCCGGCGCGCGCGGCGTTTCGGCGGGCAGACTCGATGAGCTTCGCGTCCCGATCCGAGCCCGCGATGACACGCCTCGGCGACGCGGCCACGGGCGTGCGGGCCTCGTCGAGGAGCGCGCGCTCGAGCTCGCGGCGCGCCGCGAAGAGGGGCCAGCGCGACAGCGCGAAGGCGCGGTCGAGGCCTGGCGCGCGGCCCGCCGCGACGAGCGCCGCCTCGATGGGGATGGTGCCCGCGCCGCACATCGGATCGCAGAGCGCCTCGGCGGGCGACCACCCGGCGAGCGCGAGCACGCCCGCGGCGAGCGTCTCGCGCAGCGGCGCGGCGCCGATCTCGGTGCGCGCGCCGCGCTTGTGCAGGAGCTCGCCCGAGGCGTCGACGCTGAAGGTGAAGCGATCGCCCACGCCGCGGACGTAGACGGTGGTCGTCGGCGCCTCGCCGGTCGGCGCCTCGGCTTCGTCCTGATCGTCGTCGCGCGCCCTCGCCTTCGGCGCGGTGACCACCTCGCCGAGCGCGTCGCCGAGGCCGAGCAAGACCTGCTCGGCGATGGCGCCCGTGTGGTAGAGCCGGCAGCTCGTCGTGCTCGAGCGGACGGCCACGCTCGCGCCCGCGGGCACGAAGGACGACCAGGGGAGGCGCGCGAGGCCGCGGCGCAGCTTGCCGAACTCGCGCGCCTCGACGGCGCCGACGCGGGCGAGCACGCGCGTCGCCACGCGGAGCCACAGGTTCGCGCGCGCGCCGACGGCGGGCGGGCCGCGCCACTCGACGCCGCCGTCCACGACACGGACGTCCGAGGCCTCGGGCAGCGCCGCGATCTCGCGCCGCGCGGGCTCCTCGAGCCCGGGCGCCACGACGGCGAACCAGGTGAGCGTCTCGGGCGCGCGCCTCGAGGGCGTGGCCTTCGGCGCGTGGCCCCGGCTCTCGCCCTCGACGGGGAGCGACGCGGGCCTGCCGCCGAAGCGCAGGTGCGCGAGGATCTCGGTCGTGCCGCTGGCCCCCGCGACGGGCGAGTCGGCGTGCCCGGCCACCGTGAAGCCGAGCGACTCGGCCTTCTTCGTGACCTTCTCGAGGGCGGCGCGCCGCAGGTTCTCGTCGTCGACGCGCCCGCCGCGCACCTGCCTGTCGGCGAGCTCGAACTGCGGCTTGACGAGCACGACGCCCTGGGCGCCCGGGCGCAGGCGGAAGGCCAGCCCGCGCAGCATGTTCCGAGCGGCCACGAAGCTGACGTCGACGGTGAAGAAGTCGAAGGGTCCTGGCGCCTCGTTGAGCGAGAGGCGCTTCCAGTCCACGCCCTCCATCGACGTGACCCGCGCGTCGCCGCGCAGCGCGGGCGCGAGCTGCCCGTGGCCGACGTCCACGGCGACCACGTGCGCGGCGCCGTGCCGCAGCAGCGTCTCCGTGAACCCCCCCGTCGAGGCGCCCACGTCGACGGCGCGCGCGCCCCCGACGGCGCGCGCGAGACCGAAGCGCGCGAGCGCCGCCTCGAGCTTGCCCGCCGCTCGGCTGACCGGGTTGGCCATGGGCCCGCCAATGTAGCGAAAGCGCGCGTCGCGCGCCGCCGAATCGGGCTCAGCTCGTCGACGACTTGAGGATGCTCGGCAGCTTGTGGCCCAGGCAGTCGGCGCACATCGCGAGCATGCCGGCGCGCGGATCGCGTCGGACCTCGTCGCTGCCGCCGCAGGCGACGCACACCTCCGCCTCGGCCGGGGGGCCGCCCGTGACCGACGCGATCCGCTCGCGCGTCACGATGCCGACGAGCTCCGCGCCGCGGACGACGGGCAAGCACGAGACGCCGTGCTCCTCCATGAGCTCCGCGGCCTCGTCGAGGGTCGTGTCGGGCGCGATGCACAGCACGGGCGTCCGCATGAGCTCGCCCACGAGCGCGTCGCGCGCCGCCGTGCGCAGATCCTCGTCGCACACGATCCCCGTGAGCGTGCCGCCCTCGAGCACGAGCAGGTGGTGAACGCCGTTGTCGAAGGCCAGCCGTCGCGCCGACGCGACGACCGTGTCGGGGGTGAGGGTGAACAGCTCCGTGCCCATCACCTCGGCGACGTGGCAGGAACCGGCATCGGCCTCCATCCGACCTCCTTCGAACCTCTCATCGGTAGTTTGATGCCGAAACGGGAGGAGTCGATGGACGGCGCGGCACGAGGCCGCGATCTCCGCGGGATGATTGAGCTTCCTACCGAGAGAACCAGCCCTTTTTTGGAGAGGGCGCGGCGGGCGCGGCCGGTGGGGACTTCTTGGGGTCGGGTAGCTTCTTGAGGCTCACGCGCAGCGTCTGAGGACCCTTCGCCTTGGAGGGAACTACGTACTTCTTCGTAGCAGACGCGTATCCGGCCTTCGTGAAGCTGAGCTCGAGCTTCGTCCCCGGCGCGAGCTTCGTTGGCCAGGGGGTCGTCCCGTAGACGTGGCTCTTGGTCGCGACCTGGGCGCCCTCGGGATCCGACCTGAAGGTGACCATGATGGTGGGCTTGTGCGCCTTCGAGGGCGCCTCCTGCGCCTCGGTCGGCTCCTCGCGCTGCGCCGGCTGCTCATCCTCCTGCTCGCCTCGCGGCGAGGCCGCGGAGGGCTCCGCGGCGGCGACCTTGGTCGGTTCGGGTGCCGGCGCGGGCGCGGGCGCCGCCACCGGCGGAGGCGGCGGCGAGGGCGCGGACGCGGCGACGG
>DASZWW010000042.1:0-7666 GCA_035546175.1 Polyangia bacterium
AGGTCGCGTACGACAGGCGCACGAAGCCGGGCGCGCCGAAGGCCGAGCCCATGACGACGGCGACCTTGGCCGCCTCGAGCAGCCACTCGCACAGCTGCACGTCGTTCTCGAGCTTCTTGCCCTCGGGCGTCTTCTTGCCGACGAAGGCCGAGAGATCGGGGAAGGCGTAGAACGCGCCCTGCGGCTCGACGCACGTCACGCCCCTGATCTCGCGCAGGCGCGAGACCATGACCTTGCGGCGCTTGTCGAACTCCTGCCGCATCTTCTCGAGCTCCTCGGTCGGCCCCTCGAGCGCCGCCACCGACGCCGCCTGCGCCACCGCCGCCGCGTGCGTCGTCGACTGCCCCTGGATGGTGGCCATCGCCTCGACGACGTTCTTGGGCGCGACCGTGAAGCCGACGCGCCACCCCGTCATCGCGAACGCCTTCGAGACGCCGTCGATGATGATCGTGTGCGCCTTCGTCTCCGGGCTGATCGTGGCCGGCTGGAAGAACTTCGCGTCTCCGTAGACGAGCATCCGGTAGATGTCGTCGGTCAGCAGCCAGAGATCCTTCTCGACGGCCAGCTTGGCGAGCGCGCGCAGCGTCGCCTCGGAGTACATGGCGCCCGTCGGGTTCGACGGCGAGCACACCATGATCATCTTCGTGCGCGGCGTGATGGCCCTGGCGACGTCCTCGACCCGGACCTGGAAGTTCTCCTCGGCCTTCGTGGGGACGTTGACGGGCTTGCCGCCCGCCATCTTGACGATGTCGTTGTAGCTGACCCAGGCGGGCGTGGGGATGATGACCTCGTCGCCGTCGTCGATGAGCGCGTGCATGGCGTTGAAGATCGACTGCTTGGCGCCCGACGAGACGATGACCTCGCCGGGATCGATGGAGATCCCGTGCGCGTCGCCGATCCACTTGGCGACCGCCTTGCGGAGGGCGGGCGTGCCCTCGACGTTCGTGTACTTGGTGGCGCCCGCGTCGAGCGCCTTCTTCGCGGCCTCCTTGATGAACGCCGGCGTGTCGAAGTCCGGCTCGCCCGCGCCGAAGCCGATGACGTCGACGCCGGCGGCCTTGAGCTTGGCGGCCTTCGCGGACACGGCGAGGGTGGGGGACGGTTCGATCACGGACAACCTGCGGGCGAGCTTCACGGAGCGACTCCTTGTTTGCGTTTGGCGGCGAGCGCGTCGACGACGGCCTGCGGAACCATCCGCGAGACGTCGCCTCCCATCAGCGCGACCTCTTTGACGAGCGACGAGGATACATAAAAGCTCTCCTCGCTGGTCATGAGAAACATCGTCTCGACCTCGGGCGCGAGGTGCCGGTTCATGTGGGCGAACTGGAACTCGTACTCGAAGTCGGCCAGCGCCCGCAGGCCGCGGATGACGGCGCGCGCGCCGCGGCGCTGGCAGTAGTCGACGAGCAGGCCCGAGAAGGCGTCGACCTCGACGCGCTCGTCGCGGCCCACCGCGTCCAGGATCATGGCGCGCCGCTCGTCGATCGTGAAGAGCGGCGCCTTGCGGACGTTGTCGGCCAGGGCGACGACGACGCGGTCGAAGAACGCCAGCGAGCGGCGCAGGATGTCGACGTGGCCGTTCGTGATCGGGTCGAACGTGCCCGGGTACACGGCCAGCCTCACGACGTCCTCGCCGCTACGAGCCCGAGGAGCGGAAGAACGAAAGCTCGGTGTCGCCGTACTGGCGGCGATCGGTCAGGAAGAGGTTGCCCACCGACTCGGGCGGCCGGTTGCGGCGATCGTGCTCGAGCACGACGACGGCGCAGGAGGTGAGCAGGCCGCTGCCCGACAGCTCGGCGAGCACGCCCTCGGTCTCCTTGACGTAGGGCGGGTCGAGGAACACCCACGAGAACAGCGTGCCCGTGCCCACGAGGCGGCGCAGGCCCGTGCGCACGTCGGCCGCGACCACCGTCGCGCGGCCCTCGAGGCCGAGCTCCTTGATGTTGCGCCGGAGCGCGACGAGCGGGGCGTGCTCGCGCTCGACGAAGACCGCCGAGGCGGCGCCGCGCGACAGCGCCTCCAGGCCCAGCGCGCCCGTCCCCGCGTAGAGATCGAGGACGTTCCCCTCCGGCGGAGGTCCGAGGATGTTGAAGATCGCCTCTCGAACCTTGGCCGCCGTCGGCCTGGTTTGCCGGCCGCGGGGGGCGATGAGGCGCCTCCCCCCGTTGAGCCCGCCTGTCAGACGCATGTTGGGGCTCGTTCCTACCTCGCCCGGCGCCCGCGGTCAATTCGCGCCCAACGCGTCGCGCTAGGCGGCCTTTCGCCGCGGCTTTCCGACGAGAAAATCGGCCCGCGGACGGTTTACACGGCTTCGGTGCGATACACTGTGAACGGCCATGGCGCGCATCGGAGCCTTCTTCGACGTCGACCGAACCCTGGTGGCGTGCAATACGGGCCGCCTCTTCCTGCGGGACCTGCGGCGGCGCGGCGAGATCTCCTTCCTGCGCGCCATCCGCGCCATGGGGTGGATGGCGAAATACCATCTGTCCCTGATCGATCTGCAGGTCATCGCGGCCCGCGTCGCCGAGCAGATGCGCGGCAAGTCGGAGAGCGAGTTCGCCGAGCGCTGCCGGCGCTGGGTCGAGGACGAGGTCCTGCCGCTCGTGGTCCCGGGCGCGCTTCGGCAGATCGAGCGGCACCGCGCCGAGGGCCACGTCCTCGCCGTGCTGTCGTCGTCGCCGACCTACGTGACCGGCCCGCTCGCGAAGACCCTCGGCATCGAGGAGGTGCTCTCGACGACGTTCGAGGTCGAGGGCGACACGTTCACGGGGCGCCTCGTGGGCCCGGCCTGCGTCGGGCCCGGCAAGATCCACTGGGCCGAGTCGCTGCAGTCCCGCCGGCAGGTCGACCTCGCGAAGAGCTGGTTCTACACCGACTCGTACACCGACCTGCCGATGCTCGAGCGCGTCGGCAACCAGGTCGTCGTCAACCCCGATCCGCGCCTGCGCCTGGCGGCGAAGAAGCGCGGCTGGCCGGTTCAGGATTGGTCAAAACCACCGATTGAGGTGCGCGCGTGAGCGTCTATTCGGCCCCCTGGTACACCCCCGCCGTGCAGCGGCTGCTCGATCTCGCCCTCGAGGAGGACGTCGGCCGCGGCGACGTCACGAGCGCGTCCGTCATCGACGAGACGCAGGAGGCCGAGGCGGACATCATCTCGCGCGAGCGCGCCGTCGTGTGCGGCCTGGGGCTCATGGAGGCGGTCTTCACGCGCTTCGACTGGCGCACGCGCGTGCGCGCCAAGGTGGCCGACGGCGATCCGGTCGCCAAGGGCACGCTGATCGCGAGCGTGCGCGGGCCGGCGCAGGCGCTGCTCGCGGGCGAGCGCACGGCGCTGAACTTCCTGGCGCAGCTCTCGGGCGTCGCGACGCTCACCCAGGCGTTCGTCGCCGCGTCGGAGGGCGCCAAGGTGCGCGTCGCCGACACGCGCAAGACGACGCCCGGCTCGCGCGCGCTGCAGAAGTACGCCGTGCGCGCGGGCGGCGGCGCCAACCACCGGTCGGACCTCGCGTCGGGCATCCTCATCAAGGACAACCACATCGCGCTCGTGGGCTCGGTGCGCGAGGCCGTGCGCCGCGCGCGCGCCGCCGCGCCGCACGTGCTGCGCGTCTGCGTCGAGGTCGACGACCTCGGGCAGCTCGACGAGGCGCTCGAGGCGGGCGCCGACGTCATCCTGCTCGACAACTTCCAGATCCGGGAGATGACCGAGGCGGTCAAGCGCATCCGCGAGCGCGCGCCCAGGACGGTCGTCGAGGCCTCGGGCGGCGTGTCGCTCGACCGCATCCGCGACATCGGCAAGACGGGCGTCGACGTCATCTCGATCGGCGCCCTCACCCACTCGGCGCGCGCCATCGACTTCTCGTGCGAGATCCGGCCCTTGAGCGCGGGGGAGCAAGGCCCGCCGCGGGCCCCCTCACGAACCTGAGGCGAGCCGGCGCCGCAGGAGGCGCTCCGCCCGATTTCCAGGACCGACGCCTCGAGCGCGAGTGCTAGTCTGCGCCGGCCCATGACCGACGATCTCTTTGGCGCGCCCACGGCCGAGCGGCTCGGCGCGCGGCTCGAGACCCGCTGGCTCGGGCGGACGTACGAGTGGCACGAGGCGTGTGACTCGACCAACGATCTCGCGGCGGCGCGCGCGCGAGGCGGCGCGGCGCAGGGGCTGGTCGTCGCGACCGAACGTCAGGCGGCCGGGCGCGGCCGCCTGGGGCGGGCCTGGCACTCGCCCGCGGGCGAGAACCTCTACGTCTCGATCCTCCTGCGGCCGGCGCGGCCAGCGCCCGAGATCCCGCCGCTCACGCTGCTCGCGGGCGCGGCCGTCGCGCGCGCGCTCGCGCGGCTCGGCTTTCAGCCGCAGCTCAAGTGGCCGAACGACGTCCAGCTCGCCGTGGACGGCGCCGCGCGCAAGGTCGCCGGCATCCTCACGGAGATGTCGAGCGAGGGCGGGCGCGTGGGCCACGTCGTCGTGGGCCTGGGCCTCAACGTCAACGCCCTCTCCTTTCCGGAGGAGCTCGGGGCGCGGGCGACGTCCCTGCGCCTCGCCGCCGGCCGGGCCTTCGAGCGCGCGGCCGTGCTGGCCGCCGTCCTCGAGGAGCTCGAGCGGCTCTACGAGGCGTTCGAGGCGCGCGGGCCCGCGGCCGCGGGCGAGGCCTGGCAGCCCTTCGCCGCCCTCGGCGCCCGCTGCCGGGTGAGCGGGCCGGGCGCCGACCTCGAAGGGACGATGCTCGGCATCGACGCCGACGGGGCCTTGCGTCTGCAGGACGACGCGGGGCACATTCACCGCGTGCTCTCGGGAGAGATTTCGACATGAACAGTTTCGAAGCCGTGGTCCTGGGCGTCGTTCAGGGCATCACCGAATTCCTGCCGATCTCGTCGACGGCGCACCTGCGCATCGTGCCCGCCCTGCTCGGCTGGGATGATCCGGGCGCGGCCTTCACGGCCGTGCTGCAGCTCGGCTCCCTGGCGGCCGTGATCGGCTACTTCCTGAAGGACCTCGTCGCGATGGTGGGCGCGGCGGCGCGCGCCGCCGGTGACCGCAGCAAGCCGCCCGAGCCCGCCGCGCGCATGCTGGCCTACATCATCGTCGGGACCATCCCCGTGGGCATCGCCGGCATCGCGCTCAAGCACAGGATCGAGGGCTCCTTTCGCTCGCTCACCGTCATCGCCGCCGCGCAGATCATCGTGGGGCTCGCGCTCGCCGTCGTCGAGAAGAGGTCGAGCAAGACGCGCCCCTTCGAGGACATCACGATGCGCGACGCCGTCATCATCGGCTGCGCCCAGGTGCTCGCCCTCGTCCCCGGCGTGTCGCGCTCGGGGATCACGCTGCTCGCGGCGATGGCCCTCGGCCTGCAGCGCCCGGCGGCGGCGCGGTTCTCGTTTCTGCTCAGCGTGCCCGCCGTCGCCGCGGCCGGCATCTTCGAGCTGCCCAAGGTGCTGCGCTCGCACGAGGTGAGCGGCGCGACCTTGGCCATCGGGCTCGTCGCGGCCGTCGTGGCGAGCTACGCGAGCATCGCCTGGCTGCTGAAGTTCCTGCGCACGCGCACCACGATCCCGTTCGTCGTCTATCGGGTCGCGCTCGGCATCTTCATCTTCGTCTGGTTGGCGCGAACGGCCGGCCACTGAACGGGGCGCTAGGCGCCCCGGTTGTTCGTCGGCTCGCGCACCGAGATGTGATTCGGCACGCGCAGCCCCGGCAGGGGGCGAAAGCGTCCGCCGCAATCGGGGCACGCGACACGCCCGAACGGCGCGCGCCGCCCCGGTCGAAACGCGCCTGGGCACCGGCCCAGGTCCTCCACCTTCATGGCGTCTTTTTCGTCCGCCACCGAAACCTCCCGCTGGCCACGCAGAAGTATGATCGACATCCCCGCGCCCCGGCACACGGGACAGGGACGAATCGTCTCACGCAGGGCGTCGAGGACGCGGATCGCGCCGTGCCCGAGGCACGGGAGGCACCGGGCCAGCACGCGCTCCGCGACGAGCGTCGTCTCCTCGTCCTCGTAGAACGAGCCATGCTCGTCATCATCCCAGTCGTCTCCGCCGCTGACGGCCACGTCTCGACCTCGCTCATCGCCGACTCGACCAAATAGGAACCATACTTCCTATCTGCCGTCAACCTGCCCGGCATGAAGGAATCATGATGGGTGTATGTCTTTAAGGCCGCTGGCGACCATGCGGGCATGCCGCCGCGTGGCCGCCGCGCGAACGTTCGGGTCCTCTTCGGACGGCGCCTCCGCGCGCTCCGCAAGCTGCGCATGTTCACGCAGGAGAAGCTCGGCGAGCGGGCCGGCGTGAGCGGCAAGCTCGTCGGACAGATCGAGCGCGGCGACGGGAACCCGACCCTCGACGTCATCGCGGGGCTCGCCGCCGGCCTGGAGATCGAGCCGAGTGATCTCCTGCAGTTCGAGGAGGAGCGGCCGCAGAGCGGGATCGCGGCGGCGGCCGGCGCGTTCGCGGCGGCCGAACGGGTCTCTCGCTACCTCGCGCGCCGTCCCGCGGGCGAGGTCGAGCGCGCGCTGCGGATCCTCGAGGCGGCCCTCGACGCGCCCGGCCCGGTCAAGTAGCGCGGGAGGCGAGGCGGCCGAGCAGGGCGGCGACCTCGCCGAGGCCCGTCCGGCTCGACGCGACGACCAGGGGCGCCAGCGTGCGCTCGAGGAAGCCGGCCTGCTCGGCGTCGGCCAGGTCGGCGAAGAGGACGGCCGGCAGGCCGATGCCCCGGGCCCGCAGCGCGCGCAGGATGAAGATGCCCTGCGACTCCGTGAGGCGGCGCCTGCCGCCTTCGTCGAGGGGCGCGCCGGCGAGCGCGCGGCCGCTCTCGTCGACGAGGCGCCCGGGCGGCGTCCGCCGGAAGTCGAGGTCGAGCAGCAGTCCGTCGACGGCGGCGCCGGCGCCGCGCCCCGCGGCTTCGATGGCCTCGAGCGCGCCGCCGAGATCGCGGGCCGGAACGAACGCGAACGAGCCGCCGAGGAAGCGGCGGAAGCGCTCGATGTACTCGGCGCCGTCCTCGCAGACGACGAAGCGCGGCGGCTGGGCGGTGCGGCTCATGGCTCGAGTCACAAAGGGAAGGAGGCTCCGACGACCTTCGTGAAGGGCGCGCCCTCGGGGCGGATAACGAGGCGGCCGCGCCACTTTCGCACGAGGTCGCGGACGATCGCGAGGCCGCGGCCGCTCTCGCGCTCCTCGATGGCCTCGAGCGTGAGCGGGGCCGCGGCCGAGTCGCCGACGAGGAGGCTCACGACCTTCTGGCCCGTGACGTCGCGCTCGCTCTCGACGCGCACGATGACGTGGCCGCCGGCGCCGCTCGCGGGCGCGCGCGCCGCGGCGGCGACCTGGGCGTTGCGCAGCAGGTTGGCGAAGATGGCGTGCAGCGCGTCGCGCTCGACGGGGAAGTCCACGTCGAGCTCGCGCAGCATGAGCGCGGGCGCGATCCAGCCGGCCCCCTCGCCGCGCGCCGTCGCCTCGACGGTTGCGATCCACTCCGACAGCTCCGGCGCGCCGAGCCGCGTGCGCGGCCCCTCCTCGAGCAGCGACGCGAGGGCGTCGGCGTGCGCGCCGCGCACGCGCCGATCGACGGCGAGCAGCGCCGGGGCGTCGAGGGCCGCGGCGGGCGCCGCGAGCAGGCGCTCGGCGCGCGCCAGATCGGCGGCCAGCGGGCCGAGGGCGGGCTCGCGCGCCA
>DASZWW010000043.1:0-9275 GCA_035546175.1 Polyangia bacterium
TCGGCCCGCCGCGCGGCCCCGGTGGGTTCCGCGCCGGGCCTCCTCCCGGCGCCGACAACCGCGGCCCGCCTCGCGGCGGCGACGCCCCGCGCCGCGAGCGTCCCGAGAAGAAGAAGTCCACGCGCCCCAAGCCCGAGGAACGCGAGAGGGGCAACTGGCGCTGGAACGGCAAGGTCGACGAAGACTAGAGCGTCGCTCCGCGAAGGGGGCCTTGCAGGCTTCGCCCCTCCCGCGGGCCCTCCCCGAGCCCTTCACCAGGGGAGCGGGACCGGCGAAGCCGGTCCTCGGTGTGCCTGGACGCGCGCGCTGCGCTCGCTCCGGCTCTGAATCCAATCTCTCCGTGCGATGATGAACGGCGACGTGGAGAGAGAGGTCATTCGGCTGGAGTTCCCGGTGCCGGGGGAGTGCGGGGGGTGGAGGCTCGACCACTTCCTCAAGCGACGGATCGGGCGGCTGTCGCGGACGAAGATCCAGCTCATCATCCGCGACCAGATCTCGTTCGCCGACGGGCGGCGGGCGCGGCCGTCGTCGGCGGTGCGCGCGGGCGAGACGATCGTGCTGCGGCGGCCGGCGCCGGTCGAGCCGGAGGTGCCGCGCACGTTCGCGCTCCTGCACGAGGACGAGGACGTGATCGTCATCGACAAGCCGGCGGGCTTGCCCATGCACACGACGGCGAAGTTCTGGAAGAACACGCTCGCGGCGCTCCTCCGCGAGCGCTACCCCGACGAGCCCGTGCAGATGGCGCACCGGATCGACCGCGAGACGTCGGGCGTGCTGCTCCTCGCGCGCACCCGCGAGGCGGCCAGCTTCCTCACGCTCGCGTTCGCGCGGCGCCAGGTCTCGAAGACGTACCTCGCGCTCGTCAAGGGCGCGCCGCCCGACGAGGGCGTGATCGATCGGCCGCTCGCGCTGCTCGACACGAGGAGCCGCGTCATGATGGGCACGATGCCGGCGGGCCGCGGCCTGTCGGCGGTGACGCGCTTCCGGGTCGTGCGGCGGTTCGCGGCTCACGCGCTCGTCGAGGCCAGCCCCGAGACGGGACGCCAGCACCAGATCCGCGTCCACCTCGCGGACCTCGGCCATCCGCTCGTGGGCGACAAGCTCTACGGCGCGAGCGAGGAGCTCTTCATGCGCTCCTGCGACGAGGGCGTCACGCCCGAGCTGCTCGAGGCCTTCGACGGGCTGCCTCGGCACGCGCTCCACGCGCACCGCCTGACCTTCCCGCACCCGCGCTCGCGCGCGCCCGTCACCGTCGAGAGCCCGCTCGCCGACGACCTCGTCGCGTACATGCGGCGCCTCGCGGACGCCTGAGCGCGCCGGCGCGCGCTCAGCCTTTGGGGGCCAGCTCTTCGTCGACGATGCGCTTGACGGCGGCGGGCTCGAACTTGCCCTTGTTGGCCTTCATGATTTCGCCCACGACGCGCCCGGCGGCCTTCGCGTCCGACACCCCGAGCCGCGCGAGCGTCTCGCGAACCGCCGCCCGCACCTCGTCGTCCGAGGCGGCCTTGGGCAGAAAGCGCGCGCAGAACGCGATCTCGAAGTCGAGCTGCGGCAGAGCGTCCGCGCCCCGCTCACCGACGGCGACGTACTCCTCGCGCGACTTGCGAAGCTGCTTTTGATAGGCCGCGATCACGTCCAGCCACAGGCTGTCGTCGAGGGGGCCCTTGAAGCCCGCCGCCGTGCGGCGCTCCATGTGCTTGGTCTTGATCATCCGGATGCAGTCCGCCGTGCGCGCGTCCTTGTTGCGCATCGCTTCCTTGAGGAGCTCGCCGATCTGGGCCTCGATTGACGCGGGGATCTGGGACATGGGCGTGCAAGCTAGGCCGAAAATCGGCCCGCCGCAACGGCGAGCTGTGAACTGCCGTCACGCTCGCGCCTATGAGAAGGCCGGGAGATCCTGTAATCTTGACGGGTTGGAACCTCGTTTGCTGGCGCGCCGATTGCTGCGTCTTTCGAGGCCTCTCATGCCGCGTGTCAAGGTCTGCGTCCTCCTGGCCGCCCTCGCCCCCTTCGCGGCCGCCGCGGCGGCTCAGGCACAGGATGACCAGACGGGTCCGCAGGTCACCGTCGTCGACCCCAACCATCCGGAGCTGGTCAATCCGCCCCCGCCGGCGGGTCCACAGCAGGAGAGCCCGATCCCCCCCAACGTCGAGGGGCCGGCGGTGCAGGCGCAGGGCGGCGGCTACTGTTACGGCGGCCCGCACCCCGCGCCGGGCGGCGGGTGGGAGGCGATCACCACGCCTCACATGCACGACTACGCGCCGTTCGACACGCGCCTCTTTTCCTTTCACGAGGGCTGCTACTACTTCATCGGCGACCCGCGCGACTTCGGTTACACCGGTCAGTCGTACAGCTACTACGGCGCGCATCCCATCCTCGACGAGTACGGCGGGGGCTGGTGCTTCATGATCGGCGCCCACACGCACTGGTGGCGGCCCTGGTCGCCGTACTTCACGGTCGTGGGGCCCTGGTACTACTGGAACGGCCCGTATGATCCGTTCTTCTGGTCGTACTGGCCTTACTACTCCTTCTTCTACCGGAGCTATTACCCCTCGTACTACGCCGGCGGCCGCTTCAACCGGACCTGGCGCACGGCGCCTGCGATCAGCCACGTCCCGGCGAGCGGATGGCGCGGCGGGCCCGCGGGCGGGTGGCGCGGATCTCCGGGCGTCTCTCGAGGCGCCTACGGCGCGGCGCCCGGGGCGTGGCGATCGTCGCCCGGCGCCGTCAACGGCTACCACGCGCCTGCTGCGCCCGGCGGCGGCTGGCGCGGGGCTCCTGCCGCGGGCGGCGCCGGTGCCTATCACGCGCCGCCCGCGGGCGCGTGGCACGGGAGCCCGGTGCCCAGCACGTCGTCGTCGCCGCTGCGCGCCGCTCCCTACAGCGGCGGCTGGCACGTGCCGTCGGGTGGCTTTCACCCGGTGCCGTCGAGCGGCGGCGGATGGCACGCGCCGTCGGGTGGCTTTCACTCGGCGCCGTCGGGGGGTGGCTGGCACGCGCCGTCGGGCGGCTTTCACGGCGGCGGCGGGGGCGGCTTCCACAGCGGCGGCGGGTTCCACGGCGGGCGGCGCTGAGCCGGACCGGACCCGGGAAGCTCGCCGACTTCGCGTCCCCGCTCCGCCGCGCTCCGTTCGCCTCGCGACCGAGCGGCTCGCTAGTTGTTCCCGTTCGGGAAGAACGAGTCGTCGTACGAGAACTCCATGTAGCGGTCGAACGTGATCGCCAGGAACAGGTTGATCCCGAAGGCGACGACGACGAGCCCCTTGAACAGGCGCGTGAACGGCCGGTTGCCGATGGCGAGCAACACGACGAAGTAGACCATGTAGTCGAGGCTGAAGCGGTAGCCGAACTGGACGTAGCCGGAGTTCTGGTAGAGCAGCGACGGGATCGCCACCGCCGCGATCGTGAGCCAGAGCGGGCGCGTGAGGTGGCTCCGCTCCTGCGGCATGACCGTGTAGGCGAGGTTCGGCGAGGTCACGAGCAGGCTCATGCCGTGCTGGCTGATCTTCACGAACGGGGCGCGCGCCATGATGCGCGGCAGGAGGACGAGCGCGGCCGCGAGGTTGCGGGAGAGGAAGTGGTAGTTGAAGAGCCCGAAGCGGCTGATGCGCTCCTGCCACTGCACGTTCAAGTAGCGATGACCGAACTCGAACGGGTCCCCGAAGCGCGCCTGGTTGTGCCAGAGGAGAACGGCGCCGATGACGGCCACCGGGACGCCGAGGCGCACGAGGCGCGGCGTCAGGGCTCGCCAGCCTTCGCCCGAGCGCAGCGCGCCCCAGCCGCCGGAGACGCGCACGGCCTCGAGGATGAACAGCGGGAACGCGAAGCCGAGCGAGGGGCGCGTCGCGTAGCCGAGGACGAGGCACAGGCCCGCGAGCGCCGGGCGCGCGGCGTCGAGGGACGCCCACGCGTAGCCGATCGAGAGCGTCACCGCCACGACGTGCGCCGAGAACCAGACCTGGCCCACGACCGAGCAGAAGTAGTAGACCGACCCGACCCCGAAGAGCGCCGTCAGCCACAGATCGTCGCCGACGTCGCGCCGGGAGAGCCCGCGGCGTCGCAGATCGCGGAGCAGCAGGAACAGGAGCGCCGGGTTGAGGCCCGCCCACAGCGCCGTGAAGAGCACGTCGTTGAAGCGCAGCCGCCAGATCGCGACGAACGGCGCCATGAGCACCGCGGGGAACGGCGGGAACGAGACGTAGCGGATCGTGGAGCGCGCCGCGATCTCCGACTCGGGCACGGTGAACGACGCGCCACGCAGCGGGTAGAAGCGGTCGGTGGGTCCGCCCGTGCGGCTGCCGTAGGTGCCGCGCAGCTCGCGGCCGTCCTTGAGCCTCAAGACGTCGACCTTGGCCCAGTCGTTCTCGTTGGGCGGCTGGCCCTCGAGGGCGAGCCGTCCGTGCAACCAACCGTCGGCGAGGTAGACGTAGTGGTTGTAGAGCGAGTGCGTGGCGAGCCGGCCGCCCGAGGCGCCCAGGTAGGCGCCCGTGAAGACGACGTACAGGATCACGAAGCCGCGCCAGCCCGCGAGCCAGCGGTCGAGCCGCCCGGGCCCGGGTCTCACCGCTTGCCTCGCTGGTACGCGGCGATGAGCGGGACGCCCTCGCGCTCGCGCACGTACACGGGGCGCGTCGTGCCGTAGGCGTCCCAGAACTCGCCCTCGTAACCCGCCCAGTGCTTCTCGTAAAAGAGGATGCCGACGCTCGAGCGGTCGATCGCGGGCAGGCCGTAGCCCGTGTCGCCCACGTCCAGGCCCAGGCGTCCCTCGCGCTTGTACATGAAGAGCGCGTCGCTGATGACGTCGTGCCAGTACATCGCGCTCTTGTCGGGGTTGCCGTTCACCCAGGGCAGCATGGGCAGCACAGAATAGCCCCAGAACTGGCGGTTCATGCCCAGCGACGCCCCGCCCGCGAAGCCGCCCGCGAGCAGGTTGTAGTGCGACAGGCCGTCGGGATGCGAGCGGCGCGTCTCGACGAGGGCCGGCAAGCACACGAGCGCCGCGAGCGCCACGGGGAGCGCGGCGTCGACGCGCGCGCGCGTCGCACCAGAGCCGCGCGCGCGCGGCGCGACGAGCGCGGCGCGCACGACGCGCGCGAGGCGATCGAGGCCGAGCGCCGCCGCCACGGCGATGTACGGCATGGCGGGCATGAAGTGCTTGACGCCTCCGAAGATGGGCGTCGCGGGCAGCGCCACCACGCAGAGGGGGCCGAAGATCTGCACGGCGAGGAACGCGCCGGGCGCGCGATCGACGTCGGCGCCCGGACGTCGCCAGTCGGGCCGCGACGCGCGGGTCTCCTCGGGCCGCGTCTCTGCCTCGGCGTCGGGCCCCACCGCCTCGCCGCGGCGGCGCCGCAGGAGCACGACGGCGCCCACGAGCGACAGCGCGAGCGTCGTCACGGGCACCGTGAAGAGCGTCTCGACGAACGGCGCGGTCATGCGCAGGGGCTTGAGGCTCGGATCGGTCACGGGCGCGTTCCAGTTGCGGCCGAGATACTCGAAGTTGTAGTGCTCGTGCTGGAGGTGCCGGTTGACGTAGGCCCGCGTGCGCAGCAAGGGCGCCTGCCAGAGCCAGGGCCAGTGGAGCAGGAAGACGAGCGGCCCGATGACGACCATCGACACGAAGGCGAGCGGCACGCGCGGCAGGCGCCGGCGCCCGTCGGTGCCGAGGAGATCCCCGCGGCGCATCCACACATAGTGACCGGCGAGGAAGATCGGCATGAGCCAGGCGTTGTGCTTCGTGCCGAGGGCGACGCCGAAGACGACGCCCGTGAGCACGCCCCAGCGCGCGCTGCGCAGCGACTTCCAGTAGGCGTATCCGACGGCGAAGGCCATCGTCGTGATGGGCGCGTCGAAGCAGGCGATCTGGGCGTGGAAGAAGTAGTGCGGCTGCGCGAGCGTGAGCACGGCGCCCGCGACGGCCGCGGGCGGGGCGACGAACCGGCGGCAGAACCGGTACACGAGCGAGACAAGCAGCGCCGCGAAGAGCATCGCGGGGAAGCGGAACGCCGTAGAGTCGCGCTTGAAGAGCGGCAGCGTGATGTGGCGGCCGCGGACGGGGATGGGGTGGAGGTAGCGCGCCGGCCCCGTGCACGTGCACCGGTGAAAGAGGCGCCACGAGAGCCCGTAGAGCACCTTGGCGACGACCGGGTGGTCGGGCGCGTTGTCGCTCCAGTACCGATCGAGCCCCTGGGGCGTGAACGACTGGCCGGGGTGGCCGGCGGCGATGTTGTGGCCGAGCTCCTCGAACCAGCCCCAGTAGCGCTCGCCCGCGCGGAAGTACTGCCCCTCGTCCCGCCCGAAGCCCTGGCGGCCCTCGACGGCGAGCAGCCACGTCACCGTCATGAGCGCGAGGAGCGCCATGACGAGGCGATCGCGCCCGAGCGTCCCGAGGCGCCGCAGCGCGGACGTCATCGGCGCGCCTCGGCGGCGAGCACGAAGTGCCGCTGGAACGGCTCGGCCGACGTGATCTCGAAGCGCACGTCGACGACGCGGCCCGCGTAGGCGCTCGTGTCGATGTGCGTGAGCTGCCAGCCGGTGTCGTTCGTCGCCTCGATCGCCCCCTGCGGCGTGCCGGCGACCACCACGCGCAGGTCGACGGCGCCATGGCCGGCCTTGCGCATCCAGACGTCGTGGAGCCCCGTCGCCACGACGAGCTCCTTTCCGAGCGGCACGGCCGGGTACTCGATCACGACCGTCGCGTGGCCGACGGGCTGCGCGAGCAGGCCGCGGTGCACCCTCGTGTCCACCTCGACGGTCTGCAGGCGCACGAAGTTGAACGACACGTCGGGGCACTGGAAGCGGTCGCCGTTCCAGGGACACTGGACGTCGGGACGTCCCGGCGTGCGGCGGCTGACGCGCGCCTCGGTCCAGTGCTCGAGGAGGTCGTGGACGATCACGGCCGGCGGCCGGTCGACCCGGCGCAGCGTCAGCGCGCCGAAGCGCTTCTCGAGGGCGACGGCGCCGCGCGCGGCCTCGGGGGCGTGCGCGCCGCGCTGGCCGAGCTCCCAGACGCGCCCGAAGCGGGCGTCGTCGAGGCGCGCCGCGACGGGGAGCGGCACGAGGTCGCCGAGGTGCAGGCGCATGAGGGGATCGGCCCAGGCGGGCGCCGCGACGATGAGGTCACCCGGGGCGAAGGCGGCCCGGATCTCGCGCGCCGCGGCCTCCCAGTCGGCGTCCTGGGGGGCGCGGGAGGGCGCGACGACCGCGACCGCCGTCTCGACGACCGCGAGCACGCCGATCGCCGCCGCGACGACGAGCCCCAGGCGGGACACGGCGGGCGCCGCCGGCGGCCCTGCCGGCGCTTCGAGTGGCTCCTCCACGGCGCCGGGCAGACTAGCAGAAATAATGCGGCCGCCGCGGGCCAAGCCCCTTCCGCGTCACTGGACTTCGAAGCTGCCGAGCTTGAGTCGACCGGCGGGGTCGACCAGGCTCTTCGGCGCGGCCGCGAGGTGGGCCGCGCCCTTGTACGCGCCGAGGTAGAGCGTGTACGTGCCGCGGGGGCCGCCGGGCGGGAACGGGATGCGCAGGGTGTCGCGGATGCTCTGGCCGGGCCGCCAGCGCGCGAGCGGCATGAGCCCCTCGACGGGGACATGGTCGAGGTTGCGGAAGCCGCCCGGTCCCTCGAGGTGGAAGAACAGCTTCCAGTCGCCCACGAGGCGCTTGCGCGCCGTGAAGTGGGTGGTGACGGTGATCTCCCCGCCGCCGGGCGGCACGGGCTCGGGGGAGACGTCGAAGCCGCGCACCTGGATCTCGTCGCCGAGCATGGCGTCGATCGCGTGGGCGGGCCGGGGCGGCGTCGCGCCCGCCGGGACCACGCCGCGCGCCATCTTCTCGGCCGCGCCGGGCGGCAGCGCGAGCGCCGCGACGACCCGCTGGAGCTCGGTCTTGAGGGGCGCGCACAGGCCGGCCGGGTCGCGCAGCCACAGATCGCGCGTCTCCGTGGGATCGGAGAGGCGGTCGTAGCACTCGGTCGTGTCGTTCGGGACCCAGTTCCACAGCACGTGCCGCCGGGTCGTCACGAGGGCGCGCTTCTTGCCCCGCTCGGACGTCACCTCCTGGAACACCCAGCGCGTATCCTCGTCGGGCGGCCGCGCGCCCGCGAGCTCCGGGACGAGCGAGCGCCCGAAGAACGTGGGCTCGGCCTTGCCCCGCGCGAGGTTCACGAGCGTGGGCGCGATGTCGATGTGCCCCACCGGCACGCGCGCCCGCTGCGCGGGCAGGCCGGGCACGCGCACGATGAACGGCACGCGCGTCTGCGCCGAGTAGAGGTCGAACCCGTGCTCGGTGATGCCGTGCTCGCCGAAGCCCTCGCCGTGGTCGCCCGTGAGGAGCACGGCCGTCCGGTCCCAGAGGCCCGCCTCCCGCAGGTGCGCCAGCACGCGGCCGACGTGCAGGTCCGTGAAGCGGATCTCGCCGTCGTAGAGGTCCATGCGCTCGGTCCCGAAGGAGGGCACCTCGGGGTGCGGCTCGTAGGCGAGGTGCGGATCGTAGAAGTGCACCCACAGGAAGAAGCGGCGGTCCTTGTGGGCGTCGAGGAACTTGATCGTCGCGTCGGCGAGCTCGCGCGAGGAGGAGCCGCGCGACTCCATGGGGCCGTTGACGGACACGTGCAGGGCGGCGAGCGAGGTGTCGTAGAAGTCCATGCCGCGCTCGAAGCCGCGCCGGTCGGCGGCCGCGAAGTAGTTGAAGCTGAAGATACCGCCCGTGAAGTAGCCGTCGTCGTGGAGGGCCTCGGCCAGCGTGCGCACGCCGCGGCCCATGCGCGGCCACCAGATCGACTCGTCCCACTCGATGGCCGACGGCCAGCGGCCCGAGGCCATGGCGGGCATCGAGTAGCGGGTCGACGGCGCGTGCGCCCACCCGTTCTCGAACAGCGTGCCCTCGCCCGCGAGGCGATCGATCTCAGGCGACGTCGGACGCGCGTAGCCGTAGCACCCGAGGTGGGCGGCGCGCAGCGTGTCGATCGTGATGAAGAGGAGGTTGAGGTCGGCGGGGACGCTGGGCGGGACGGGCGCCATGACGGCCGGGGGCGGCGCGCCCTCGGCGGCGTCCTGGCCGTCGCAGTCGGAGTCGATGCCGTCGTTCGGGAAGTCGATGGCCTCGGGGTGGATGTCGGGATCGTGGTCGTTGCAGTCGCCGCCGCCCAGCCAGCCCGCGTACCCGTCGCCGTCGAAGTCGAGCAGCTGCCGGCCCACCTCGAGCGTCGGCGCGACGAGGCCGGCGCGCGCCACGCCGGCCTTGCGCGCCGGCTCGGAGCCGCTCACGGCGAGCAGCAC
>DASZWW010000044.1:0-21135 GCA_035546175.1 Polyangia bacterium
GACGCCGCCGCCTGTCCGCCGAGCGACGTCCCCGGCACCCAGTGCGGCGCGCCCCTGGGCCCGCCGCCTCCTCCCGACGGCGGGACGCCCGTCGGCGACGGGGGCGCCGGGGCATGGCCGCCGGTCACCGACTACGGCGCGTCCGGGCCGTTCCCGATCGCCCGCGATGTGAACACGGGCCCCGGCGGGGCGTACGACGTCTTCCGGCCGGCGACGCTGGGCGCGGAGGGCCGCCGTCACCCCATCGTCAGCTGGGCCAATGGCACGCTCTTCTCCCTGTCCGACTACCAGAAGCTCCTCGAGCACTGGGCCTCGCACGGCTTCGTGGTGATCGCGGGCCACTCGATGTCGACGGCGGGCGGCGGGACCCACAAGGCAGGCATCGACTGGCTGATCGCGGAGAACGCGCGGGCCGGCGGCCCCTACTTCGGCGCGCTCGACCCGGCCCACGTCGGCGCCGCGGGACACTCGCAGGGGGGCGGCGCGACGATCGCCGCCGGCGCGCAGAAGCCCGGCCCGCTCGCCCTCACGACGACGCTGCCCCTCATGCCCATCCTCTCGTTCGAGAGCGACACGTCGATCGTGGGCAAGCAGACGGCGCCGATGTTCAACATCAACGCCACGATGGACACCCGCGACCCGACGGGCGCCGTCGCCACGCAGATCTACGCGAACGCGAAGACGGAGCTCGTGCAGGCGGCCTTCATCGGCGTGCACGAGGACGCCATGGGCCCCGCCATGCTGGCGCCGACGCTGGCGTGGTTCCGTCTCGAGCTCATGGGCGACGCCTCGGCGAAGCCGATGTTCTTCCCGCCCGCGACCTGCGGGCTCTGCCGCGACGCCGCCTGGAAGCAGGTACGCTACCAGAACGTGCCCTGAGAGGTCAGCTCCTCCGCGCGGCGCAGGACGGCGGCCGCGTCGACGCGCCGCCGGAAGGGGACGACCGACAGGCTCGCGGGGAGCTTCCCGAGCGCGCAGGCCCGCGCCTCGTCGACGCACAGGATGAAGGGCGGCAGCTGCGCCTCGGCGAGCCGCGCCAGCTTCGTCGAGAGGTACTGCGGCGTCCAGAAGCCCGCGACCTCGACGAGGACACGGCGGCGCGGATCGAGCCGGTGGCGCAGCAGGAAGTCGGGGAAGACCAGGGTGCCGCCCGCGCGGACGGCCTGCGGCTCGCGCACGAGGTCCCAGCCCGAGGCGAGGCGCGTGAGGTCGCGCGCGAACCGCTCCTCGAGCGCGCTGTCGAAGGGCGCCGGCGGCGAGGCGGGGAAGATGGGCGCGCCGCTCTCGACGGCCACCTCGACGACGCGGCCGCGCAGCGAGCACGCCGCGCGGAGCTCGAAGCGCGCGCACCACGCGAGGTGAGGCACGAGCTCGGCCAGCGCGCGCCCGTAGAGCAGCGTGTGCCGGAACAGCGAGAACGGACCCGACACTTGCAGACGAGGCTCCGCGCCGGGCGGCTCGACGACGACGCACAGCAGACCGCGGAGCTTCGCCAGACGCACGATGGGCCGCACGCCGCCCTCGACGGCCAGGTCGATCGTCGACGCGCGCATCAGCACCCCCTGCACGACGGCGAGGTTGGTGCGCAGGACGACCTCGGCCACTTCGGGCGGCGGCTCGGGGGCGCGCACGACGCGCTCGCCCGGCAGGTCCGCGAACAGCGACTCCTCGAGCGTGGCCGGTGCGACGCCGAAGGACGCCGCGACGCGCGCGAGGTGCTCGTCCCGGGACGCCGCGGCCGCGCCCGCGGCGCGGAACAGCCGCGCGCGGGCCTCGAGCGGCGACACGGCGGCGGCGCGCTCGCGCCGCCACAGCCGCAGCAGGACCCGCGTGGCCGCGCGCCGCTTGAGGTAGGGCGCCTCGCACGGCAGCGGCTCCGCGAGGCGCTCGGCGAGCTCGCGGCGCCGCCGCCCCTCGAAGCGCGCCAGCTCGCCGAGCAGCACGCGCAGCCAGGGCTCGTCCTGCGGGCCGAGGAAGTCGAAGAACGCGGCGCGCTCGAAGAGCCTAAGCGGCAGGTCGCCTTCGGGCAGCAAGGCCTGCGCTCCTCTTCTCCGCCTGGCGGACCTCGCCCGACTGCGCCACGACGAGCTCGTAGAGCAAGGCCTGCTTCCCCGGCCCGGGCCGCAGCAGCCGCCCCACGCGCTGCACGTGCTCCCGCTCGCCCATGCGCCCGGCGACGACGATGCCCACCTCCGCCTCGGGCACGTCGATGCCCTCGTTGAGGACCTGGGCCGAGACGAGGGCGCGCAGCTCGCCGGTCCTGAACCGCTCGAGCGTCGCCTGCCGCTCGTCGCGCCCGATCTCGGACGTCAGCGGCATGATGAGGTGCTCGCGCGCGATCTGGTACGCCGTGTCCTTGTGCGCCACGAAGACGAGCGTGCGCTGCTCGCGGTGGCGCGCCAGCAGCGTCGCGAGCGCCTCGCGCTTGCAGCGCGGGAACGAGAGCAGCCGGGCCGCGCGCCGCCAGGCCGCGATGCCGCGCCTGCCCTCGTCGGTGCGCGACGCCTCGCGCAGGAAGTCCTCCCACGACGCGCCGAGGTGGCTGCCCATGAAGGCGCGCACGGCCTCGCGGTACACCGCGACGAG
Source organism: Polyangia bacterium (assembly GCA_035546175.1). GTDB lineage: Bacteria > Myxococcota_A > Polyangia > Fen-1088 > Fen-1088 > DASZFV01. The sequence continues at coordinate 2,587 of DASZWW010000044.1, forward strand.
CGCGTCGTACTCGCGCCGCTCCTCGTCGTCGAGGGCGAGCCGCAGGGTGACGCGCCGGAGCGGCGCGAGCCAGCGCCCGGCGAGATCCGCGACGCCGAGCTCGAACACCGGCGGCCCCACGAGCGCCGCGAGCCGCGTCGCCACCGGCCCCGGCGCGGGCGGCATCGCCGTGAGCCCGAGGCGCACGGGCGCGATCGACATCTCGAGCGCCTCGTCGAACGCGCCCGTCCCGAAGTGGTGCGCCTCGTCGACGACGAGCATGCCGAAGCGATCGCCGATGGCGGCCATGTGCCGGTACGCGCCCGCGAACGTCGCGACCGTGAGGGGCGCGAGCACGCGGTCGCCGTCCCCGAAGCGCCCGATGGGCCCGTCATAGATGTCGCCGAGCGCGGCGACCCACTGCGCGAGCAGCGCGCGCGTCGGCACGAGCACGAGGCACGGCGTCCGCGTCTGCGCGATGGCCGCCAGCGCGACGCGCGTCTTCCCCGCGCCCGTCGGCAGCACGACGACGCCCCGCCGGCCCGCGCGCCGCCACGCCAGCAGGGCGGCGTGCTGATAGGGCCGCAGCGAGACCGGTCGGATGCTGGACGGCGGGACGAGCTTCGGCCGGGGCGCGTCCGAGAGCGGCACCTCGCGTCGCCGCAGCGCCGCCGCCAGCGGGTAGGCGAGCCGCGCCGGCGCCCGCAGCGCGCCCACGCGCTCGTCCCAAAGAAACCCCGGGAAATCCGCCGCCTCGACCCCCGGCGGCGCGTCCTCGAGCAGCAGCGTCCCTCGATCGAACGTCAGTCGCATGCGCGGCGAGGGTTGCCAGCGCCGTGCCACGCTCCTCGCGACCGGCCTGGTTGCCCCGCTTACACCCCCCGCGGCCCCGCGAGCCTTCGCGTCGTCCCGCTTACATCGCCGGCCGGGCCGCGAGCGCACGAACTGCAAAGCTGGTGGCAACCGCGAAAACGTTTGCCCAACGTTCGCCCGCGGCGGGTTCGCCGCGCCCGGCCTGGGCTAGGGTGCGCCGCATGAAGAACTCACACGGTGCACTTCGAAGCGTTGGTCGCGGGGCCTCCTTGATCCTGGGCGCTCTGCTCTCCCTCAACTGCGCGGGCGACAAGGCCCCCGGCGGCGATCTCGGCGAGATGCGCCTCGCGCTGACGCTGCCCGACGGCGAGTCGGTCAGCAGCGTCTCCTGGCAGGTCCTCTCGTCGTCGAGCGCGGTCGTGGCCTCGGGCATGCTCAACACGAGCGGGAACCGGTCGATCTCGTTCATCTCCAGCATGCCTCCGGGCATGGGCGACACCGTGACGATGTCGGCCATGACGTCCACGGGCGTCTCTTGCATGGGCACGAGCTCCGCCTTCAACGTCGTCGCCGGCCAGTCGGTGCCGGTCAGCGTCAACCTCCAGTGCGACGTCTCGCCCGGCGACGGCGGGGTCCTGGGCTCGGTCGTCGTCAGCGGCGCGATCGTGCCCGGCGATCACTGTCCGACGCTGGCGAGCTACTTCATCTCGCCGCAGGGGACGATGGGCTCGACGCCGATCGACGTGACCGTCACGGGCGCGGACTCCGACCCGGGCGACACGCTGACGTACGCGTGGACGGCCAGCTCGGGAACGTTCGCGAACGCCGCGGTCGCCACGACCGAGTACACCTGCGGCGCGACGGGCATGCAGACCCTCACGGTCGCCATCACCGACGACCACGCGCCGACGCCCTGCACGACGCACGTGACCTTCCCGGCCGTCGACTGCCAGTAGCGGTGTCGATCCCGCTGGTCAGCCCCGGCTGCGGTAGAGCGCGACGAGCGCGGCGCCGATGGCCTGGGAGAGCTCGCCGAGCGTCGAGGGCAGGATCGTGATGCGGTCGCGCTGCTGCGGCCACAGGTGCGGGCGCGCCGTCTCGGAGATCGTCTGCAGATAGCGCGCGCGAAAGGCCTCGGTCGTGCTCTCGGGATCCATGAGGCCGCCGCCGATGACGACGAACTCGGGGTCGAGCACCATGCACAGCTTGGCGATGTGCAGGCCCATGGCGCGCGCCTGGAAGTCGAAGAGCTCGACCGCGAGCGCGTCGCCCTTCTGCGCGAGGCCGCGCAGCGCCATGGCCTTCTCCTTGGGCGTCCCCGTCGACTTCGCGAGCGGGTGGTCGGGGTGCGCCGGGAGCTTCTCCTCGAGGAGGTAGGGGAGGCCGGCGAGCGTCGTGTAGAGCTCCGCGCAGCCCCACCGGCGCCCGCAGCCGCACAGGTACGCCTTCGCGTCGAGCAGGTGCAGCGCGGCCGGCATGTGCGCCGTCTCCATACCCGCGAGCGTGTCGCCCTCGAGCGGCAGGCCGGAGGGCGCGATGTACGCCGAGCCGAGCCCCGAGCCCGGCGCGAGCATGAGCACGCCGCCGTTGCCCGCGCCGCGCACGCGCTGCGCCTCGCCGACGCCGCCGAGCGCGCCGTCGTTGCCGACGACGAGCGGGACGGCGCGCCCCGCCTTCTGGGCGAGCGCCTGGCTGTACGCCGTCTGCACGTCCCAGCCGTCGAAGCTCGCCGGCAGGTTGGCGGAGTGGCCGAGCACGCCGTAGCGCTGGTACGGCCCCGGGATCGCGAGGCCCACGGCCGACACCTGCTCCCAGGCGAGCCCGTTGTCGCCCAGGAACTTGTCGACCGCCGCGACCCACCCCTCGAGCACGGCCGCCGGGCCGAGCTGGAAGTTCGTGGGCCGCTGCGACAGCCGCGTCGAGATGGTCGTGCCGTCCGCCCACACGCCGCCCACCTTCGACATCGTCGCACCGCTGTCGGTCCCGATGTAGACGCCGCCGGCGCCGGAGCTCTTCGCCATGCGCGCAGCATAAGCCGAACGTCGAGCCGGATCACGTCGGCTAAGATGGCGGTCATGCGCCGCCTCCCGCTGTCGCTCCAGATCGCGATCGGCATGGCGGTCGGGCTCGCCCTCGGGCCGCTGCTCGGCGCGCGCGCCGAGCCGCTCGGCGAGCTCGGCCGGCTGGTCATCCAGCTCATCAAGGCGGTCGCGACGCCGCTGCTCTTCCTGGCGATCGTGGACGCGATCCTCAAGACGGAGGTGCGCGGGCGGCAAGGCGCCGTCATGTTCGGGTTCGCGGCGGGCAGCGCTGCCGTCGCGCTCGCGCTCGGCCTCGTCATCTCGAACGTCTTCCAGCCGGGGCGCCTGCTCGACCTGCGCGGGCTCAAGGGGGCGGGCGCGGCGGGCGCGCTCACCGACAAGAAGATCGAGGTCGTCAAGACGATCTCCGGCTACGTGCCGTCGAACCTGCTGCAGCCGTTCATCGACAACCTCGTGCTGTCGGTCGTGCTGCTCGCGCTGCTCTTCGGGTTCGCCGTGCGCGCGCTGCGCCGGCGCTTTCCCGACCGCGCCGAGGTCCTCGAGGAGCTCGTGTCGGCGCTCCACGGCGTCAGCGAGATCGTGCTCGGCTGGGTCGTCGCCCTCGTCCCCGTCGCCGTCTTCGGGGTCGTCGCCAAGACGGTCGGCGAGTACGGGCTCGCGCCCCTCAAGGGGCTCGGCGCCTACCTCGGCGCGGGGCTGCTCGGCATGTGCGTGCAGATCGTGGTCGTCTATCAGCTGCTCCTCGTGCTCGTGGCGCGCTTCCCCCTGCGCCGCTTCTGGGCCGCGGCGCGCGACCCCGTCGTCTACGCCATGGGCGCGGGCTCGAGCCTGGCGACGCTGCCGCTCACGCTGGCGGCGCTCGATCGCATGGGCGTCTCGCGCGCGGCCTCGGCGCTCGGCGCCTGCGTGGGCACGAACTTCAACAACGACGGCATCATCCTCTACGAGGGCATGGCCGTGCTCTTCGTCGCCCAGGCCCACGGCATCGAGCTCTCCATCGGCCAGCAGCTCGTCGCCGCCGGCTCCTGCCTCGTCGCCGCCATGGGCGTCGCGGGCGTCCCCGAGGCGGGCCTCGTCTCGCTCGCCCTCGTGCTCAACACGGTGGGCCTGCCTCTCGAGCTGCTGCCGCTCCTGCTGACGGTCGACTGGATCATGGGCCGCGCGCGGGCCGTCACCAACGCGCTCTCCGACATGGTCCTGTCGATCAACATCGACGCGCGAGGCGGCGCGCGGCGCCCCGCGCCGCGCTGACGCGCTTTTCGCTTTCCGAACGGCGTGGTCTCGCTCAAGATCGACCCATGGCGGCGGACGGCTTCACGACGGTCCACGTCACGACCGATCCCGTCGAGGCCGAGATGCTCGCCGAGGCGCTGCGGGGCGAGGCCATCGAGGCGCGCGTCGAGCACGTCAACAGCGCGCTCCTCGGCGTGGGGCCGCAGCTCTTCGAGATCCGACTCCTCGTCGCCGACGCGTCCGTGGCCCAGGCGCGCGCGATCCTCGAGGACCTCCGACACCCCGCGCTCGTCGAGGAGCTCTCGGCGGCGGCGCCCGAGCGCGGAGACGCTTCCGTTCACCTCGCGCCTGACCCGCGCAAGGCCGCCATCGGCCTCATCATCCCGGGAGGGGGCCACGCGTGCGCCCGCCGCCCCGGGACGGCCCTCTTGCTCGGGGGGGGCGTCGTCTACGCGTTCGTCGCGCTCTTCTCGTCGCATCAGGGCGGCCACTTCGTCTCGAACTTCACCTACGCGACGATGTTCGCCATCATCGCGCTCGACGTCGCGGGCGGGTGGCTCCTCCTCCGCGCGGAGGGACGCGCCCAGGCCGTGCCCGTCCCGGCCGCCACGCCCGCCCGTCAGGCCGCGCGCGGCGTGGCGCTGCTGGCCATGGCCGCGGCGACCGGCGGGGCCGCGGCGGCGCTCGTCGCCCTGCCTGCGTGGCTGCGGGCCGGGGACCTCGAGAGCCTGGTCATCTCGTGCACCGATCGCGAGGTGACGGTCTCGAACGCGGGCCCGCGCGCTCGCTACGTCTCTGTCGACCGCGCCGGGGTCACGGCGTCCGCGCCGACCGCCGCCTCGGCCCACCCGGTCGGCGTCGACGACGTCTCGATCGTCCGGGTCGAGCCCGGCGCAAAGATCGTCCGCGGGCTCTCCCCCGAGCTCGTCGATCTCGAGCGCTGCCGGCGGCATCCAGACGGCGGCTGCACGCTCCGGCTGCACGTGACGGTCCAGGAGATCGCCTCCTCCGCCGCGGAGCCGGCTGCGGTCGAGGGCCGTTGTGCGCCTGATTGGTCCGGCGCTCACCGCTCCTCGCGCGCTACGCTCGAGCCCGCCGAGCCGCCGGACCTCTGAGCCCCGGGGTCACTTGGGGAGCGTGGGCCGCGGGGCGGGGTAGCTCGGCGTTCCGTGGAACACGTGCCGCGTGTTGATGCGGCGGACGGTGCCCGAGCGCGAGCGCATGACGAGCGACGACGACTGCGCGCCGTCGGGCAGGAAGTGGACGCCGCGCAGCAGGAAGCCTCCGGTGATCCCCGTGGCGGCGAACATGACGTCGCCGCCCGCGAGCTCGTCGATCTCGAAGACGTGGTTGATGTCGGCGACGCCCATGCGCTCGGCGCGCGCGATCTCCTCGTCGTTGCGCGGGCGCAGCACGCCTTGCATGTACCCGCCCATGCAGCGCAGCGCCGCGGCGGCGAGCACGCCCTCGGGCGCGCCGCCCGTGCCCATGAGCACGTCGATGGCCGCGTCGGGATCCGACGTCGCGATCGCGCCGCCCACGTCGCCGTCCGTGATGAGACGGATGCGCGCGCCCGCGGCGCGCACCTCGGCGATGAGCTCGGCGTGGCGGGGCCGATCGAGGATGACCGCCGTCAGGTCCTTCACGCCCACGCCCTTCTTGCGCGCGATGGCGGCGAGGTTGGCCGTCGGGCTGCGCCGGATGTCGACGACGCCGGGGCCGATGGCCGGACCGACGGCGAGCTTCTCCATGTACGTGTCGGGCGCGTTGAGGAAGCGGCCGTGCTCGGCCATCGCCACCACGGCCAGGGCCCCCGGCGCGCCGTTCGCGCACAGGTTCGTGCCCTCGAGCGGGTCGACGGCGATGTCGACGGCCGGCGCGTCGGGCGCGCCGTCGCCCAGCTTCTCGCCGATGTAGAGCATGGGCGCCTCGTCGCGCTCGCCCTCGCCGATGACGACGGTGCCGCGCACGTGCAGCGATCCGAACGTCCCGCGCATCGCCTCCGTCGCCGCCTGGTCCGCGCCGTCGTGATCGCCGAGCCCCACGAAGCGCGCCGCCGCGAGGGCCGCCGCCTCCGTCACGCGCACCACCTCGAGCGCCAGGTTCCGGTCCATGAGCATCTCCTCGCGGCGGGTCAGCGGCCCGAGCTCCGACGGGGCGACCCGCGCTCGCGCCGCGCCTTCTCGTCGTCGCCCCGCGCCCGCGAGGAGAGCCCCTTCGCCATGACGTCTCTCATTCTAGCCGCTCATCGGGGGACGTCAGCCGCTGTTGCGGAGGCCCGCGGCGACGCCGTTGATCGTGAGGTGGACGGCGCGGCGGATCTCGTCGGCGTCGCCGCGGCCCGCGCGCAGCCGGCGCAAGAGCTCGACCTGCAGGTGGTTGAGCGGATCGATGTAGGGCGTGCGGTTGCGCAGGCTGTGCGCCAGCGAGACGTTGCCCTGCAAGAGCGCCTTGGCGCCCGTGATGGCGAAGACGGCGCCGAGCGTGTCGTCGTGCTCGCGCTCGATGCGCTTCCAGACGAGGTCGCGCAGGCGGCGGTCGCGGACGAGCCCGGCGTAGCGCGCGCCGATGCCCATGTCGGTCTTGGACAGCACCATCTCGAGCTTGTCGACGAGCGTGCCGAAGAACGGCCACCGCTTGTACATCGCGCGCAGGAGCCCGAGGCGCGCCGCGCGGTCCTTCGAGAGGAAGGCGCGCACGGCCGAGCCGAACCCGTAGTAGCCCGGCAGGCTCTGGCGGCACTGGCCCCAGCTGAAGACCCAGGGGATCGCCCGCAGGTCCTCGATGCGATCCGTGGTCTTGCGGCTCGCCGGGCGGCTGCCGATGTTGAGGTCGCCGATCTCGTTGATGGGCGTCGCCTCCCGGAAATAGCGGATGAACCCCGGCGTCTCGTAGACGAGGGCGCGGTAGGCGCGGAAGGCGTGCGCGGAGAGCGTCTCCAGCGTGTCGCTGAACAGCTCGTCCTCCCCGTCCTCGACGTCGACCGCCTCGTCGTGCGGGCCGACGAGGGTCGCCTCCATCGTGGCCGCGATCAGCGTCGCGAGGTTCACGCGGCCCACCGCGGGGTCGGCGTACTTGCTGGCGATGACCTCGCCCTGCTCGGTGAGGCGGAGCTGCCCGTTGACGCTGCCGCGCGGCTGCGCGAGCACGGCGTGATAGCTCGGACCGCCGCCGCGCCCCACCGTGCCGCCGCGGCCGTGGAAGAGCCGCAGGCGCACGCCGTGCTTCGCGAAGACGTCGACCAGCGCGCGCTCGGCCTTGTAGAGCTCCCAGTTCGAGGTGAGGAAGCCGCCGTCCTTGTTGCTGTCGGAGTAGCCGAGCATGACCTCCTGGAGATCGCCGCGGCTCTCGAGCAGCTGCCGGTAGTAGGGCAGCGAGAAGAGCGCGTGCATGATGCCGCCGCAGGCGCGCAGGTCCTCGATCGTCTCGAAGAGCGGGATGATGTTGACCGCGGAGCGCGGCTCCTCGCCGGGCACGAGCAGGCCCGCCTCCTTGAGGAGCAGCGCGACCTCGAGGACGTCGCTGGGGCCGGCCGTCATCGAGATGACGTAGTTGGGGACGGCGCGCGCGCCGTAGCGCCCGTGCAGCGACGCCACCGTGCGCAACGTCGCGAGCGACTCCGCCGTCTCGGGACCGTACTCCACGTGCGGCGAGACCAGGGGGCGCGCGGGCACGAGCTCACGCAGGAGGAGCTTCTGCCGCTCGCCCTCGTCGAGGCCTTCGTAGACGTCGACGCCCGTCGCGCGGCGCGTGAGCTCGTGGACCACCCGGGCGTGCACCTCGCTGTGCTGGCGGATGTCCAGCGACGCGAGGTGGAACCCGAAGACCTCGACGGCGCGCCGCAGGAGCCGCAGGCGGCCCGCGGCGAGGCGGCCGCAGCCGGCGCCGACGAGCGCGTTGTGGATGATGTCCAGATCGGCGCCGAGTTCCTCGGGCGCGGCGTACGGCGCCGCCGGACCGACCGCCGTGTGCGGCACGAGGACCTCGGGCGCGAGCCGCTTCGCCGTCGCGGCGACGCGGGCGTAGATGCCGGTGAGCGCGCGCCGGAACGGCTCGTCGCGCCGGCTCGCCGCGCGGTCGGGTGAGCGCGCGCCCAGGGCGTCGAGCTCCTCGGAGTCGGCGCTGTACTTCGCGGCCAGCGACAGCTCGCTGCCGAGGGCGTGGATCTCCCGCAGGTAGTGGTCGAACGCGACCTGGGCCTGGAGCTCGAGCGCGCGGCCCGTCACCGCGTGCGTGACGTGCGGGTTGCCGTCACGGTCGCCGCCCATCCAGCTGGCGACGCGCAGGAAGGGCGGCGGCCGCTCGGCCGCCGGGAAGCCGTCCTCGACGTCGCCGTAGAGCCGCGGAACGATCTCGAGGAACGTGCCGCGAAAGTAACCGAGGCCGTTCTCGATCTCGTCGATGACCGTCGGCTTCTCGGCCCGCAGCTCGTTGGTCTTCCATAGAACGAGGACCTCGCGCCGGAGCTCCTCGTCGATCGCTTCGTCGATGACGCCGTCGGCGCCCCCGCGCGGGAGCGCCGCGAGCCCGGCCCGGATCGCGCGCTGCCGATCGAGGATGCTCTTGCGCTGGACCTCGGTCGGGTGCGCCGTCAGGACGGGCTCGACGCGCGCCTGCTCGAAGAAGGCCTGGATGCGACGGGGCGGGACGTTCGCCGCCCGCAGGCGCGCCCGGGCGAACGCCAGGCTGCCCGCCCCCGGCGGCGCGCGGCGCGCCTCGTGCGCCCGGCGCACCCGGTCGTGGTGAACGTCCTCGGCGACGTTGGCCAGGTGGTGAAAGTAGCTGAACGCGCGGACGACGTTCGTCGCGTCGTCCTGACCGAGCCCGCCGATCGTGCGCTCGAGGGTGCGGAGGCTCCGTCCGTCCTGGTCGCGCCGGTAGCGGATGGCGCTCTGGCGGATCCGCTCGACGAGCTCGAAGACCCTAGGGCCCGCCTGCTCGCGGATGGTGTCGCCGAGGATGCGCCCGAGGTAGCGAATGTCCTCGCGCAGGGGCAGGTCAAGATCGTGTTTCTTCGTCGTCCGTATTTTCACGCGCGGCCCTTCCTGGAGCGGGGGGTCACGCTCGAGGGAATATTAATACGGTGAGTACGTTGTCGACTCCAGACGATATTTTTGCCACTGGCGCGAAACACGCCCCCGTTTCATGCTGGTTCAGCAGATGCAGCAGATGCCTCCCTACCCGCCGAAAAAGGACAGCGGCCGGTCCGGTTACCGGACTCCCGCCGACGCCAACGCGGCCTTGTTCACGCCGACGGGGAAGCAACAGACGACGGACGACCCGCGCCGCATCACGCGCCGGATCGATCGCGGCGCGCGCATCGCGGGCGACATGAAGCGCGCCATCTTCTTCACGGTCGTGCTCGTCTTCGTCGGCATCGTGCTCTATCAGTTCGTGAGCGCCACGGCGCTCTGACGACCGCCCTGGCTGCGGCCCTCCGCGCCCCGCCCGAGGCTCCGTGGGTGGACCCCGAGCGCTCGACCTGATATGTCCGCCCCATGGAGCGGAGCGCGCCGAGCGGGCCGGCGGCGTACGCCGCGCTCGCCACCGCGGCATGGCTCGTGGGGTGCGGATCGTCGCCGAGCTCGCCGAACATCGACTCGGGCGTGAGCGCCCCGCTGTCGGCGGCGACGTTCTGCGCGCAGGAGCGAGAGCAGACGGCCGCCTTCAGCGCGCGCTGCCTGGGGGGCTCGGCGGCCGACTGGAAGGCGTATCGCGACTCGTACATGCCGTGCTCGCGCTTCGACGAGCTCATCGCCGCCGGCACCATCCGGTTCCACCCCGAGATCGCCGCGGCCTGCCTGCGCGCCCAGAGCGCCGACCGCGATTGCGCGACGCCCGAGAACTTCTGCTTCGCGAAGACCTTCGAGGGCCTGCTCCCCGCCAACGCGCCCTGCCACAACGACTACGAGTGCCCCCCCAACGGCGCCTGCTGGGCGCCCCAGGAGTTCGCGGCCAACACGTGCGTCGAGAGCGTCTGCGTGACCCTCGGCGACCAGATCGGCGACCCGTGCACGGAGGTGCCGTTCTGCTACCCGGGGATCGTCACCTGCCTCGAGGGCGTCTGCGTCGCGTACGGCAAGCTGAGCGACCCGTGCGGCCTCGACAGCGAGCCCGCGTGCGGCCCCGGCCTGCGCTGCGACTTCGTGAACGCGAAGTGCGTCCCGATCGCGGCGGGCAGCCAGTGCGGCCAGGACTTCGACTGCATCGGCACCGAGTACTGCGACAACCTGCAGTGCCGTCCCCGCATCGGGGTCGGCGCCTCGTGCAACGGCGCGCCCACCGGGTGCGCGGGCTGGGCGTCGTGCAACGAGCAGACGTTCGTCTGCGAGGCGGGTGGGCACGCCGGCCAGCCCTGCGGCTCGACGATGGGCGACGACTCCCTCTGCATCGACTCGTTCTGTCAGGAGAACGGCGACGGCTCGCGGAGCTGCGTCGCGCCCCTCGGGCTCGGCGCCGCCTGCCAGCTCGGACGCCAGTGCGTCTCCGGCGGCTGCGCCGACAACGCCTGCGCCAGCTGCGGAACGTAGCAGCGCGCGGGAGCGGCCAGCGCTCCCGCGCGCGGACCGTCAGTGAATCTCGATGCCCGAGACGAGGCTGTTGTCGACGACCGTCGTGAACTGAATGACGTACTGGCCGCTGGAGTTGGCGTTCGCCGTGTACTGCGGGGCGATCGCCTTGTTCGTCGCGCCGGCGGTGGCCCAGATGTCGAAGCCGGTGGCCACCTGGGTGCCGTTGATGGTGATGTTGAACGTGCGCTGGCCCGCGGCCGTGTGATACGTCTCGCACATGTGCAGGCGGATCGTGTGGCTCGAGTTCGCCGCGAAGCCCGGGATGGTGTAGGTGAAGCCGCCGATGCGCGCCGTCTGGTAGACGGCCGCCGGCGCCGGGTTCGTCACGCCCGACACGTCGATCGTGTTGGCGTGGTTGATCGTGCTGCCGCCCGTGAAGTCGACGTCCGCGACGTAGGGCGAGACGGCCGTCGTGCTGCCCGCGTCGATGAGCACGGCACCGCTGCTGCCGCCCGAACCGCCCGCGCCACCCGCGCCGCCGCTGCCGCCCGAGCCGCCGCTGCCGCCGCTGCCGCCGGCGCCGGTGCCACCGCCGGCCGAGCCGAAGGCGTTGAAGTCCTGGATCGACCACCACGACGTCGTGCCTGCGGGGATCGTGCCGAGGACGACGCGGATGTACCGGCCGCTCTTCGCCGTGAACGGCACGACCACCGGCGTCGTCGAGGCCGTCCCCGTCGCCACCGCCGTCCCCAGGTTGTTCGGGTCGTCGGTGACGTACACCGAGAACGCGCGCGCGTAGTCGCCGTTCGCCGAGTCCATCTGGATCTGGTTCACGGTCTGGGCCGCGCCCATGTCGACCTGGAACCACATGCCAGCCGCCATGACCACGCCCGTCGACCAGCGCGACGTCGTGCTCGCGTCGATGGCGTTCCCGGGCACGTCGGTGCCGCCCGTGTTCGAGGCCGTCGCGGTCCAGCCCGTGCGTGAGAGGGGAGCGGACACCGTGCCCGTGAACGCGACGTTCACGGCGGTCGAGCTGTCGCTGCCCGTGATGACCCAGACGTCGTTGAAGGTGCCGCCCGTGGTCGACGAGAACTTCACGGTCTCCGTGAGCGTCTGACCGGCCGGCAGGGCCGAGCCTTCGTTGAGCGTCGTCGTGGCCACGAACTGGCCGAGCGCCGGCGGCTTCGACTTGACGATCTGGAGGTCGGTGCCGCCCGTGTTCTGAATGGTGAAGCTCTTCGTGACCGCGACGCCCGCGCTCGTCGTGCCGAAGTCGATCGACAGCGGCGTGATCACCATGTGCGGCGCCGTGCCCGCGGAGCCCGAGAGGGGGATCGTGAGGTTGCCGCCGTTGCTGTTGACGACCAGGTTGGCGGAGAAGGTGCCGGCCGTCGTCGGCGCGAACGTGGCCGTCGCGGTGACGTTCGCGCCCGCCGCCAGCGTCGCGTTGGCCGCGGGGACCCCCGTGACGGAGAAGGGCGCCGAAGGCAGCGTCGAGGTCCCGAAGGTGAGCGTCTGGTTGCCCGTGTTCTGGATGAGGACGGAGATCTGCTTGTTCGTGCCGGTGGTGATGCCGCCGAACGACACCGTCGCCGGCGTGACGTTGAGCTGAGGGCCGCTCACGACGCCGGTGCCGCTGAGGGCGATCGATCCACCGCCGCCGCCGCTGATGGTCACGTTGATGGCGCCCGTGACGGGGCCCGCCGCCGTGGGCTTGAAGGTGACCGGGACCGTGAGGGACTGGCCCGAGCTCAAGGTGGCGGGTAGGGCGGGCGACGACGTGCCGAGCGTGAAGGTCGACGGCGTGACCGCGAGGCCGGTGATCTGAAGGTTCTGATTGGCCGTGATCGTCGCCGTCATCGTGCTCTGCGAGCCGACGTTGACGTTCCCGAACCCGACCGCCGGTCCCGAGACGGACGCCGTGCCGGCGCCGTAGCCGATGACGTTGCCGTCGCCGGTCCCGACGTAGACGCGGCCGCTGCCGACGCCCACGGTCGAGAACTTCGCCTGGTTGCTGATGTTGTCCGTGAAGATCAGGCTGAGGTTGTTGCTCGAGATCTTGTAGGCGCGGAGGTTCGAGTTGCCGACGGCCCAGAAGACGGCGGAGCCCGCGTTGGTGCTGTTCGAGGTCACGGTGGGCGAGCCGGCGTAAGCGCCGAAGTTGTCGATGGGCGGCCCGCCTGCCTGGTTGACGGTCCCGTTGGGCGACGTCGCGTAGCCCACCACGGTGAAGCTGGGGTTCGAGCCGTTGACCGCGTACTTGAGGAGCTGCAGGCGGTAGCCCGTCTGCGCGTTCGCGCCGCCGTTCGTCGTCACGGCGACGTAGCCGCCGTCGCCGGGCCACACGGCCGGGTGGCCCCACGTGCCTCCGTTGAGGTTGATCTCGCTCAGCACGGCGTTGCCGTTGCCGCCGCCCGTCTTGAAGCCGCCGAGCTTGTCGCGGTTGAGGAGGTAGAAGAGCCCGGCCTTGCCGACGATGATGGCCGTGTGCGGGACGCTGGTCGTCCCGAACTGCGACGGCAGCGAGATGATGCCGCCGCCCGCGAGGTCGTCGTCGCCCATGCTCTGCGCGTTGAAGGGCGCGAAGAAGTCCGTCGCCTTGAGGCTGCCGTCGGCCTGCACGACGACGCGCACCGCCGACTCGTCGAGGTTCGCGGGCGGCGCGTTGCTGGCGATGGTCGAGGGCCAGGTGGGGCTGGCGCCCTGCGGGTTGCCCGTCGCGAAGAGGATGTTGCCCGCGCCGTCGGACGACAGGCCCGAGCCCGACATCCAGATGCCGTCGCCCGAGCCGTTGCCGACGCTCGTCGCGAAGCGGGCCTTGATCGTGCCGGAGGTGGAGACGCCGATGATCCAGCCGACGTACGGCGTGTGGTCGCAGTGCGACGCGAAGCCACCGTAGACGACGCCGTTCATGAGGAGCAGGCCGGCGCGCTGGTGCGCGTCGGTGGAGTTGAAGGTCTTCGTCGAGTCGTTCTGGGCCGTGCCCGAGATGGTCACGGGGAAGCCCGTCTTGTCATTGAGCGAGGTCGTGTCGACGCCGTGGAGCGTGTAGGCGCCGGAGGAGCTCTTCGAGAAGAAGTAGGCCGTGTTGTTCGGGTTGTCGATGACGGGCGTGCCCGTGATGCCGACGTGGGGCGTGATGTCGCCGCAGCCGAGGGCGCCCGACGCGTCGTAGCCGGTGCCGAGCGCGCGCGACTTCACGATCGCGCCCGTGACGGCGTCGAGGAGGTAGAGGTTGTTCTCCTCGGTGACGACGAAGACGTTGGCGCCGTTATTGATGACGAGCGGCTGCGCGAGCACCTTCTCGCCGGCCGACAGCGTCAGCGCCGTCTTGAAGATCCGTTTGAAGTTCGGCCCGCCGACGATCGAGGGATCGAGGCCGGGCTGATCGGGATACCAGTTCGTGCGGGCCTCGTCCGCGCCCTGGGTGATGGTGCCGTTCGGCGTGACGAGGCTGCTCTGCTCCACCTGGACGCCCTGCCATTGGTCGCAGCCCGCGATGGCGGCGCCCACGACGAGTGCGGCACCGCCGAGATATCCAAAAATCCTCGTTTGACCCTTCGACATTCGACCTTCCTCCGGCTGCGGTCATTGGCGCGGGGACCGTCGCGAGGTCGCCCACCGTTCGGCCACGATACTTGGGGGGACGAGCACAGTAGCTAATCTGGCTTGTCGCATATGTAACTAACCTTACGATTTACGTCATTGTGCTGTTGATTTTGACGTATGTAGTCATACGCAAAAATTACGGATACTTGCATCCGGAGCGACTAAATACGCACCGATACCCGAGTCCGCAAGAGGCCGCGGCAAAACGTCGCAGGTTCTCGACGGTTCCGTCGCTCGAGAGCGATTTCCGTGCCGGGAGCGGGCGCTTCCCTAAGGGCGACGGAGGCGCGAAAAAAATCCGCGCAGGAGGGCAGAACCCTCGGCGGCCAGGAGCCCCGGCACGACCTCGACCCGGTGGTTGAGCCGCTTGTCGTCCAGCAGGGAGTAGAGAGTACGGACGGCGCCGGCCTTCGGGTCGTCGCACCCGAAGTAGAGGCGCCGGATCCGCGCGTTGACGAGGGCGCCCGCGCACATCGGGCAGGGCTCCATCGTCACGTAGAGGTCGGCGTCGGTCAGGCGCCAGCTGCCGAGCGCGGCGGCGGCGCGGCGGAGCGCCAGGACCTCGGCGTGGGCCGTCGGGTCGCTCGCCGTCTCGCGCTCGTTGTGCGCCACGGCGACGATCTCGTCGCCCAGCACCACGACGGCGCCCACGGGCACCTCGCCCCGGCCCGCGGCCTCCTCGGCGGCCGCGAGCGCCCGGCGCATGAACGCCGTCTCGCGCTCGGTCGGCGCGGCGGCGTCGGGGGCGAGAGAGGCGGCGGTGGTCATCGGCGAGGGTTACTCTATTATCATCTAGGACCCTCCAGGACCACCCGTGCCCAAGCCGCAGATCGACCTGTCGTTCCCGCGGTACGTCGCGGCCCGCAAGGGCGCGGCCGACGCGCGCGCCCGCGAAGGGTCCGCGTACGCGTACGGCGGCGACCTCAAGGTGCGCGCGACGCTGGACCGCATCCGGCCCGTGACGCTGGCCGTCGAGGCGACCGTTCGGCTCTGGCAGACGGTGGAGAAGACCCGCATGCTCGGCACGGCGGTCAAGGTGACGCCCAAGCAGTTCCCGCGCCTCTTCAAGCTCGTCGAGACGTGCACGGACACGCTGCGGATCCCGGTGCCCACCGTGTACGTGTCTCCCAACGTCGGCGCGCTCAACGCGCACACCTTCGGCACGGCCGACGACCCCTGCATCGTCGTCAACGCCGCGCTCATCGACCACCTCTCCGACGCGGAGATGCTCGACGTCATCGGCCACGAGTGCGGCCACATCCAGAACAACCACGTCGTCTACATGACGACGCTGCACTTCCTCAAGCACGCGGCCAACGCGTTCCTGCGCTGGAGCGTCAAGCCCGCCGTGCTCGCGCTCAACGCCTGGGCGCGGCGCGCGGAGATCACCTGCGACCGGGCGGCGCTGCTGTGCACGCGCGATCTCGACGTGTCGGTCGCGTGCCTCGTCAAGCTCGCGCTCGGCTCGCGCAAGCTCTACAGCGACATCAACGTCGACGAGTACCTGCGCCAGCTCGAGGAGACGAGCCGCTCGGTGGGGCGCTTCGACGAGCTGACGCGCACGCACCCGTACCTCCCCAAGCGCGTCGCGGCGCTGCGCCTGTTCGCCGAGACGACGTACTTCAAGAGCGTCGTCGCGAAGCCGGGCCAACCAGCGGCGGAGGGCACGCCTCCGGGGCTGTCGAAGGACGAGTGCGACGCGCGCGTGGGAGCGCTGCTGGCGATCCTCAAATGACGTCGAGAGACCCCAAGGCGCCGAAGCTCTCGGCCGGGCGCGACGGCAAGCGGGCGTGGGGCTCGCTCGACGAGCGCAAGCGGGCGATCCGCGGCGTGCTGGCCGACCTCGCGACCGCGGCCGAGGCCGCGGGGTTACCCTCCGTGGCGCGCGACGTCCGGGAGACCCGCCTGCCGAAGCTCGACGACGAACGTTTCACGATCGTCGTGCTGGGAGAGTTCAACCACGGCAAGTCGACGTTCATCAACGCGCTCCTCGGCGGGCCCGTGCTCCCGACGGGCATCACGCCGACGACGGCCGTGCTCGCGCACATCTCGCAAGGCGAGAAGGTCGGGGCGACGCTCGTCATGGAGTCGGGCGAACGCAAGGCCATCGACGTCAAGCGGCTGGCGGAGTGGCTGACAGTCGATGGGCTCGCCGCCAAGCCCGAGCCCAGGGGCGACGGGAAGGGGCAGGGGGTGCACCACGTCGAGCTCGTGCACCCGGCGGGCATCCTCGACGAGCGCGTCACGATCGTCGACACGCCCGGCGTCAACGACATCAACGAGCAGCGCGCGGAGATCACGTACGGCTATCTGCCGCGCGCCGACGCCGCCGTGTTCCTGCTCGACGCGACGCAGATCCTGAGCGCGTCCGAGCGGCAGTTCCTCGAGGAGCGCATCCTGCGCTCCTCGCGCGATCGGCTGATCTTCGTGGTCGCGAAGGCGGACCTGCTCGACGCCGCCGAGCTCGAGGAGACGCTGGCCTTCGCGCGCAAGCACCTGGCCGCGATCGTGCCCGAGCCCGTCGTGCTGCCCGTGTCGGCGAAGCGCGCGCTCGCGGGGGACGGCGACGCGTCCGGGCTGCCCGCCGTCGTCTCCGAGCTGGGCGCGACGGTGGCGAACGAGCGGCGCCGCCTGCTGCTCGACAACGCGCTCGGAGACGCCGCGCGCCTGTCGGCCTTCGTGCGGCAGAGCCTGGCGATCAGGCGCAGGTCGCTCGAGCTGCCCATGGACGAGCTCGAGTCGCGCATCGGGCGCGCCAAGGAGAAGCTGCGCTCGGGGCAGAAGGTGCTCGAGACGGCGGCCGAGACGATCCGCGCGGAGACGGCGGCGCTCAAGGCGCGCGTGAGGCAGGACCTCGCCGACTTCGCCGCCGAGCTCCGGGCGCGCCTCCCGGGCGACATCGACGCCGTCGACGGGCTCGACGTGCAGAGGTACCTCTCGTTCTTCGTGCAGGACACCTGGAAGGCCTGGACCGAGGCCGAGGGCGAGCTCGTCGCGGCCGAGCTCGACCGGCTCGCCGAGCAGATCATCCAGGTCACCAACGAGAACATCCGCGAGGTCGCGCAGAGCGTCTCGGGCGCCCTCGGGCCCTCGGACACGAAGGTGCCCATCGTCGTCGACACGCTGAAGTACGACGCGTCGGTCTTCGCGCTGGGCGCGCTCGGCACGACGGTGTTCCTGTTCGTGAACTCGATGGTGGGCGGCGTGCTCGCGCTGTCCGCGCCCGTGCTCGCGTTCATCCTCAAGGGCCGCGTCGCCGCCGAGATCAAGGCCGAGGCGCGCGAGCAGGCGCCCAAGGCCGTCGACCGCGTCGCGGCGCTCGTGGGCCCCAAGCTCGACGAGCTCGTCGACGGGTTCGGCGCGCGGCTGCTCGAGTTCGTCGCCCAGGCGGGCGAGGCCCTCGGCAAGGGGATCGCCGAGGTGCTCGACCGCGCGCGCACCGAGCGGCAGGCGCGGGGCGCCGCCAGCGACGCGCGGGTGGACGTCGCGGCAGTCGACGCCGCCGTGCAGGACCTCCGCGCGCTCGACGAGCGCATCGCCGACATCCGCCAGCGCGTGTGGACGGACGACGAGGGCGCCGAGCCGACGGAGCGCTGATGGGCATCATCGACCGCATCGCGGGCACGCTCGACGAGCTCGCGGGCGACGGCGACGCGGGCGCGCGCGAGGAGATCGCGCTCGCGGCCGGGCTCATCGACCGCGGCGACCTCGCCGACGCCGAGGCGCGGCTCCGCGCCGTCGCCACGCGCTTTCCCAAGCTCGGGCCCGCCTTCTTCCACCTCGGCCGGGCGCGCGCGCTGCGCGGCGATCTCGAGGACGCCGTCACGGCGTTCGGCAAGGCGGTCGACCTCGATCGCGACGTCCCCGAGGCCTGGGCGGCCCTGGGTGACGCGCTCGCGCGCCTCGGCCGCACGGAGCCCGCGCGCGACGCCCTCCGCCACACGCTCGCGCTCGCCACCTCGGCCGAGCTGCGCGGGCGCGCGCACGCGACGCTGGGGCGCGTCCACGCCGAGGCGGGGCAGCTCGCGAAGGCCGTCCGAGACCTGCGCAAGGCGCTCGAGCTCCTGGGCGACGACGCCGAGGTGTCGCTCGCGTACGGGCGGGCGCTCGCGCGGCTGGGGGAGCCCGAGGCGGACGAGTGGCTCACGCGCTCGGCGAGGCGCCCGGAGGCGCCGCCCTCCCTCTTCGCCGAAGCGGCGGCGGCGACCTCCGACGCCAGCCTGGCCGAGGCGCTGCTCCGCGAGGGGCTCGCGCGCGCGCCCGGCGACGGGATCCTCCAGGCGGCGCTCGCGCGGCACCTCGCGCACGCGGGGCGCGCCGAGGAGGCGCTGACGCTCGCGCTCACGAGCGTCGGCGCG
>DASZWW010000045.1:0-2042 GCA_035546175.1 Polyangia bacterium
CCCCGGCGACCACCCCACGCCGTCGGCGCGCAGCGTGGCCGCGGGCGAGGCGGCGCTGGCGTTCGTGCGCGCGCTCGCGCCCTCCGATCGCCTGCTCGTGCTGCTCTCGGGCGGCGCCTCCGCGCTGCTCTGCGCGCCCGCGCCCGGCCTGACGCTCGACGAGAAGCGCGGCGCGACGGGCGCCGTCTCGCGCGGCGGCGCGGCCATCGCCGAGCTCAACGCCGTCCGCAAGCACCTCTCGGCCATCAAGGGCGGACGCCTGGCGCTCGAGTCGCGCGCGCCGGTCACCGTGCTCGCGCTCGGCGACGTCATCGGCGGCGAGCCGGCGACGATCGGCTCGGGCCCCTTCTCGCCCGACCCGACGACGTACGCCGACGCGCTCGACGTCGTGGCGCGGACGCAGGCGGAGATCCCCGAGGTCGCGCGCCTGCACCTCGAGCGCGGCCGGCGCGGCGAGCTGCCCGAGACGCCCAAGCCGGGCGATCCCCGCCTCGCCCACGTCACCTGGAGCGCCGTCGCCGGGCCCGAGCGCGTGCCCGCCGAGGCGCGCCGCGCCGCCGAGGCGCGCGGGCTCGAGGTCGCCGTGCTCTCGCGCGACGCCGAGGAGGACGTCGACACGCTCGCGGCCGCCTACCTCGATCGCGCGCGCCACGAGGCGGGCCGCGACGGCGCCGTCCGCGCGCTCGTCGGCAACGGCGAGCCGACGATCAGGGTGGGCGCCGACGCCGGCAAGGGCGGGCGCTCGACCCACCTCGCGCTGGCCGTCGCGCGCGGCCTGGCGGCCATGCCCGCCTCGACGCACGGGCGCATCGCCTTCCTCGCCGCCGGCACCGACGACCGCGACGGCGACACCCCCGTCTCGGGCGGCCTCGTCGACGGCACGACGTGGACGCGCATCCGCGCCGCCGGCGTCGACCCGCAGCGCGCGCTCGAGCGCTGGGACAGCTACACGGCCCTGGCGGCCGCGGGCGACACGGTCACGGGCCCCGGCACCTCCAACGTGCTGGATCTGCACCTGCTGGTCGTGACCTAGGGATCTTACGAACTGGCGGACCGCCGCCCCCGCTTATAACCTTGCCCGGAGTGAAGGTTCGCGCCGCCGGAAAGACCCTCGTCCTCGGGATGTCGCTCGCCCTCACGCTGCCCTCGACCCTCGCGCACGGCGCGACGAAGAAGCACCACGGGCACGCGAGGAAGGCGGCGAAGAAGAGGGGCCACGTCTTCCTCGAGCGCCACGTCGTGGCGACGAAGGGCGGCCTCCCCAACGTCCAGGCGCTCGGCGCCCTGGTCATCGACGAGTCGGGCAAGGAGATCTTCGCGCGCAGCCCCGACAAGGAGCGGCCCATCGCCTCGATCTCGAAGCTCGCGGCGACCCTCACGATCGCCGACAAGGGCCTCGAGCTCGACGGCCTGGCGACGATCGAGCGGACGGACATCGACGTCGCGAAGGGCGGCGCCCGCTCGCGCCTGCTCGACGGCATGACGCTGTCGAACCGCGACCTCCTGCACGCGGCGCTCATGGGCTCGGACAACCGGGCCATCCCGGCGCTCGGGCGCTCGGTGAAGCTTTCGCCCGCGCAGCTCACGACGGCCATGAACGCCCGGGTGCGCGCCCTCGGCCTCAAGAGCACGCGCTTCTTCGAGCCGACGGGGCTCTCCCCCAACAACGTCTCGACGCCGCGCGAGACGATCAAGATGCTCCGCGCCGTGATGGAGCACCCGATGCTCGGGCCCATCACGCAGCGGGTGGAGTACGACGCGCACCCCGTGGGCAAGGGGCCGATCCACTACGTCAACACCGACCACGCCGCCTCGCGCGGCACGATCCAGGTGCTGGCCGGCAAGACGGGCTACAACGACGTCGCGCGGTACTGCCTCGTCGTGGCGACGCGGATCGACGGCCGCCTCTACTTCATGTCCTTCCTCTCGAACGAGGGCAAGCTCACGCGCTTCGGCGACGTGGCGCGCGTCGCCGACTGGATCGTCGCGCACAGGCCCAGGGGCACGGCCGCGGCGCCCGTCGTCGCCTCCGCGCCGGCGCC
>DASZWW010000046.1:0-8341 GCA_035546175.1 Polyangia bacterium
GCGGGCGCGGTGTTCCTCTTCGTCGCCTGGGCCGGCGAGGCGATCCTCGCGGGCGTCCTCTTCGGGCCCGCGTGGAGCGCCCCCGTGTTCCTCGGCGCGATCGCGACCGGATACGTCGCCCTCCTCTTCAAGGAGCTCGCCGCCGACACGGCCGAGGCCGTGCGCCACCTGTGGATGCGCGCCTTCCACTTCGACACGGCCCGGCGCCTCGGCGAGCGCCGGCGCGCCCTCGCCGAGGCCGTCGCGAACGCGCTGCGCGAGGCCGCGTGAACCCGGCGCCCGTCGACGCCGCCGCGCTCGCGCGCAAGTACGCCGCGCTCGTCGAGCTGCGCAGGCGGCGCGACGGCGGAGGCGATCCGGACGGCGGAGGCGCCCTGCGCGCGCTCGCCGCCGAGTTCCCGGGCTGCCTGCGCGAGCTCGACACGCTGGGCCTGCCCGAGCTCGAGCGCCGCGCCCGCCTCACGGCCGCCGCGAGCGCCGGCGCGGGCGCCCCCGAGCCCTGGGTCGAGTGGATCGGCGCGTATCACGAGCTCATGCGCTCGGCGCTCGCGCTGCGCGACCCGGCCCGCCGCGCCGGCGTCCAGGTGGACGCGGCATTCGCCGCCGCCGTGCGCGCGCCGCCCCATGGACGGCTCGGCGTCGTCGTGCTGCGCACCCTCTCGGCGCGCTTCGAGGTGCCTGCCGCGGAGATCTCCGCGGCCCTCTTCCCCGCGCGCCGCCCTCCGCCCTACGACCTTTGAGGACCGCCTAGTTGCCCGCCTGGCGCCACACCGTCATGACATGGTTCCAGCCGTTGCACGCCTTGTAGCCCGCGGCCTGGTTCGGCTTGTCGGCGGGCGTGCAGGAGTCCTTGCAGTAGCCGGAGCCCGGGAACGGATCGGTGTACGGCGCGTTCATCTGGTACGCGCCGATGCGGCCCGGGACGACGTCGACGTTGTAGTCGATGCCGTTGCAATAGTACGCGGCGACCGTGCCCGCGGGCGCGCCGTGCGCGCCGGTGACGAAGATGTTGCCGAAGAACGAGCCCTCCTGGTTCGGATACGCCGAGTTCAAAGACCACCCCACGGACGGATCCTGGGTGACCACCCACAGGGGGATGTGCACGCCCGCCGTGTTGACGTGGGCGAGCATGCACGCGGAGAGCGCCTCCTGACAGTCCGTGTTGCACGCGCCGTTCTGCCAGCCGGGAGCGAGGCCCAGCTCTCCCGTGAACGTGTAGCTGGTCCCGTACTGGTCCTTCTTCGTGATCGACACGTTGGCCGGGAGCGCGCAGCGCACGAGGTACGAGACCGTCGAGCGGCCGCCCGCGGTGGTCATGAGCCCGTTCGACGTCGACAGGCCGTTCGACGTCGCCAGCCCGTTCGACGTCGACAGCCCGTTCGAGGTCGACAGCCCGTTCGACGTGGCCAGCCCGTTCGACGTCGACAGCCCGTTGATGGACGGAAGTCCGTTCGTCGTGGCGATCATCTCGTGCGACTCGAACGAGTCGGACGCGGTCCCGTCGGCGCAGCCGACCAGGACCAGGGCCAGTGAGGAGACGGTCGCGACGGAGACGATGGGCCGGCGGTTCTGCACGACCAACCAATCTGCAATAGGTATGCTCGGTTACATGAATGAAACATGCCATCACAGGCCCGCGAGATCATTGAAAGGTGCTGTCGCCGGTTTCGGCGTATGCGTTGCGCCGTCGACCACAGAGTTGCCCGGCAGACAACAGCGGCCGGTCAGTATCGCTCGACGGCGGCGAGCTGCGAGGCGAGCGCGGCGGGGTCGTGGGTCGGGAGCTGGCAGGCGCCGCGCTCGCACACGTAGGCCGTCGGCCGGCCGTCCGTCGCCGCCTTGCCCTCGACGAAGGCGGCCGTCCTGGCCAGCGCGGCGACGTCCTCCTCGGCGACGACGGCGCGCACGACGTTCGGCAAGAAGCGCCCGCGCAGGACGCCGACGAGCGCCGCCGCGTCCTCGGCGCGCGCGCCGCGGGGCAGGACGATGGCGATCTCGCGCGCCCTGTCGGTGGCCCAGTCGAGCGCGAGCAGCGCCTCCGTGAGGGCCATCGGGCGGCTCGCCAGCACGGGGCCGACGACGGCGAAGGCGCGGTCGGCGATCCTCCGCCACCGGTCGTCGGTGGTGAACGCGGCGAGCCGGAGCGCGTTCGAGAGCGCCACCGAGGTCCCCGAGGGCTCGGCGCCGTCGTAGGCGGGCTTCTCGCGCGCGAGGAGCGCCTCGTGATCGCCCGCCGTCATGAACCAGCCGCCGCGCGCGACGTCGGCGAAGAGCCGCTCCGTCTCGTCCGCGAGTGCGAGCGCCGCCTCGAGGAAGCGCCGCTCGCCGCCCGCCTCGTAGAGATCGATCAGACCCGCGACGACGAAGGCGTAGTCGTCGAGGAAGCCGGCGGGGCCAGGGCGGCCGTCCTTGAAGCTGCGCGCCAGGCGGCCCGGCGCGAGGGCGCCGCCGGAGGCCACCATGCGCTCGAGGACGAAGGTCGCGGCGCGCGCGGCGGCGGACACGTAGCGCGGCTCGTCCAGGATGCGGCCGGCGACGGCGAGGCCCGAGATCATGAGCCCGTTCCACGCGGCGAGGATCTTGTCGTCGCGCAGCGGCGGCGGCCGGCGCGCGCGCACCTCGTAGAGTCTGGCGCGCGCGGGCGCGAGCGCGGCGTGCTCACGCTCGTCGGGGTGCGCGACGTTGAGGATGTTCGCGCCCTCGAAGTTCCCGCCCGCCGTGACGCCGTAGTAGCGCAGGAAGCGGGCCGTCTCGGGCCCCGGGCCGAGCACGTCCTCGATCTCCTTCTGCGACCAGACGAAGAACTTCCCCTCCTCGCCCTCCGAGTCGGCGTCGGTCGCCGAATAGAACGCGCCTTCGGGCGAGGTCATCTCGCGCAGCACGTAGTCGAGCGTCTCGCGCGCGACGCGCGCGAAGTCCGCGCGCCCCATGACCTGCGCAGCCTCGGCGTAGGCGACGGCGAGCAGGGCGTTGTCGTACAGCATCTTCTCGAAGTGAGGCACGAGCCAGCGCGCGTCCGTCGAGTAGCGGTGGAAGCCACCGCCGAGCTGATCGTACATGCCGCCGCCCGCCATCTTCGTGAGCGTCAGCTCCGCCATTTTGAGCGTCTCGGCGTCGCCCGTGCGGCGGTGCGCGCGCAGCAGCAGGCGGATGGGCACGTTTGACGGGAACTTGGGCGCGCGGCGCACGCCCCCCTCGAGCGTGTCGAAGGCGCGCTTGAAGTAATCGACCGTCTGGCCGATGACCGCCGCCGTCGGCGGCGCGCCGGCCCCGTCCGCGGGCTCGGCCTCCATGTCCCGGCGGACCGCCTCGACGAGCGACCTCGCGGCCCGCGTGACGCGATCACCGTCCTTGGCGTAGGTGTCCGCGAGCTCGCGCATCACCGTGAGGAAGCCGTGCCGCGCGCCGCGCGCGCCGTCCCGCGGCGGGAAGTAGGTGCCGCCGAAGAACGGCTCGCGGCCGGGCGTGAGCCAGACGCTCATGGGCCACCCGCCCGACTGCGTGAGGGCCTGCACGGCGCTCATGTAGATCGCGTCGACGTCGGGCCGCTCCTCGCGATCGACCTTGATGCACACGTAGTGCTCGTTCATGTAGCGGGCGATCTCCTCGTCCTCGAAGGACTCGCCCTCCATGACGTGACACCAGTGGCAGGTCGAGTAGCCGACGGAGAGGAACACCGGGCGGCCGAGGCGCCTCGCCTCGGCGAACGCCTCGTCGCCCCACGGCCGCCAGTCGACGGGGTTGTGCGCGTGCTGCAGCAGGTACGGGCTCGTCTCGAGGATGAGGCGGTTCGTGTACTTCGGGACGTTCTTCCCCACGAGGTGGTGCGTGCGCGGGACGTACGCGGGCCCCTTGGCGGCCAGGGCCGCGCCGAGGCGGGCGGCGAGCGCGTCGTCGTAGGCGGGCGCGCCGGGCGGCGCGCTCATGACCGGAGTCCTCGGGGCTCGTCGGCAAGCATCGCCGGTGACAATGAGCACGACCGCGACGGAAAGCAATCGCGTGCGAGAAGGCGGGGTCACATCCCGGCGTCGGCGTCGAAGACGAGGCACTGGTCGTCGGGCAGGCAGATGCTGGGGACGCAGTACGCCGCCGAGTTCAAGTAATTGCAGCAGGTCGCGTTGCTGCCACAGAAGGTCGGGGGCACCGAGTCCTGGCAGGGAACCTTCGAGCCGTTCTGGGCGAACTGCGCGAGCGAGCAGAAGCAAGGCACGCCGACGAGCAGGGCGCCCAGGATCTGATCGCAGCTGCAGAGCATGCCGGACTTGCACTCCTTGCCGCCCTTCGTGCAGGGGAGACCGACGCCCTTCTCGTTGCCTCCGGCGGGGGGGCACCCCGGCGGCAGGTCGAGGCCGACCTCATAGACGCCGGCGCCGTCGACGGGGCCGCCGTCGCCGCCGCTCTTGCCGCCCGAGCAGCCGCTCGCGGCCAACAGCAGACCGAGGACGCAGGCGGCGCGGCTCATCGCCCGGAGAGTACCCCTTCGGCTGCATGAGCAGGCACTAGAACGTGCGGCTGACGCGCAGCGTGTACGAGCTCTTGCCCGCGTACTCGATGATGCCGAACAGGTTGGCGCTCTGCGAGAGGCCGAAGCGCGCGACGGCGTCGACCCGGTAGCCGCCGACGTGCAGCTGGAGCGCGGGCGCGATCCAGACCGAGCGCACGTCGTTGAGCTTCGTGAAGTCGAAGCCGCCGATGTGGTTGAGCTGGACGTCGGTGGCGAGCTCGACGGACGCCGCGAGGACGTCGACCGGCGCGTAGCTCACGGCGTAGGCGGCGTCCCAGAAGAAGATGTTCGGGACGTGGATGTAAAAGCCGTTGAAGCTGCCGTCGGGGCCCGTGAGCACGACGGCGCCCTGGTTGAGGACGAACGTGAAGCGGCCCAGGGCGCCGCCGAGGATCGCCGTGGGCTCGAGGTGCGTGTAGTAGGGGTAGTAGTAGCTGGCCGTCGAGCCGTCGGCGAGGTGGAACACGTAGTGCGTCGTGTGGGTGGGCAGCCGGGCGCGCAGGCCGAAGCCGCCGAGCACGCCGTCGCCGAGGTGCCTCGTCCAGTCGGCGCCGAGGCGGAGGTCGCCGAGGGCGACCGAGGTCTGGGGCGTGTCCCCGGCCCGCGGCGGCTGGTTGTTCAAGGTGAGGAAGTCGACGGTCGTGACGTCGAACGGCAGCTCGCCTGTGAACGCGAGATCTCCCCATCGCCACGCGCCGCCCGCCGCGAGCCGGAAGTTGCGGCCGCTGCCCGTGATGTAGGGCAGCGCCGAGAGGTCGTCGGTGCTCGCGAAGCCGCCGTCGAACCAGAGGCGGGTCGGCGAGTACGGCAGGCGCAGCTCGGGCCCGTCGACGGGCGCGGGCGCGTACTCGCCGAGGAAGGCGTCCACCTCGGCGGGCGTGCGCGACGCGGGCGCCGCGCTCGCGGAGGCCTCCGGGGCCTCTCCGGCGCGCTCGCCGGCGTGCGCGCTCGCGCACGAGAGCAGCGCCCAGGAGCTCGCGACGACGATCCTGCGAGGGGACAAACGCCGCCAGGAAATCGCGGCCGCCCGGGCCTGTCAACGGGCGCGCGCGAAAAACTCGCGCTTTCGCCGCCGGCGCGCGCAAGATCGCCGCGGAGCCGAGCCGCGATGACGCGCGCCCCCTCGAAAAGGACCGCCCGTGCCGGCGAGGGCGGCGTCGCCACCGCTCGCTCCGCGGTCGTCCTCGCCCGTTGCGCCGTGGTCCTCGCCTCGCTCGCGGGCTGCGCGCCGGGGCCCGTGGGCGGCCTCGAGCGCGTGCGGCGCGCGGGCGTGCTGCGCTGGGGCGCCGACGAGCAGGGCGGCGAGCCGTACGCGTACGAGGATCCGGCGCGGCCCGGGCACCTCGTGGGCTTCGAGGCCGAGCTCGCCGACGCGCTCGCCGGCGCGCTGGGCGTGCGCGCCGAGCGCGTGCAGAACGACTGGTCGACGCTCGTGCCGTCGCTCGAGCGCGGGACGTTCGACGTCGCGCTCAACGGGCTCGAGGTCACGCCGGCGCGCGCGGCGCGCGTCGCGTTCACGCGGCCCTACTACCTCTTCTCGGAGCGGCTGCTCGCCCGGCAGGGCGACGGCCGCGTGCGCGACCTCCCGTCGCTGCGCGGGCTGCGCGTGGGCACGCTCGCGAGCTCCCAGGCCTGGGACCTCCTGCTCGCGGCCGGCGCCGTCGCGCTCCCCTACGAGGGCGTCGACGAGCCGTTCGCCGATCTGGCGGCGGGCCGCACCGACGCCGTCCTCATGGACGACATCATCGCCGATCGCTACGCGCCCCGGCACGCGGGCCTGCGCGTCGTCGGCGACGTCGCCGAGGGGCGCTACGCCGCCGCCGTGCGCGCCGACGACGTCGCGCTCGGCCGCGCGCTGGATGACGCCCTCGCGACGCTGATCGCGCGCGGCCAGCTGCGCGAGATCCTCGCGCGCTACCGGCTCGACGGCGCACGCCAGGCCCGCCTCGCCACGGAGACCGCGCCCCCGCCGCCGCCCGCGCTCTCGACGGCGCCTCGCCTCGACGCGCACCAGATCGCGCTCTTCCTGCAGGGCGCGCTCGTGACCCTCGCCATCTCGACGGCGGCGATGGCGCTGGCCGTCCTCCTCGGGCTCGGCCTCGCGCTCGCGCGGCACGCGGTGCCCTCGGGAGGGACCGCCCGCCGCGGCGCCCCCGCGGCCTTCGGCGCCGCGCTCGCGACG
The DNA here is from genome assembly GCA_035546175.1 of Polyangia bacterium. Lineage (GTDB taxonomy): Bacteria > Myxococcota_A > Polyangia > Fen-1088 > Fen-1088 > DASZFV01. The sequence goes on from DASZWW010000046.1 coordinate 6,687, forward strand.
GCGTACGTCGAGGTCTTCCGCGGCACGCCCGTGCTGCTGCAGCTCTTCGTCATCTACTACGGCCTCGCGCCCGTGCTCGCGCTGTCGCCGTGGTGGGCCGCCATCCTCGGCCTCGGCCTCAACTACGCGGCCTACGAGGCGGAGATCTACCGGGCCGGCCTGGCCGCCGTCCCGCGCGGCCAGATGGAGGCGGCGTGGGCGCTCGGCATGAGCACGCCCGTCGCGCTCCGGCGGGTCGTGCTGCCGCAGGCGCTGCGCATCGCCCTGCCCGGCATGACGAACGACTTCATCGCGCTGCTCAAGGACAGCTCGCTCGTCTCGGTCATCACGGTGGTCGAGCTCACGAAGCGCATGACGATCGCCGCCGTCGACCTGCGCGGCTGGCTCGGGCCCGGCCTCCTCTGCGCCGCGCTCTACTTTGCCATGAGCTATCCGCTCGCGCGGCTGGCGCGCCGCCTCGAGCGGCGGTTAGATGGAGGTCACTGACATGACGCTCTTCTTCCTCGTCTGCCTCGGAGGCGCGGCCGGCACGGCGGCGCGCTACCTGCTGGGGGTCTCGATCCAGGCGGCGTTCGGCCCCACGTTTCCCGTGGGGACGCTGTGCGTGAACCTCATCGGCTCCTTCTTGATCTCGATGCTCATGTACCTCGGCGTCGATCGCGGGGTCATCTCGACGAACCTGCGCATCGTGCTGTGCACGGGCGTCATGGGCGGGTTCACGACCTACTCGAGCTTCAACTTCGAGACGATGCGGCTCTGGCAGCAGGGCTCGGTGCTCCTGGGCTTCGCCAACGTCGGGGTGACCCTCGTGGGGTGCTTGATCATGGGGGCGCTCGGCCTCTTCGCCGGGCGCCTCATCGGAGGGGCGTGATGAGAGCTCTCGAGGGAACGCAGGTGCTCGTGCGCGTGTTCATGGGCGAGTCCGACCAGTGGCACCACCAGCCGCTCCACGTCGCGCTGCTCGAGCGCCTGCGGCGCGAGGGCTTCAGCGGCGCGACGGTCACGCGCGCCGTCGCGGGCTTCGGCGCCCACAGCCTCATTCACACGGCCAACATCCTGCGGCTCTCTCAGGACCTGCCCATGATCGTCGAGATCGTCGACACGGAGGCGCAGATGGAGCGGCTCCGCCCCATCCTCGACGAGATGGTGACGGAGGGGCTGGTCACGATGGAGAAGGTCACCGTGCTGCGCTACAGCCCCGGCGGGACATGATCGAGGTCGATGGCCTCACGAAGCGACGCGAGGGCCGCGCGCTGCTGGACGGCGTCTCGCTGCGCGTCGGGGCCGGCGAGGCGGTGGCCGTGATGGGCGCGTCGGGCGCGGGCAAGACCACGCTGCTCCGCTGCCTCGACGGCCTCGAGCGCGCCGACGCGGGCACGGTGCGCGTGGGCGGCGACGCGTTCGGACCCGACGCGCCCGACTACGACGGCGCCGTCGCCCGCGTGCGCAGGCGGCTCGGCCTGGTCTTCCAGGAGTGGCACCTCTTCCCGCACCTCACCGTGCTCGAGAACGTCGCCCTGGCGCCGGTGCACGTCGCCGGCCGCGCGCCCGGCGCGGCCACGCGCGAGGCGCACGCGCTCCTCGAGCGCGTCGGCATCGCGGCGCGCGCGGGCGCTCGGCCCCGCGAGCTCTCGGGCGGCGAGCAGCAGCGCGCC
>DASZWW010000047.1:0-3604 GCA_035546175.1 Polyangia bacterium
CGCGGCCCAGCCCCAGCCCTCGCGGGCGGTGCCGCCGCCGGCTCCGCCGAAGGCCCCGCGTCCCGGCAAGCGCGCGCGCGTGGACAAGAAGGGCGCCCTCGCCGCGCCGGCCTCGGCGCGCGATCGCATCTGGAACGAGCCGTGACGACGCTGGCGCGCCTCGGCGTGCGGGAGGGCCTCGGCGGCTAGAGGTGAGGCGGCGCGAGAGGGACGCAGACGCCGCCGCCCACGCCGGTGGCCTTGCACGGGTTGGTCGTGTCGAAGACGACGCACCCCTCGGGGCAGACCACCCTCTCGGTGCTCGAGCACCCTCGGGCGAGCCAGACCTCGGCGATGGCGTTCGACTCGGTCGCGTCGTTCACCGTCGTCGTGCAGCCGCAGGGCAGCGAGAGGCGAACGGTCACGAGGCACTGATCGGCGGCGCCGCCGGGATCGCACGTCTGTTCGGCCGCCAGGGACCGGCCGTAAAGATCCTCGATGTCGAAGCACGTCGCGGCCGTCATCGCCCGGGCCAGCCAATCGCCCGCGTCGGCTCCGCTCTGCGGGGCGCTGGCGTCGCCGCCCTCGTTGGAGGGCATGTCCAGCGGTGCGGACGAGCAGGCCCCCAGCATCGACGCGAGGACGGCGACGGGGACCGAGAGCCTTGCCTTGACGAGCACCACGCCCGGACAATCGCCCAGCGGGACGCGCGACGGTCCGACAGAGCGGCAACAACTCCGTGACGCGCGCGGGCCGCGTCGCCGAAAGGCCGACTCAGCGAAGGTGCCGCGTCTTACGGTGCGCGTGCCACAGGTGGACGCGCACGGTCGCGTCGTTGAGGCCGAGCTCGTACGCGACCTCCTTGCGCGTGAGCCCCGTGTGCAGGAGCGTGACGACCTGCCGCTCTCGCGGGCTCAGGTTGTCGTTGGCGGGCGGCAACGCGGCGCGCCGCCCCTTGGGGGGCGCGGTCTCGAGGTCGAGCTGCGGGATGGCGAGGGTCGAAGCGTCCATGTGTCAGCCTCCGCGGCCTCGGGCTGCAAGAGCAAAGCCAGCCTCCGTACACGCGGCGCGTGTTGCGCCGGTGCTCGCGACCCTGTTACCGTCGGAAATCCAAGGGGTGGAGGAGTTTTTGGTCAGCTCTGGATCGACACCGACGAGCCGCCCGGCCCCCAGCACCGTCCACGACGGGTTCTCGAGGCGCGCCGTGCAGGTCCGGTGGGTCTTCCCCTGGCCCGCCTCGACGGTGGTGAAGTCGGGCGCGAAAGTCGTGGGTCGGGACGAGGGGTGCGACACGGTGCTCGAGGGCACCGAGGTGTCGCGGCGCCACGCCGAGCTGAGGGTCGACGGCCCGCTCCTGGTCGTCCGCGACCTCGGGAGCAGCAACGGCGTGTTCGTCAACGGTGTCCGGACAGCGGACGCGCCGCTCGGACCGGGCGACGTCGTGCGTTGCGGCGAGTGGCTCGGCGTCGCGGTGACCGACGAGGACCCCGCCGGCCTGCGCGAGGTGGCGCCCGGATGGCGCGGGGGGCCAACCCTGCTCGCGGCCGTGGCCCCGGCCCGCGCCGCGGCCGCCGACCTCAGCGTGGTGCTCCAGGGCGAGACCGGCACGGGCAAGGAGGGGCTGGCCAGCGCCATCCACGCGTGGCGCGGGCGCGCCGGGCCCTTCGTCGCCGTGAACTGCGCGGCGCTGCCGGCGCAGATGGCCGAGGCGGAGCTGTTCGGGTACCGCAAGGGCGCCTTCACGGGCGCCGATCGCGCCAGCCCGGGGTTCTTCCGCGCCGCGCGCGGCGGCACGCTGTTCCTCGACGAGGTCCTGGAGCTGCCGGCCGACGTGCAGCCGAAGCTGCTGCGCGCGCTCCAGCAGCGCGAGGTGCTCGGCCTCGGCGAGACGGCGCCCGTGGCCGTCGACGTCGCCATCGTCGCGGCGGCGCAGGAGCCGCTGGCGAGCGCCGTGGCCGCCAGGCGCTTCCGGCCCGACCTGCAGGCGCGCCTCGACGGGCTGACCATCGTGCTGCCGCCCCTGCGCGAGCGCCGCGACGACATCGTGCCGCTCTTCCGCGAGTTCCTGCGCGAGCACGCCGGGGGCAGCCCGCCGGCGCTCGACCCCAAGCTCGCCGAGGCGCTCACGCTCTACGACTGGCCCCTCAACGTTCGTGAGCTCCTGGGCCTCGCGCGGAAGATGCTCCTCCACCACGGCGGCGAGCCCGTGCTCAAGCGCGCGCACCTGCCCGAGGCCTTCGCCGCGGCCATGAGGCCCGGCCGCGCCGGGGGGGCCACGCCTCCGGGCGAGCGCCTCCCCGCCTCGAGCGGGAGCGCCCGCAAGCGGACCGACGACGAGGCCCAGTTCGGGGCCCTCGTGGCGGCCCTTCGCGCCAACGGCAACCGCGTCGCCAAGGCGGCCGAGGCCATCGGGGTGAGCCGCGCCCGCGCCTACCGCCTCCTCGCCGCCCACCCCGAGTTCTCCCTCGAGCCGCCCGGCGGGGACGAGGGATCGTCGTGACCGAGCCCGAGGCGGACGAGCGCGACCCGCGCCTCGGCGCCGAGGTCGATCGCTACACGATCGTGCGGCTGCTCGGGAAGGGCGGGATGGGCGCCGTCTACGAGGCGCGCCACGCCCGGCTCGGGCGGCGGGTGGCCATCAAGTTCCTGCTGCCCGAGCTGGCGGCGCGCGCCGAAATCCTGAGGCGCTTCGAGAACGAGGCCGTCGCCGCGGGCGGGCTCGAGCACCCGAACCTCGTGGCGGTCATCGATCTCGGGCGCGCGGCGGACGGCTCGCCGTACCTCGTCATGGAGTTCCTCGAGGGCGAGGACTGCGCGCGGCTCGTGCGGCGCGCCGGGCCGCTGCCCACGGCGCGCGCCGTGAACATCGTGCTCCAGGCCTGCCGCGGCGTCGCCGTCGCCCACGACGCGGGCATCGTGCACCGCGATCTCAAGCCCGAGAACCTGTTCGTCGCCGACGCGGGCGACGGCCACGATCAGATCAAGGTCCTCGACTTCGGCATCGCCAAGCTGCGGCCCGTCGAGGGGCGGGCGGCGACGCGCACGGGCTCGACCTTCGGGACGACCCACTACATGTCGCCCGAGCAGGCGCGCGGCGCGGCGGAGGTCGACGCGCGCACGGACGTCTGGTCCCTGGGCGTCGTGCTCTACGAGCTGCTCGCGGGGAAGAAGCCCTTCGACGGCGAGCAGCCGCTCAACATCGTGCACCAGATCTTGAATGCCGCGCCGCCGCCCCTCGAGGGGGCGCGGCCGGGCGTGCCGCGGGGCCTCCTCGCCGCGGTCGAGAAGGCGATGCGCAAGGACGCCGCCGAGCGCTTCCCCTCGATCCGCGCCTTCATGAAGGCCCTGGAGCCGTTCGCCGACCGCGCCGGGGCCAGCGGCGCGGCGGTCCCCGTCTCGACGCGGCCCACGCCCGAGACGACGGGGCAGCCGGCGCCGCGCCGCCCGCGCGCGAGCCTTGGAACGGCGCTTGCGGTCCTCGGCGCCATGGGCATCGCGACGGCGGCCTTCGTGGGCTTGCGCGGCAGGCCTGCGGCGCCCGCGGCGGCGCCAATCGCGACGGCGCCGCCGCCGTCCCTTCCGTCTGCGCCCCCGGCGCCCGCGCCCGCCCCGGCGTCCCTCACCG
>DASZWW010000048.1:0-11548 GCA_035546175.1 Polyangia bacterium
GGCGGCGCGGGCTCGACGGGCGCCGCGGGTCACGCGAGCGGCGGCACGACGGGCAGCGGCGGCCAGGGCGGCGGAGGCGGGGCCGGCGGCGCGGCGAGCTGCGATGATCTGGCGAGCCGGTACGCGGCCGCGCTCATGGCGGCCAGCGCCTGCACCGCGGGCGCGGCCAACCAGTGCGCCATGCTCGTGAGCTCGTCGCTGTCGCCTTGCTTCCTCGATTGCATGACGTACGTGCAGAGCGACGCGGGCCTCGCCGATCTCAAGGCGCGCTGGACGGCGGCGGGCTGCGGCGCCAGACCACAGGTGTGCCCGGCGATCGGCTGCCTCGTGCCCACCGCCGGGACGTGCGCCAGGGGCGACGGCGGCGCGGGCATGTGCGTCTCGGCCGCGCTCTTCGGCGCGAAGTGACGTCACCGCTTCGACCCGGTTGACGTCCGCCCGCGGCGGGTCCACATTGCGGCCCGACTCGCAGGAGGGACGCGCATGACCCTGCCCATTTTGCTGGCCGTCGCCGTGCTCGTCGCGGCGTTCACCCTCGTCGTGGCGACGCGACCCGCCCGGTTCCGCATCGAGCGCTCGATCGCCATCGCGGCGCCGCCCGAGCGCGCCTTCGCGCACGTCAACGACTTCCGCAACTGGGTCGGCTGGTCGCCGTGGGAGAAGATGGACCCGGCCATGAAGAAGACCTTCGAGGGCGAGGCCGCGGGCGCGGGCGCGATCTACTCGTGGGCCGGCAACGCGAAGGTCGGCGAGGGCCGCATGACGATCGAGCGCAGCGAGGCGCCCTCGGTCGTCGGGCTCAAGCTCGAGTTCTTGAAGCCCTGGCAGGCGACGAACGCGACGACGTTCTCGTTCGTCCCCGCCGAGGGCGGCACGAAGGTCACGTGGGCCATGGAGGGCGAGAACCGCACCTTCGGCGCCAAGGCCCTCGCCGTCGTCATGAACATGGACAAGCTCGTGGGACGCGACTTCGAGAGGGGGCTCGCGTCGCTCAAGACCCTCGCGGAGCGCTCCAGCTGAGAACGACGCTCGGGATCGCGCTCGCGGCGGCGCTGCTCGGCGCGTGCGGGAGCAGCAAGACCCCCGCGCCGGCCGACGGCCGCCCCGACGACGCGCGCGACGGCGCCGTCGCGGAGGGCGGCGGCGACGCGAAGGACGCCGGGGCGAGCGACGCGCTCGACGCGCCGGCCGACGCGGCCGACGCGGCCACCTGCGCGCCCGCCTGCGGGGCTACCTCGGCCTGCGTCGCGGGCGCGTGCGTGCCGGCTCCCGTCGTCCTGGCGCGCGTCCCCGGGTGCGGCGCCGCGCGCCTCGCGCTCGCGGGCGGCCTCGTCTACTGGACGGAGAGCGCGACGGGCGTCGTGAGGTCGCTCGCCGTGACGAGCCCCGGCGGCGCGCCGACGACGCTCGCCGCGAGCCAGATGAACCCCGGGCCGATCGCCTCCGACGGAACGGCCGTCTACTGGAGCAACGCCGGCGACAAGACCATCATGGCCGCGCCGCTCGGCGGCTCCGACGGCGGCGCGACCGACGGCGGCGGCTCGGACGGCGGCGGGGCCGACGGCGGCGCGCAGCCCCTGCTCACGGCGCCCGACGTCGTCGACGGGCTGCTGGCGAGCGGCGGCTTCGTCTACTACACGGCGGGCCCCAGCACGCTGCGCGTCCCCCGCTCGGGCGGCGCGCCGCTGACGCTCGCCTCGTTCGCCGGCTGCAAGATGAGCCTCCCTTACGCGCTCGCGCTCGACACCGACTACGTCTACCAGACCGACCAGCTCTCCCAGTACATCACGCGCGCGCGCAACGACGGGACCCAGCTCGTCACCAACCCCTGCGCGGACGCGGGCGCGGCCCAGATCGCCGCGCCCGAGACGGTCTCGCACTCGCAGGGCGAGCTCTACCTCGACGCGATCTATCGCGCCGGCGACGAGGTCATCTGGGCGGACCACACGAATGTCTACGCCAAGGTCCCCGGCGCGATCAGCGGCCGGGAGGTCGCCACGTCGGCCGGCGCGAACAAGGTCACGGGCTTCGTCGTCACGGGCGCGAGCGTCTACCTCGGCGAGGGCGCCGATCAGCAGCCGGGGCCGTCGAGCGACACGATCCAGGTCGCGCCGCTCGGCACGCCCGACGGCGGCGACGACATCCCCGAGGGCAGGATCGTCGCCGTCGGCCAGCACGCCGCGGGCTCGTTCGCCGCCGACGCGACCCACGTCTACTGGACGACGCACACGCCGTCCGCGACGGCGGGCGCGCCCGACGACTGCGCGATCGTCAGCCTGGCCAAGTAGCGCGGTTCAGACGGCCGTGATGTGGCGCGCGTCCAGCAGCGCGCGCACCTTCGCGACGACCTCCGCCTCGGGCTCGTCGCCGCTCACCAGGAGATCGCAGGCCTGGCCGCTGCCGTCGCCCACCTCGACGAGCACGAGCGGCGCGTCCGGGATGAGCGCCTGCACGGCCGTCGCGTCGGCGAGGCCGATCGTGTTCGTCGTCGACACGACGATGTGACCGGCGTTGAGGAGGAGGTGCACGACCTCGCCGAAGCGCCTCACGAGCTCGGACTTGGCCGCGTCGACCCACAGATCGTTGTCGACGCCGAGGAGGACGTTCGTGCCGTCGAGCATGTAGGCGGCGCGGCCTTCGCCGAAGAGCGCCTTCTCCACGGCGCGCGCGAGCTTGTGCTTCCCCACGCCTGCCTTGCCCACGAACATGACGAGCGCCGCCCGGTGCCCGTTGCGCGCCGTCCGCTCGGCGGACGTGACGCCGCCCGGCACCCAGTTGAAGTCGCGCGTGCGCGCCTCGTCGCGCAGGTCGCGCAGGTCGTCCGAGACCGCCTCGGTGATGATCCCGCCGCCCGCGACGTCGTACTCGTCGACGATGACGAAGCGCCCCGTGGCCTCGCAGTCGGCCGTGAGATCGAACGCGATCGGCTGGCGCAGCTCGAGCACGAGATCGGCGACGTCGTGCCGCCCGATGATCGGGTCGGGGACCCTGGGAGGGTCCCCCTGCCCCCCGGCGCTCCGCTCCGGCGAGCGAAGCTCGCCTGTGCTCCGGTCCGGCCTCGAGGCGTCGATGACCTTGTGGATCTTGCTGATCCGCACGGGCAGCGCCGTCGTGCCGAGCTTCAGCTTGTAGTCGCGCCCACTGACGAACGGCTTCTTGCCGAGCCATATGAGGTTGACGCGCAGGCGCGTGCCCACCTGCGGCGCCTTGGCGACGTGGCTCATGACCTCGCCGCGCGTGATGTAAATCTCCTCGGTGAGCGTGAAGCCCGTCGACCAGCCCGCCTCGATCTCGGCGCGGGGCTTGGTGTTGAACCCCTCGATGCTGCGGATCGTGCTGACCTTGTTCGACGGCGAGAAGACCACCTTGTCGCCCACCTTCACGCGCCCCGCCTCGATGCGCCCCGCGACGATGCGGCGATCGTCGCCTTGCTTCGTGAACTTGTAGACGGCCTGCACCGGCATGCGCAGCGGCTGGTCGATCTTGGGCGGCGCCTTGGGCAGGGCGTCGAGCACCTCGAGGAGCGTGGGACCCTTGTACCAGGGCGTCTTCTTGCCTCGAGACGCGAGGTTCTCGCCCTCGATCGCCGAGATGGGGATGAACTGCCGCGGCGAAACGGCGCCGATGCTCTCGAGGAAGGCGCGGTACTCCCTCTCGATGCCCTCGAAGTGCTTCTGGTCGTAGCCGACGAGGTCCATCTTATTGACGCACACGACGACCTGCCGGATGCCGAGCATCGCCAGGATGTAGCCGTGACGCCGGCTGTTCTCGCGCACGCCCTCCTTGGCGTCGATGACGAGGACGGCCGCCTCGGCGCGCGCCGCGCCCGAGATCATGTTCTTGAGGAACTCGATGTGCCCGGGCGCGTCGATGATGATGTAGTCGCGCGCGCTGCTCTTGAAGAAGCAGCGGGCCGTGTCGATGGTGATGCCCTGGTCCTGCTCGTCCTCGAGCGCGTCGAGCAGGAAGGCGTATTCGAACGGCTTGCCGGTGCGCTCGCACTCGCGCCGGACGGCATCGAGCTTGCCCTGCGGCAGCGCGTCCGTGTCGGCGAGCAGCCGCCCCACGACCGTGCTCTTCCCGTGGTCCACATGGCCCACGATCACCACGTTCATCTGGTCGCGCTCGGCGACCTTCGCGTCGGGCCTGGCCATCACATGTAGCCCTTGCGGCGGAGCTCCTCGAGCCCGTGCTTGCCGTCCTGCAGGCGGCCCGAGCGCTCGGCGACGTTCTTGAGGGCGCCGCTCTTGAGCTCGTCGATGATGTCGTCGACGTTCTTCGAGGTGCTCTTGATGGGGCTCTGGCACGGCCCGCACCCGAGGCTGCGGTAGCGCGTCCCCGCGCCCTGGTCGTAGTACAGCGACACGGTCGGGATGCGTTCGCGCTTGATGTACTCCCAGATGTTGAGCTCGGTCCAGTCGAGCAGCGGGTGGATGCGCACGTGCGTGCCCGGCGCGAAGTCCGTCTTGAACTGGTTCCAGAACTCCGGCGGCTGATCGCCCACGTCCCAGTTGTCGTGCTTGTCGCGCGGCGAGAAGTAGCGCTCCTTCGAGCGGCTGCCCTCCTCGTCGGCGCGCGCGCCCACGATGACGCCCGTGTACGGCTGCTTGTCGGGATCGACCTCGTACTTGCCGGTCTCGAGGTTCAGGCGCATGCGCGTGCCCGTGCCGTGCAGCGTCGCGCCGAGCGCGTCGCTTTTGAGGCGCCCGCAGCACGCCGTGCGGAGCTGCTGCTGCTCCTCCTTGCTCATGTCCGGCCGCTTGCCGAGCTTGATGGGGAAGGTGTCGCCCTCGTCGAGGGCCTGCTTGTTCTGCCCGACGACCATCTGCAGCTTGTACTCGAAGGCGAGCTTGTCGCGGTACGCGATCATCTCGGGCAGCTTGTAGCTCGTGTCCACGTGCACGAGCGGGAAGGGCACGTGCCCGAAGAAGGCCTTGCGCGCGAGCCACAGCATGACGGTCGAGTCCTTGCCGATCGACCACAGCATGCAGAGGCGCTCGAAGTGCCGGAACGCCTCGCGGAAGATGTACACGCTCTGCTGTTCGAGCTGGTCGAGATGGTCCATGGGTGGCCCGCTCTGTCTATCCTAAAGAAAGCGTGTCCACTATACTAGATTTGTAGATTGAAGGCGAGCGCTTCTCTAGCACGCCCGCCCGGCCCTTCGCGCGGGCCTAATTCGGCGCGGCGAGCAGCTCGCGCTCGGCGTCGCGGAGGGCCTGGCGCCACTCCTGGTCGGTGGGGACGGCCGCCACCGCCCGGCGGTACAGCTTCACGGCGTCGCCGATGCGCCCGAGCTTGCGCAGGTGGTCGGCGAAATCGACGAGGGTCTGGTGGCAGCCGTCGCCGTCGTGCTCGAGCGCGGCCTCGAAGAGCGCCGTCGCGCGCGTGGGGTGGCCCGCGGCGCCGTGCTCGATGGCGGCCTGGTGCAGCGCCCAGTGGTCCTCGGGCTCGATGTCGAGCGCCTCGTCGTAGGCCTCGGCGGCCTCGTTGTGGCGCTCCATCTCGGCGTAGATGTCCCCGCGGATGGCCGCGATGAAGAAGGGATCGCCGCCCCGGTCGCCCGCCTCGGTGATGGCCTCGAGCGCCTCGAGCGTGCGGCCCTGCTCGAGCAGCACCTGCGCGAGCTTGGCGAAGCCGAGGCCGTACGTCGCGTCCATGTCGACGACCCGGCGGAAGGCCTTCTCGGCGCTCTTGAGATCGTTGGCCTCGAGGTGCGCGTCGCCGAGCTCGCGCCACCCGTCGACGAGGTAGGGGTTGAGCGCCGTCGCCTTCTCGGCGGCCTCCACGGCGCCGCGCTCCCGCGTCGCGTTGAGCGCCTCGGCGTAGATCGCGTGCGCCGCGCCCAGGGCGGCGAGCTCGGGCGTCGCGAGCGCCTCGCGGATCGTGCGCACCGCCTGCGCGGGCCGTCCGAGCTCGAGGTCCTCGCGCGCGCTCATGAGGCGGCGCAGCGCCGCGCGCAGCGCCGGCGTGGGCGCGCGCAGCTTCGGCAGGTCCGGATCCTGCGGCTCGAGCGCCGCGACGATGCGCAGCGCGAGGGCGCCCACCGGCGTCTGGACGTCGGCCGCCGCGCCCGTGAGCGCCTCGCCGCGCCAGAACGAGACGGTGGCGGCGACGGCGCCGCCCAGGACGCGCCGCGCCTCGGCCGCCGCCGTCGCGTCGCCGCGGTCGGAGGCGAGCACGTAGACGAGCGCCGCCGCGTCGAGGCGCGCGTCGTCGTCGCGGGCGCCGATGGGCTCGAGGGCGATGGCGTCGCTGAAGCCGCGCAGCGCCGCCTCCCAGTCGTCGGCGCGCACGGCGCGCATGCCGATGGCCAGCAGGAGCGCCGGCGTGGGCGGCGTCGACGCGCGCAGCGCCGAGGCGAGCACCCCGTCGATCTCCCGCTCTCGCCCCGCCTGCTCGAGCAGCTCCGCGAGATCGAGCCAGTTGTCGGCGTGGCCCGGATCGCGGCGGCAGCGCTCCTCGCCGAGCGTGACGGCCGCCCGGTCCTCGGCCGCGCCTCCCACGGCGAGCTCGGCGCAGACGACGTGGATGAACCGCAGGAACGACGTGCCCACGCGATCGACGCCCGTCTCGCCGATCTCGACGACCGGCCACTCGCCGTCGGCGCTGGCCTCCTCGGCGTCGAGGGCGTAGCGACGCCCGCCCCGCTCCATGACCGGCCAGAGCCCGGCCGGCACCACCGCGGCGCCCTGCCGCTCGGGCGGCCGGCGGCGCTTGGCCGCCTCCTCGAGGCCGAGCAGCCGGACGTCGGGGCCGAGGACCCCGCCGTCGTGGGCGGCGAGGAAGGCCGCCAGCCCGGGCGGCGGCGCCAGCCCCATGGCCGCCTCGAACCGCGCCCCCGCGTCAGAGCCCGCTCCCGGATACAAAGTCGCGCCGGGGAGCGCCGCCACCTCGCGCTCGATCTGGCCGAGGAGCGTCCTCGCGGGATCCTTCATGAAGTCGGTTTAGATTGTCGAGCCCGCACAATCAAGGGACCTCCGCATTCCGCCCGCGGCCGGCGCGGCCGCGCGCCGCATCAACCCCACCGCCTTGCCCGGGAACGTGTCCTCTCCGACACGATCTTCCATGAGGGCAAATGTATTCTGTCTCGCAAAAAAGTCGCACCCGTCGACCGGTTCGTGAGAAACTTGAGCCGCAGCCACGTCATCGGCTCTCCCGATCGCCACCTCAGGAGCAACAAGGTTTCACGGATGGGCAAGATCCTCCTCTGCGACGACGAAGACACGCTCCTGCGGAGCCTCGGGCGGATCCTCCGCACGGCGGGCCACGAGGTGGTGACGGCGGACGGCCCCGGCGGCCTTGCCAAGCTGCAGCAAGAGCGCTTCGACATGGTGCTCACCGACATCCGGATGCCGGGCAAGAACGGCTTCGAGATCCTGCAGGCCGCGCGCACGCTCGCGCCCGGCATGCCGGTCATCGCCATGAGCGGGAGCGCCGAGATCCCCGACGCCGTGAAGGCCATGCACGCGGGCGCGCGCGACTTCCTCATCAAGCCCTTCGACGTCCAGACGCTCGAGGACGCGGTCGCCGCGGTGCTCAAGCCGCCGCCGGCCCCCGCGCCCGGCGAGGATCCTCGCACGTGGCGCGATCGCGTGGCGCCGTGGCTGCTCGGCGACGACGCCGCGATCGTGCCGGTGCTCTCGCTGCTGTCGCAGGTCGCCGACACCGGCTGCACGGTGCTCATCACGGGCGAGTCCGGTACGGGCAAGGAGCTCGCGGCCCGCTCGCTGCACGGCGGCTCGTCGCGCAAGGGCAAGCCGTTCGTGGCCGTGAACTGCGCGGCCATCCCGCCGACGCTCGTCGAGTCCGAGCTCTTCGGGCACGTCAAGGGCGCCTTCACGGGCGCGACGACCTCACGCACGGGGCGCTTCGCGCAGGCCGACGGCGGCACCATCTTCCTCGACGAGATCGGCGAGATGGAGCTCGCCGTGCAGGCGAAGCTGCTGCGCCTCATCCAGGACGGCGAGCTCTACCCCGTGGGCGAGGAGACGCCCACGAAGGTCGACGTGCGCATCCTCGCGGCGACGAACCGCAACCTCGAGGCCGAGGTCGCCAACGGCCGCTTCCGGGCCGACCTCTACTGGCGCCTCAACGTGATCCCCGTCGAGATGCCCAAGCTCAAGAGCCGCGCCGGCGACATCCCGTCGCTGTGCGCTCACTTCCTCACGCGCGCCAACGAGCGGCACCGGCGGCAGGTCGCGGGCATCGAGCCGCAGGCCATGGAGGCGCTGCGGGCCTACTCGTGGCCGGGCAACATCCGCGAGCTCGAGAACGTCCTCGAGCGGATGGTGATCGTCAAGGGCGCGGGCACGCTGGGGCTCGCCGACCTGCCCGCGCAGATCCGCACGCCGCGGGCGACGCCGGCCGCGGGCACCGAGATCCCCGAGCTGCCCAAGGACGGCACGGACCTGCGGGCGATGCTCGAGGCGGTCGAGGACCGCATGATCGGCGAGGCGCTCGAGCGCACGGGCGGGAACAAGAACCGCGCCGCCGAGCTGCTCGGCCTCAACCGCACGACGCTCGTCGAGAAGCTGCGCCGCAAGCGCGTCGTCACGCAGTTCTGAGGGGCGCGAGCGCGGGGTCGCCGGAGGCGCGCGCTCAGAAGCGCCACGTCAGCGTGGGCGCGAGCGCCGTGCTCTGCGAGGCCGTGCGCAGCGGCGCGAGCGACACGCCGAGGGGCAAGCGCAGCCGCCGCGCCAGCCTCGCGTTGTACTCGTTCGCGGACTGATAGGCGTCGACGACGCCGTAGATGCGGAACCCGACGGCCAGCGCGACCCCGGCGATGATCAGCCCGTCGCCGGAGCGCGAGGTCATCGACGCCCCGTCGATCGACTTCACGTCCTGGTTGATGCCCGCGCCGATGAGGATGAAGCCGCCGATGATGCCGCCCCAGGTGATGGCCGCGCCCGCAGGGTGGTCGGCGTAGACGCTGCCCACGCCGGGGATCAGGATGTCGAGGGCGAGCGCGAGCCCCGCCGACTTGCTCTCGTTCTCGTAGATCACGAGCTGCATCGGCGTGGGCGCCCCGTAGGAAGCGGAGCCATACGGGGGCGCGCCGGAGGCGGGCGCGCCGTACGCGGGCGGCGCGCCGTACGCGGGCGGCGCGCCGTAAGCGGGCGCCCCGCCGGAGGCAGGCGGCGGCGCGTAGGGATCGTACGGGGCCGGCAGCGGCGCCGGGAGCGCCGGGGGCGCCTGAGCCGGCTGCTGCGCCCGAGCGTTCATGGGGAGCGCGACGACGGCGACCGCGAGCCAGGGAACGACGGCGTGATGCACCCGGCCAGCATACCCCGCGTGCCGGTCCCCCCGCAGCAGCCAGGGGCGTGCGACAATTCGCCGCATACGCAACGTCCCTGGTGCCCGTGAGAGCACGCTCATTCTCCAGTAGCGGCGCGCGGAGATCTCCGGTAAACGCAGGTTGAGGACCGAGCCGCACCGGTGGGGGAAAGTTCGTCGAGCGAGGCGGCTTCGCGTGGCGAGAGGTGGGACGACATGAAGCTCAAGACCGTCTGGGGTCGCGACGGCGCGGCCTACGATCATGTGAACCGAGCGCTCGACGATCTCGAGCGCTCGCTGGGCGGGTCGCCGGACATCGTCTTCTTCCACGGCGCCGAGCGCTGCAATCCGCGCGGCGTCGTCGAGCTCGTCGGCGCGCGGTGGCCGCGCGCGCGGCTGCACGGCGGCAGCTCCGCCCTGGGCGTCATGACGCGAGGGACGTTCGAGGCCAACCCGACCAGCTTCGGCCTCATGGGCCTCGTCGATCGCGCGGGCGCGTATGGAACGGGGAGCGTCTCGCTCGGCGCCGAGCCGCGCCGGCAGATCAAGGCCGCGCTCGCCCGCGCGCTCGAGCAGGCGGAGCGCCCCGGCGAGGTGCCCGCGCTCGTGCTGCTGACGGCGCCGCCGGGCCGCGAGGAGGAGCTGCTGCTCGGCATCGCGGACGTCGTGGGCGCGCACGTCCCCGTCGCGGGCGGCAGCGCCGCCGACGAGGGGGTCGAGGGGAACTGGTGGCAAGCCGCGAATCGCGTCGTGGGGCACGACCTCGCCGTCGTCACCGTGCTCTTCCCGAGCGGCGCCGTCGCGTCGACCTTCCAGAGCGGCTACGAGGTCACGAAGCAGAGCGGGAAGATCACGCGCGCGACCGGCCGCCTGCTCCACGAGATCGACGGCCGCCCGGCCGCCGAGGTCTATGACGAATGGACCGGCGGCGCGATCGCCGACATCCTCGCGGGCGGCGGCAAGATCGTCCAGAAGACGTCGGCGCTCCACCCCCTCGGCCGGCGCGCGGGCGCCTCGGGCGGCGCCGTCGAGTTCGTGCTGTCGTTCCTCGACACCGCGCACCCGGACGGGACGCTCACGCTCTACACGACGATCCGCGAGGGCGAGCAGGTGTGGGCGATGCGCGGCACCGACGACGGCGTCGTCGGACGCGCCGGGCGCGTCGCGCGCGCCTCGCTCGACGAGCTGCTGCAGGAGAACGGCCGCGCGCGCGTCGCGGGGGCCCTCGTGATCTTCTGTGCGGCGTCCGCCGTGTACGTGCGCGAGCGCATGCCCGAGGTGGTGGCCAGCCTCGACGTGGCGCTCGACGACACGCCCTACCTCGGCACGTTCACCTTCGGCGAGCAGGGGCGCTTCCTCGCCGGCGGGAACCGTCACGGCAACATGATGATCTCGGTCGTGCTGTTCGCCGAAGGAGGTGGGTGATGCTGGATCGGCCAGAGACGATCGAGCGCCTGCGCGAGGCGCTCATCAGCGTCGAGCGGAGCCGGCGTCGCGAGCGCGAGCTGCGCGCCGCCGAGTCCTGCCTCCTCGACGTCGCGCGCGTGCTCGCCCTCGCCGAGCACCCCTACGAGACCTTCTCGCTGCTGATCAACGCGCTCCGCGACGTGCTGCCGTTCCAGGACGCCGCCGTCCTCGTCCGCTCCGACGACGGCGCGCTCCGCGCCGCGGCGCGCACGTCGGCCTGGCTGGCGGCGCTGCGCCTCGGCCCCGGCCGGATGGTGTCGCGCGTCGCGCGCGGCGAGATCGTGGTCCTCTACGACGCCGCGATGGTGCCCGAGTGGCGCGAGCAGCCCGAGGAGGTGCGCGCGCGGGCGAGCAGCGTCATCCACGTGCCCCTGCGCACGAGCACGGTGGCGCCCGTCGTCTTCGTGTGCACGCACGAGGACCGCACCCGGTTCGAGCAGCGCCACATCCAGATCGCCAAGCGCCTCGTGCCGCTCGCCGAACCGATCCTGCGCAAGCTCGACCTCCGGGTCCTCCCGCGCCCCGCGAACCAGGCGGGGCGCAGGGCCCTCGCGCACTAGCGACCCCCGCGAGGCGCGGGGGCGGCCGGCGCTGCGGCTCGGCTCCTACTGGAGCTTCGGCAGCCACTCGGCCATGCGCCGCACGCCCTCCTCGATGTTCTTCATCGAGGTCGCGTACGACAGGCGCACGAAGCCGGGCGCGCCGAAGGCCGAGCCCATGACGACGGCGACCTTGGCCGCCTCGAGCAGCCACTCGCACAGCTGCACGTCGTTCTCGAGCTTCTTGCCCTCGGGCGTCTTCTTGCCGA
>DASZWW010000049.1:0-12724 GCA_035546175.1 Polyangia bacterium
CGGGGGCGGCGGCGGCGGCGGGGCCGGGGCCACGGGTGGGGGCGGTGCCGGCGGACACGGGACGGCGGGCGCGGGCGGCGGGAAGCCGTGCGTCGACGTCGAGTGCGCGGGCGCGTGCGAGGGCACCGCTTGCGGCGGCGCGTGGACGTGCGACACGCAGGTCGCGTGCTCGGCGATCGCCACCGAGTACTGCGGCTGCGACGGCAAGACGTTCACCGGCAGCAGCTGCGCCCAGCGCGCCTTCGCCTTCGTCGGTTCGTGCGAGGCCGGGGTCTCGTGCGACACGTCGAAGGTCCTCTGCAAGATCGCCACGCCCCTCTGCCCGGCGGGGCAGGTCCCGTCGGTGGACGGCAGCTGTTACGGGCACTGCGTGCCGATCGAGATGTGCGCGTGCTCGAAGCCCGCGGACTGTCCCAACCCCGACACGACGACGTGCCACGTGAACACGATGCGCTGTGGGCCGTTCGTCAATTGAGTGAGCGGCCCGTGAGTGAGCGGCCCGACGCCGCTCCGGCGCGCGCGTCAGCCGCGCGTCCGGACGCTCACGGCGCGGCCGTGCGCGTGCAGGCCCTCGACCTCGGCGAGCGCCTCGATGTCGCCGCCCTGCGCGCGGAGCGCGGCGGCGTCGTACTCGATGAGTGACGTGCGCTTGACGAAGTCGGCGACGCCGAGCGGGGAGAAGAAGCGCGCGCTGCCGCCCGTGGGCAGCACGTGGCTCGGGCCCGCGACGTAGTCGCCCACGGACTCCGGCGTGTGCGCGCCGAGGAACAGCGCGCCGGCCGTCGTGATGCGCTCGCCGACGGCGCGCGCGTCGCGCAGCGCGAGCTCGGCGTGCTCGGGGGCGAGCAGGTTCATGACGCGCACGACCTCGTCGACGTCCTCGACGACCACGACCGCGCCGTGGTCGCGCAGCGCCGCCTCGGCGATCTGGCGCCGGGGCAGGAGCTTGACCTGCCGCTCGACCTCGGCGGCGATCCTCTTGCCGACCTCGCGGCCGACCGCGATGAGGATCGGCACGGCGAGCGCGTCGTGCTCGGCCTGCGCGAGCAGGTCGGCGGCGACCCACGCCGGGTCGACGCTGTCGTCCGCGGCGACGACGAGCTCCGTCGGTCCGGCGATCGAGTCGATGCCGACGTCGCCGAAGACGAGGCGCTTGGCCGCCGCGACGTAGGCGTTCCCCGGCCCGACGATCTTGTCGACGCGCGGCACGCTCTCCGTCCCGTAGGCCAGCGCCGCGACGGCCTGCGCGCCGCCGAGCACGAAGATGCGGTCGACGCCGGCCTCGAGGGCGGCCGCCAGCGTCTCCGGCGAGGGCCCGGGGGTCGTCATGATCACCTCTCGCACGCCCGCGACCTTGGCGGGCACCGCCGTCATGATCACCGTCGACGGGTAGCGCGCCGTGCCGCCCGGGACGTAGAGTCCGACCCGCGCGAGGGGCGCGACGCGCATGCCGACGCGCGCGCCGTCCTCGTGGAGCTCGAAGCCCGCGTACCGCTCGCGCTCGTGGAAGCGGCGCACGCGCGCCGAGGCGCGCTCGATGGCGAGGCGCACGCCCGGCGAGACGTGGCTCGCCTGCTCGAGCCAGGTCGCGCGCGGCAGCTCGAGCGCGTCGAGGGCGCGCCTCTCGAACCTCTGGGTCAGCTCCCGGACCGCCGCGTCGCCGCGCCGCCGCACCTCGTGGATGACCTCCCGCGCCGCCGCCTCGATCGAGGCGGGCGTCTCGGCGCTCCGCTCACAGAGCGGGCGCAAGCGCGCTGAATAGTCGGAATCCTTGGAGTCTATGATCCGGAGCATCGGGCGCCCGCAGTATGAGGGCTCGTTTTGCCAAATGCCACCGTGACGCGACGCGCGCCGTGGCGCATCGCGCAGGGTCGAAACGCGCTTCCCATTCCCGCGATCTGGGCTGTAATCCAGGTGGGCTCGAGCATGTCGAACGCGGACGACAATTCGCTCTCCGTCGCGCAGGCCGCCGTCGCTGGCGCGTGGAGCGCGCCGCACGCACGCGGGCCGGTCGACGCCGCGGGCATCGCCCAGCTCTACGAGAAGTACGCGCCGGCGATCTACGCGCACTGCCGCCGCCTGCTCGGGTCGAGCGCCGCCGCCCGCGACGCCATGCAAGAGGCGTTCGTGCGCGTGCTGCTGCGCAACCGCGACCTCGCGCCCGGCGACGAGGCCCTCCGCTACCTCTACCGGACCGCGACGAACGTCTCGATCAACGTCCTGCGCCAGCGCGCCGTGCGCGATCGCGCCATGCCCGAGATCGCGGCGCGCGCGTCGAAGACGGAGACCGCCGAGGGGCACGCCGACCGCCAGTTCGTGCGCATGCTGCTCGATCGCGTCGACGCGACGGGCGGCTCGATCGCCGTCATGCACTTCGTCGACGGCATGACCCAGGTCGAGATCGCCGCGACCCTGGGGATCACGCGGCGCACGGTCTTCAATCGGCTCAAGCAGCTCGAGCGTCTCGCCAAGGCCTTGCTCGAGGAGGGGGGGACGTCGACATGAGCGCGGAGGCGCTGGGCGGACACGGCCGGGGGTGCCCATCCGGGCTCGATCTCGCGCTGCTCGCCGCGGGCGAGCTCGACGAGGCGCGCTCGAGCGCGATCGGCGCGCACGCGGCGCCGTGCCGCCGTTGCGCCGAGCGCCTGCGCGAGATCGACGAGGCGCGCGCCGAGCTCTTCGGCAAGGACCCGGGCGCGATCGCCGCCGCGGCGCGCTTCATCTCCGCGGAGCTCGACGAGCGCGCCGACGATCCGCCCATCGATCCCGACGCGCACTTCGGCGACCGGTTCGATCACTGACGCGCCGGTTCGCGGCGCGTTTGCACCCTCGTCGAGGCCGCTCGACGCTCGGGCGCGCGGCTTTCCCACTTCAACCCACTCGGTTGTTTCACTGGGCATGAAGAACGGACACCTGGTTTCCCTGGCTCTGGCGGTCCCCGCGCTCCTCGTGGTCGGGTGCGGCGGCGGCAGCGCCGGCGTCGGCTCGATGAACTCGATGGCCGCCGGCACGTCGGGCGGCGACACCTCGGGGACGGCGGGGTCGAGCGCCGGCTCGACGGGAGGCGACACCTCGGGTGGCGCGGGCGCGAGCCCCACGACCGGCGCCGCCGGCTCGACGACGACGACGGGCGCGGCCGGCTCGGCCGCGAGCGCCGCCGCCGACTGCACGATGGATCCCGGCACGACCGACGACACGATCAGCGACTTCGAGGACGGCACGGGCTCCGTGCTGCCGAACGGCGGCCGCAACGGCGGCTGGTACAGCTACATCGACACGGCGCCGACCTGCATGGTCATGCCGGCGCCCAACGGCACGGCGACGGCCGCCGAGATCCCGGGCGGGCGCTGTCAGAGCATGTTCGCGATGCACTTCAGCGGCATGGGCTGCTCGGTCTTCGGCGCGGGCGTCGGCACGGATCTCGCGGCGCCCGCCTCGACGGACGCCGGCGCGACGACGGGGTCGGCCGCGAAGACGCCCTACGACGTCTCGATGTACAGCGGCATCAGCTTCTGGGTGCGCGCGGACAAGGGCAGCTCGATCCGCTTCAAGATGCCGATGACCGACGACACGAAGACCACCGACGGCGGCAACTGCGTCGACTCGGCGACGTCGAAGTGCAGTGACGACTTCGGCTCCAACATCGCCCTCACGAAGAACTGGGTGAAGAAGACCGTCATGTTCTCGAAGATGACCCAGGAGGGCTGGGGCAAGAAGTTCACCTGGACCCCGGCGCACGTCACGTCGATCCAGTTCCAGGTGCCCGTCGTCGCGGCCTTCGACGTCTGGATCGACGACGTCTCGTTCGTGAAGTAGGGCCGCGCCGGAGGCTCCTCGCGACACGGACGCCCGCGCGCGGCGCCGACGGGTGAGGTGCGCGCGCGGTCCATCGAAAAAAGGGGTTTTCAATGACTCGAGCTCTTGGTCGCCGCGCCGCCTGCCTGGCCGCCTTGGCCCTCGCGCTCGGATGCGCTGGCGTCAAGCAGCCCGGCGGGACAGGCGCGGGCGGCGCGGGCGGGACCGGCGGCAGCCCCTTCGACTTCGGCTCGGGCGGCTCGGCGCTCCCCATCATGGCGCCGCCTCCGGCGTGCGACCCGTGCACGGACTTCCCGGCGGCGCCCATCGTCGACGGGACGACGCCCGCGGGCGCCCCGCAGACCTTCGGCGCCGCGTCGGCGGGCAGCGCCTCCGGCGGGCCGTGCCTCGTCGAGCCGGAGATCGGCGCGCTCTTCCCCGACAACTGGCTGCGCCCGCGCTTCCGCGTCAAGGCGCCCGCGGGGCAGGACCTCTTCGAGATCCGGCTGCACGCCGGCAACCAGACGAACGACCTCGTCGTCTACACGACGAGCTCGACGTGGACGATGCCGAAGGACATGTGGCTCGCGCTCGCGCAGCACTCGCGCGCCACGCCCATCACCGTCACGGTCCGCGGCGCGAGCCAGGCCGGCGGCGCGGCCAGCGTCGCGCGCGGCACGAGCGGCGACATCTCGATCGCGCCCGTGAGCGCCTCGGGCACGATGGTGTACTGGTCGACCTCGGGCATGACCTACGGTCAACCCAAGAACGGCGACACGATGCTCTCGGGCTTCGACGTCGGCGACGAGTCGGTCGTGACGGTGCTCAAGCCCGATCAGGCCAAGCAGCTCATCAAGGATCAGGGCGGCAACGTCCTCAAGCCCGAGAGCAACCCGGCCCGCTGCATCGGCTGCCACACGTCGACGCCCGACGGCGCGTACATCTCGTACAACGACTTCTATCCGTGGAACATCGTGCTCGCCTCGGGCGAGCCGGCCACCGTCGGCGACTCGCCGCCGTTCCTGCACGCCGGCGGCTGGAACGCCATCACCCAGCCGTGGCTCGGGCTGTCGACCTACTCGAAGGCGCACTGGGCGGACGGAGACCACGTCATGATCGCCTCGCTCGGCACGACGAGCTCCGACTCCGATCCGAATTCACAGCTCGCCTGGTTCGATCTCGAGAGCACGGCCACGGGCACGCAGCCGGCCCAGCTCAAGGGGATGGCCTTCGACATCCTCCCGCGCACGGGCGACACGCGCGGGGCGGCGGCGCCCGTGTGGAGCCACGACGGAACGTTCATCGTCTACACGTCGACGGACGCCGAGAAGTCAGGGCGCCTCGGCTCGGGCGTCGCCGATCTCTATCGCGTCGATTACAACGCGAAGGCCGGCGGGATGGCCCGGCCCGTCGAAGGCGCCGCCGAGGCCGCGACGGCCGAGTACTATCCGGCCCTGTCCGGTGACGACAGGCTCATCGCGTACAACTCGATCCCGCAAGCGACCGCGTCGATGTCCCACCCGGCCATCGGCAACGCGGGCTCGCAGTCGTGGGACGGCATGTACGCGCAGCCCGCGACGGAGGTGTTCGTCGTGCCGGCCGCGGGCGGGACGCCGACGCGCCTGCTCGCCAACGATCCGCCGGCGTGCGCGGGCGCCGCCAGCCCGGGCATCAACAACAGCTGGCCCAAGTGGTCGCCCGAGTCGACCACGGCGGACGGCAAGACGTACTACTGGCTCATCTTCTCGTCGTGGCGCGACGGCGCGCTCGCCGCGAACATGACGCCCATCGCGCAGCTCTACATGACGGGCGTCGTCGACGACGGGTCGGGCCACCTCGAGACCCACGGCGCCATCTACCTGTGGAACCAGCCGGCCATGACGAGCAACCACACGCCGGCCTGGGACGTGTTTCAGATTCCGATCGTTCAATGACCGAGGAGCTCCGTTGAACAAACGACTTCTGGCAGTTTCGATGCTGATGACCACCCTCAGTTGGATTCGCGGTCGAGATGCGGCCGCTCAGGAGGCGGCGCCGGCCCAGCCCGCGTCGCCGGATTCGCAGGCCGCCGCGGCGCCGAGGGAGCCCGCGCCCGTGCAGGAGGTGGCCGCGGGCCGCAAGAACGCCCCCTCGCTCTCGCTCGCGCCCGAGGCGCCCCAGGTCGGCGGCCTCATCGTCGTGCCCGGCGAGAACCCGACGCCCGAGGCCCCCAAGACGTCGGAGTGGAAGTTCGACGTCACCGGCTACTTCCGCGCGCCCCTGCGCCTGTCCTGGGGCCCGCCCACGCTGGCCGATCCGAACGGCGCCACCAGCTCGCAGATCGGCACGCAGATCCGCACGCCGCCGCTCGTGCCCGACGCGAACTACATCGACTGGCGCTACACGAACAGCCTCGTCGCGCCGTGGACGGAGCTCAACTTCCACTACGGCAACGACCGGGCGAAGGCCACCGTCCAGATCGCCTCCTACAACATCACCGACGCGGGCTACCGGCGGCTCGAGGCGAACCTGGGCATCAACCAGGCGTTCCTCACGCTGACCTTCCCCAACATCGGCAACGACAGCGGCCACATCGACCTCACGGTGGGCGCGTTCACGAATCGCTACGGCGCGGCGGGGCGCTACGACGCCGGCAAGTACGAGACCTACCTCTTCGGCCGCACGCACGTCGCGGGCGAGACGCTCTCGTTCGGCTACGACGTCGGCGACTGGACGCTCGTCGCCGAGGACGGCTTCGGCGGCAAGCTCGAGCCGACCCCGTTCATCCCCGCCACGCCGCCCACGATGCCGGTCACGCCCGCGCCCACGGACCCGTGGGAGCCGTACCCCGGGCCCGTGCCGCAGGAGTCGACCTTCGTGCACCACGCGCACGTCGGCGCCGTCTTCAAGAAGATGCTGCTCTTCGGCGCGCACTACCTCGACGTGTTCGCCAACGACATCGAGCGCGCGGGCGCGTACGGCGGCATGGCCTACCAGGGCCGCACGAGCAGCGAGCCGAAGCCGGGGATCACCATCACCGGCGTCGACGTGAAGTTCCTCAACGGCTTCTACGGCGACGGCTACCTCGGCTACTCGCACCTGTCGGCGACGAACGCCATGTACCTCGGCGACGCGCTCGAGGTGCTGCACTCGTTCAACGGCTGGCAGCTGCACGACAACTTCTTCGGCTCGCCCGGCAAGGTCGAGGAGGCGACGGGCAAGATCGACACGATCCTCTTCCAGTACGTCTTCAGCTTCGGGCAGTTCTTCCATCGGCCGCGCCCGTTCTGGGGCGACGGGCCCGACCTCATCGCGTCGGTGTTCGGCATGTACAACAAGGTCAGCACGCCCATCGACCCGACCTTCAGCCACGCCAAGCTCAAGGCGGGCGCGGAGCTGACGTACCTGCCGCTCGCGTGGTTCGGCGTGGGCGGCCGCTTCGACGAGGTGCAGCCGGACATGGACGACAGCACGCAGTCGTTCGCGGTGCTCTCGCCGCGGGTCATCCTGCGCACGGCGTTCGTGACGCACGAGCAGGTGCTCATCCAGTACTCGCGCTACTTCTACAACGCGAACGCGGGGCACTCGATGTACCCGTACAGCGTGCAGCCGGGCGCGGCGGGGCTCGGCGCCGACGCGAACGCCTTCCAGATCGCCGCCATCATCTGGTTCTGAGGACGACGATGAAGACATCCTTTTCACTCCTCCTGGTCGCCTTCGCCGCGCTCGGCTGCGTGATCCCGCCCGATCAGCCGCCGCCCGTGTCGCCAGGGTCGCCGGGGACGATCGGCGGCCCGCCGCCCGCGCCCGCGGCCGCGCCGGCGGCGAGCGCGGCGCCCTCGGCGCCCAAGGACTGCGGCGACGGCGCGCTCATCGACGACGGCGAGGACGGCAACAACCAGAGCCTCCCCAACGGCGGCCGCGGGGGCTACTGGTACACGTTCCGCGACGGCGGCACGACCACGGTCGAGCCAGCCGCCGGGAAGTACGGCGGCGGCGCCTTCACGATGAGCGACGGCGGCCACGCGTCGTCCTGGGGCGCGCGCTTCCACGGCAAGATCGGGACGGGGGCCATCGTCTTCGCGGGCCTGGGCGTGAACTTCGTCGATCCGAAGGGGCAGTACGACGCCTCGAAGTACACGGGCGTGAGCTTCTGGGCCAGGCGCGGCGAGAGCTCGACGGGCAAGGTCCGCCTCAAGGTCCCCGACGCCAACACCGACCCCGACGGCAAGGTCTGCACCGACTGCTTCAACGACTTCGGCGCCGACTTCACGTTCACGACCGAGTGGAAGCAGTACGTCGTGCCGTTCAAGTCCATGCGGCAGCTCGCCGGCTGGGGCGCGCCCCACAAGCCGCACGTCGCCGCCGACAAGCTCTACGGCCTGCAGTGGCAGGTGCAGGTGCCGAGCGCCAACTACGACATCTGGATCGACGACGTCCGCTTCACCTGCGACTAGCTCCGAGAAAAGAAATCCGAGGGAACATGCGTTACGGGTACTTCGACGACGAGCGGCGCGAATACGTCATCACGACGCCCGAGACGCCGTACCCGTGGATCAACTACCTCGGCACCGAGGACTTCTT
This sequence comes from Polyangia bacterium, assembly GCA_035546175.1. Lineage (GTDB taxonomy): Bacteria > Myxococcota_A > Polyangia > Fen-1088 > Fen-1088 > DASZFV01. The sequence goes on from DASZWW010000049.1 coordinate 8,359, forward strand.
CTCGCTGATCTCGCACCGCGCGGGCGGCTACTGCTTCTACCGCGACGCGCGCCTGCGGCGGCTCATGCGCTACCGCTACAACAACGTGCCCACGGACGTCGGGGGGCGCTACTTCTACATCAACGACGGCGGCGACGTGTGGTCGCCGAGCCACGCGCCCGTGAACGCCGCCCTCGACTGCTACGAGTGCCGCCACGGGCTCGGCTACACGCGCATCTCGGGCGAGCGGCGCGGCATCCGCGCCGAGCTGCTCTTCCTCGTGCCTCCCGGTCATACGGCCGAGGTCCACCAGCTCAAGCTGCGCAACACCGACTCCTGGCCGCGCACCATCAAGCTCTTCTCGTTCGTCGAGTGGTGCCTCTGGAACGCCCACGACGACATGACGAACTACCAGCGCAACTTCTCGACGGGCGAGGTCGAGATCGGCGACGGCGGCCGCACGCTCTACCACAAGACCGAGTACCGCGAGCGCCGCGATCACTTCGCCTTCTACAGCGTCAACGCGCCCGTCGCGGGGTTCGACACCGATCGCGAGTCGTTCATGGGCCTCTACGGCGACTTCGCGCGGCCGCAGGCCGTCGTGCGCGGCGAGGCGGGCAACTCGGTGGCGAGCGGCTGGGCGCCCGTCGCGTCGCACGCCCTCGAGATCACGCTCTCGCCGCGCGAGGAGAAGACGCTCGTCTTCACGCTCGGCTACGTCGAGAACCCGCGCGACGCCAAGTGGGAGGGCGGCAAGCCGGGCGTGATCGAGAAGAAGCGGGCGCGCGCGCTCATCCAGAGCTTCTCGCGTCCCGACCAGGTCGACGCGGCCATGCGCGCCCTCGCGGACAAGTGGACGAAGATGCTGGCCCACTACACCGTGGCGTCGCCCGACGAGCGGCTCAACCGCATGGTCAACATCTGGAACCCCTACCAGTGCATGGTGACCTTCAACATGTCCCGCAGCGCCTCGTACTTCGAGACGGGCATCGGGCGCGGCATGGGCTTCCGCGACTCGAACCAGGATCTGCTCGGCTTCGTGCACCTCGTGCCCGAGCGCGCGCGCGAGCGCATCCTCGACATCGCCGCCACGCAGAAGGCCGACGGCAGCGCCTACCACCAGTACCAGCCGCTCACGAAGCGCGGCAACAACGACATCGGCGGCGGCTTCAACGACGACCCGCTCTGGCTCGTCTCGGGCGTGGCCGCCTACCTGCGCGAGACGGGCGACCTGCCGATCCTCGACGAGCCCGTGCCCTTCGACAACGACCCGGACTCGGCGGCGCCCCTCTTCGACCACCTGCGCCGCGCCTTCCACCACGTCCTCGACAACCTCGGGCCCCACGGCTTGCCGCTCATCGGGCGCGCCGACTGGAACGATTGCCTCAACCTCAACTGCTTCTCCGAGACGCCCGACGAGTCCTTCCAGACGACGGGCAACCGCCAGGGCCGCACGGCGGAGTCGGTGTTCATCGCCGGCATGCTCGTCGCCGTCGCGCCCGACTACGCGCGCATCGCCGAGCTGCGCGGCCTCGCCGACGAGGCGCGCCGGGCGCGCGCCGCCGGCAAGCGCATGGCCGACGTCATCCTCGAGCACGGCTGGGACGGCGAGTGGTTCCTGCGCGCGTACGACTCCTTCGGCAACAAGGTCGGCAGCCGCGAGAACGAAGAGGCGCAGATCTTCATCGAGCCGCAAGGCTTCTGCGTGATGGCGGGCGTGGGCGTCGCGGGCGGCCAGGCGAAGCGGGCGCTCGACGCCGTCAAGGAGCGCCTCGACACGCGCTACGGCATCGTCCTCAACAGCCCCGCCTACTCGCGCTACCACGTCGAGCTCGGCGAGATCTCGTCGTACCCGCCCGGCTACAAGGAGAACGGCGGCATCTTCTGCCACAACAACCCCTGGATCATGATCGCGGAGACGGTGCTCGGCCGCGGCGACCGGGCCTTCGAGTACTGGAAGAAGATCGCGCCCGCCTACCTCGAGGACGAGAGCGAGGTCCACCGCCTCGAGCCCTACGTCTACGCGCAGATGATCGCGGGCAAGGAGGCGGCGCGCCACGGCGAGGCCAAGAACTCGTGGCTCACGGGCACGGCGGCCTGGAACTTCGTGGCGATCTCGCAGCACCTGCTGGGCGTGCGGCCCGACTGGGACGGCCTGCGCGTGCGCCCCTGCATCGCCGCCGAGATCGGCCGCTACACGGTGACGCGGCTGTGCCGCGGCGCCGAGTACCGCATCCACGTCCAGAACAGCGGCCAGGGCCGCGCGCCGCGGCTCATCGTCGACGGCAAGCCCGTCGACGGCGATCTCGTGCCGTATGCGCCGCCGGGCGCGGTCGTCGTCGTCGAGTGCGAGGCCTGACGGCCGCCGGTCGTCAGAGCGGTGGTCGTGAGCTCGGCGCTTCGTCATGCCGTCACGGCCTCCCTCTCCCCTGACGATGAATGGTAACCGCCAACGAACGGCGTGTTTCCAAGCGGTCACGTTCGAGCGTCTGCGCCAAGAATTTACATGGCGCGATCATTTTTTGGGGGGCCCTCTCCGCGCGGCGGGTGTACCGTGATCGCGGTTTTCGAGGGAAGGAGGGCACGATGCGACGCTCGGGCAACGGGAGATCGCAAGGTCGAGGGGGAGTCTGGATGGTGAGTGAGGCCGATGCCGCCGGTTCCGTCGGAGAAGAGGTCGCGTACGCGCGCGCGCGCTACGCGGTCGATCCGTCGACGCCGGCGCGCCTCGCCGACGCGTGGGTGGCGCCCGCGGGCGCGCTCGAGGAGGACGAGTCCGAGCTGATCGACGCCGTGGCCGACTGCCTCAGCGTCGGGCTGCCGCTCGACGCCGCCGTCGCGTCGTGGCGCTCGGGCTCGCTGCAGGTGAGCGATCGCGACGACGAGGACGACGACACCGACGTGTACGACAAGGACGACGTGACGGACGTCTACGATCCGCGCCAGACGGGCGGGCGGCGCCGCGTCGTCGAGAGCTAGCGCGCTCCCGGACTAGTTGGTTTGGCAGGTCACCGTCGTCGAGGCCCCCGCGGGCTCGGCCGCCGGGCGGTTGAACACGACCTCGTGGCCCGACGGGCACGCCGTCGCGTCCGTCTTCGCGTACCAGCAGGGTCCGGCGTCCGCGTTGCTCGCGCACGCGCGCAGCGGCGTCGAGGCGCCCGTGGCGCCGGGCGGGTTGTCGACGGACGAGCACTTGCTCGGATCGACCGTCGCCGGCAGGCACGCAGGCCCGAAGGCGGAGCCGACCTGCGCCGCGATGGACGTGAGGACGCCCGCGAAGTCGGCGGCGCAGAGGCTCTGGAACAGGCCGTGGGCGCCGAACCCGTCGACCCACTGCTTGAGGCGCACGGCTGGGTCGGCGTAGGTCTGCGAGCCGTCGGCCTCGGTGTTCAGGCACGAGTGCTCGACGTACGGCCACATGTCCGGGTCGCCCTTGACGTCGGACGGGCCCACGTTGACCTTGTAGGGCGTCGGCGGCCCCGTGATGGCCGAGACGAGGACTCGCCCCGGATCGGCCTTCAGGGCCTTGAGCGCCGTGACGACGCCGCCCACGGGGATGAGCATCCCCATCTCGTTCGAGACGCACGTGCCGAGATCGACCTCGCCCCCAGGCGAGCGCGGCGGCTTCTGCCCGCCGCAGAGGTGACCGAACTCGTTGCAGCGGTACGACTGCAGCGGCCCGAGCGGGTCCTCGATCGTCATCGAGGTCTCGTCGAAGAGCGCCGAGTCGGGCGGCGCCGAGCAGTCGTCCTCGTTCGTGAGGAGGATGACCTGCAGCAGCGCGTCGGCGCGCAGGAAGTTGGCGTTCTGCGCCGGGGCGGGCGCCCCGTCGGCGCCGAGCGCGCGCGCCACCGAGGCGAGCTGGTGCTCGAAGCCGCAGCCCTGCGCGCCGAGCAGCGCGATGCACGCGAACACGTCGGTGATGTCGCCGGTGTAGTTCACCTGTCCGCCCACGTTGCTGATGAAGCTCTGCCCGGCGTTCAGGCTCGCGCGCAGGCACGCCGGTCCGCCGAGCGGCTTCGTGTGGAAGACGCCCTGGTCGCCTCCCTGCGGGCAGTGATCGATGTTGGGATCGCGCCCCGCGCCCATGCTCGACGACACGACGCCGATGTGGATGTCGGGGAGCCCGCCCGGGAGGGCCTTGAGCGCGTCGATGTACGCCGGGAACGCGTCCGTGAGCTTGGCCTGCAGCGGCGTCATCGACGACGAGTCGTCGACCATGAACACGACGTCGACGCTCCGGTTGAGACCCTGCGAGAACGTGAACACCACCTGGCCGGCTCCGCTCGCGCCTCCCGCTCCGACGCCGGCGCCGCCGTCCGCGCCCACGGCCCCGCTGGCGCCCGCCGCGCCGCCGCCGCCCGCGCCGCCTTCGATCCCGGCGCCG
>DASZWW010000050.1:0-3823 GCA_035546175.1 Polyangia bacterium
CTTGCGCGCGAAGACCTCGGCGTGGGCCCGCTCGAGGGCGCCGAGCTCGCCCGCGCGCGGCGTGGCGGCCACGCGCGCGAGCTCGGCCTCGTTGAAGAGGAGCGGCGGCGCGTTGAACTGATAGAACACGAACACGAGCACGCCCACGAAGAGGATGAGGGCCTGCATGGGCACCTTGAAGAGGCCGTTGAAGAGGAGGCCCAGCCGGCTCTCGGCGATCGAGCGGCCCGAGAGGTAGCGCTGCACCTGCGACTGGTCGGTGCCGAAGTACGCGAGCGCCAGGAAGAAGCCCCCCGTCAGCCCCGACCACAGCGTGTAGCGGTTGTCGGGCGACAGCGACGCGTCGATGAGGTTCATCCGGCCGAAGACGCCGGCCACCCGCACCGCGCGCGAGAAGGTGAGGTGCGGCGGCAGCCGCGCGACGATCACGACGGCCGCGACGGCCATCCCCCCCAGCATGACGACCATCTGGTGCTTCTGCGTCTGGCTCACGGCGCGGGTCCCGCCCGCGACGGTGTAGAGGATCACGAGCGCGCCGATCGACAGGCAGGTCGCGTGGAGCGACCAGCCGAGGACCTTCGAGAGGATGATGGCGGGCGCGTAGATCGTGATGCCCGCCGAGAGCCCGCGCTGCAGCAGGAAGAGGAAGGCGGCGAGCTGGCGCGTCTTGAGGTCGAAGCGCGTCTCCAGGTACTCGTAGGCCGTGAAGACGCGCATCCGGTAGAAGCGCGGCACGAAGGCCACCGACAGGACGATCATCGCGAGGGGCAGCCCGAAGTAGAACTGCACGAAGCGCATGCCGTCCTCGTAGGCCTGGCCGGGCGTCGAGAGGAAGGTGATGGCGCTCGCCTGCGTGGCCATGACCGACAGGCCGATGGTCCGCCAGCCGTCGCGGTAGCCGCCGTGCAGGTAGGTGGCGGCGTCGACGCGCGCGCGCGTCTTCCACAGGCCGTACCCGACGATGGCGCCGAGCGTCCCGAAGAGCACCACCCAGTCGAGGAGGCTCATCTCAGCGGTAGGCCGCCGTGAGCGCGGCGAAGAGGATCACCTGCGCGGCGAGCGCCGCGACGACGAAGAGGTAGATGCGCGGCCACGTCCAGAACGGCGGCGCGTCGCCGAGCTCGGGGCGCGGCGCCTCGCCGGGCGGGCCCTCGTCAGGGGCCATGCTCACGCCGTGCGGCGCCCCCGGCCAGCAGGTTCGCGAAGAGCCGGTAGGCCCCCGGCACGCCCGCCGGCAGCTGGCGGAAGAAGGCCAGGCCCGTGTAGACGAAGGTGCCCTTGCCGTGGCGCGCCCAGAGGATCGCGCCCGCGAGCGGCTTCTCGTCGGGGTCGTGCATCGTCACGAGGGTCTCGTACCGCGGATCCCACCGCTCGGCGAAGTAGAGGCCGCGCTCCTGCACCCAGCCGTCGAAGTCGCGCGGGCCGAGCGCGTTCGGCGCCGTGAGCGCGGGCGCGGCGGCGGCCGTGAACGTCACGGGCGCCGTCTCGTCGGTGACGCGGTCGCGGCCGATGTCGAAGGGCCAGGGGCCGAGCGCGTCGGTGAGGGGCGCGAGGCGGTTGTTGGTGTTGTACTGGACGACGAGCGTCCCGCCGCCCTCGACGTAGCTCATGAGCGCGGCGTGCGCGGCGCGCAGGCGCTCGCTCGTGTTGAACGCCCGCACGCCCGTGACGACGGCGTCGAAGCGCGCGAGCGAGGCCGGGGTCAGGCCCGCGACGTCGTCGAGGAGCGTGACCTCGTAGCCGACGCGGCGCAGGCTCGCGGGCACCTCGTCGCCGGGCCCGGGGACGTAGCCGATGCGCGTGCCGCCCTTGGCGAGGGCGAGCGGCACGAGGCGCACGTCGGCGTCGGCGAGCCAGGTCTGGATGGGGATGTGCGCGTGATCGATGTGCACGACGCCGCGCCCGTAGCGGACGCCGCCCACCTCGGCGGCGACGCGCAGCGTGCCCGCGGCGGCGCCGGCGGCGGCGGGGCGCACGCGGAAGCTCACCGTCGCCTCGGCGCCCTTCCTGGCGAGCGAGAACGGCGCCGTCGCCGGCTCGACGGCCCAGCCCGCCGGCGCCGCGGGCCGCACGACGCCCGCGACGGCCGGCGCGCCCGCGACGAGCCGGACGGCGAGCGTCCGGGCGCCCGCGTCCGGGAACATGAGCACGCTCGCGTCGGGCCTCACCGAGACGGCCGGCGTGATCTCGACGGCCCGGGCGCGCTCGCCCATGACGGGATCGGTCCACTTGAACGTCACCGGGCGCGCGTACGAGAGCGTGCGGCCGCCGATCCCGAGCCCGAAGGTCACGACGAGCGCGGGCGCGCTCTCGGGCGCGCCCACGTCGCGCGCGTCCGGCGTGCGGTAGAGGCCGGCCTCGGGCGGCGCGTCGAGCCAGTAGGGCGTCGTCGGCGCGCGGTCGGCCGGCACGCGGATCGTCCGCTTGCTCTCGAACGGCTTGCCCGCGTGGCCGTCGCGCTGGCCGAGGACGGGCTCGTCCTTCACCGGCGTCGGCCCGACCTCGAGCGGGAGCTGCAGGGAGCGCACGGTGACGGCGGCCGGCGAGCGGTTGACCACGGTGGCCGTGACCTCGAGCGGCTGACCGGGCGCGACCTCGGGCTCCGACGCCGTCGCGTCGACGAAGAGCCCCGCGCAGGCCGCCACGAGCTTTGCGACCTCGTCCTTCTTCTGCGAGCGGAACGCGGCGTCGGGCACGGCGTCGAGCGCGCGGTCGAGCTCGAGCAGCGCCGGGATCGACGCCCAGGGCTTGCCGGGATCGAAGCCCCGCGCGGCCCTCTCGGCGAGCGCGCGCACGCGCGACGTCCCGGGGAACCGCGTCCAGGTGAGGTCGAGCCCGTCGAGCGGCCCGGCGAGCTCGGCCGGCCTCGGCTTGGGCGCCTCGTCGAGCCGCTTGAAGTACTCGACGATCGGCCCGCGCCCGGGCGCGACGCCGAAGCCCTGGCTCTTGTGCATGCTGCGGCTCTCGGCGGCGATCTCGCCCATCGAGAGGCCGAGCACGGGGTTGTAGACGCCGACGTCGAGCCTGGCGAGGCCCGACAGGTCCTCGTCGGGCTTGAGGTTCCACGACGACTTGTTCCACAGGAGCCGCCGCGCCTGCCAGGGCTCGAGCCCGCCGGCCAGCTCCTCGGGGTGGAACCTCGGATCGGCCGCGGCGCGGAAGGCCTGCACGGCGAGCATGGCCGAGGCGGTGTGGTGCCCGTGGGTGTCGGTCTTCTCGGGCGGGAAGCGCGTGATGATCACGTCGGGCCGGAAGCGCCGGATCACCGTCACGACGTCGGCGAGCACGGCCTCGCGGCCCCAGATGCGCAGCGTCTCCTCGGGGCTCTTCGAGAAGCCGAAGTCGCGGGCGCGCGTGAAGAACTGCTCGGCGCCGTCGATGCGGCGCGCCGCCAGCAGCTCCTGCGTGCGGATGAGGCCGAGCTCCGGCCCCTGCTCGGCGCCGATGAGGTTCTGGCCGCCGTCGCCGCGCGTGAGCGAGAGGTAGGCCGTGCGCACGAGGGCGGTGTTCTCGAGGTAGGCGAGCAGGTTCGTGTTCTCGTCGTCGGGGTGGGCGGCCACGTACAGCACGCGACCGACGACGCCCAGGCGCCGCAGCGCGACCTGGAGGCGCGCGGCGTCGGGCGGCGGCCCGGCGGCGTTCGCGGTGGGGGTCATGAGCAGCAGGAAGGCGCCAACCAGCAGCGACGAGGGGTTCGGCGTTCGCATGGGAATTGAACGGAGGCGGCCGGAGTATAGTTGAGCGCTCCCTTGGGTCGATCCTTCTCAAGCTCCTACCTCGCGGGTGACCCTAGGGCGCGGCCGTTCCTGGCCCGCGACTTCCG
>DASZWW010000051.1:0-6901 GCA_035546175.1 Polyangia bacterium
GGCGTCACGGGCTCGACCGGCGGGGGCGGAGACGCGCCCGGCGGGGGCGCCGTGTAGCCGGCCTCGAGCGGCGGCGACGCCTGGGCCGGCGGCGCCGTCTGCGCGGCCGCCGTCCCGCTGACGAAGCACACGAGCGCGGCCACCGTCGCCCAGCGCTGGAGAAGGCTCGCGGCGCCGGGGGGCCGCCGCCGTCGCATCTCGCCTGACATGGTCGACATTCTGCGCACCCCTTTCGTCGCCCGTCCAGTAGCTGCCTCCGACGCCGGGGCGCGCGCAGACATTCAGTCGGCGCGTCGGATGAGCGGGCCCGGGGCCGTCGCGCCGCCCGCGGGCCCGTGCCGCCGCGTGGCGGCCCACGCGACCCGCGCCCGCATGTCGAGGGCCCGGAGCTGCTCGGCCTCGTCCTCGGCCTCGCCCGCGAGGATCGTGAGCGCGGCGCGCGCCCGCTCGAACTCGCCGAGGCGATAGGCGACCTCGGCGATGAGCCGCCGGCACTCGCGCTCGAAGACGGGCGGCAGCGCGCCCTCGCCGGCGTGGACAGGCACGGGCGCCTCGTCGTCGCAGGCGCGGCGCAGAAAGGGCAGGGCCTCCTCGGGCGCGCGCGAGACGAGCTGGCGGCCGAGCAGGTAGGGGCCCACGCGGTCGGTCGGGTGCAGGCGCGCGTACTCGCTCATGAGGTGGAAGGTGAGGAGCGGGTCCGCGCCCGCCGTCCCGAGCGCGTCGCCGAACAGCGCGCGGCCCAGGGTGGCGCGCGCCGCCGGCGTGGCGAGCCCCCGCAGCTTCGCGAGGCCGAGGCGCCGCTCCGCGTCCTCGGTCGCGAGGTCGAGGAAGCGGCGCTGCTGGGCGGCGGCGTTGGCGAAGTCGCCCGCGTGAAAGTCGATCTCGGAGGCGAGGCTGGCCACCTGGCCGTGCATCGGGTCGGTGAGGTCCGCGTCGGCGGCGAGGCGACCGAGGCTCTCGAGCGCGGCGCGCGTGTCGCCGGCGAACGCGCGCGCCTGCGCGAGCTCGAGACGGTAGCTCGGCTCGTGCGGATCGTCGTGGCAAGCCTCCTCGAGGAGCCGCACGGCGCGCGCGGGCGCGGCGCGCTCGAGCCCGCGCGCCTCGCCGACCCGCGCCGCCAGCTCGCGCGCGCACACCTTCTTGAAGATCGCCGGCCGGCGGAACTGCTCGCTCGCCCTGGCCCTGTCGCGCGCCCCGAGGGGCTGCTTCTTCAGGAACTCGCGCCACTCGGCCTCGAGGTCGTGGAGCGGCGTGCGGTACACGTCCGTGAAGTTGCCCGCCGAATGGTAGAGCGCGCGCAGCCGCTCCGCGCCGCGCGTCTCGAGCAGGAAGGCGCAGAACGAGCCGGCGAGGGTGTACGCGCGGGCGCCGGACTGCGCGCTGAAGCCCGCGCCCACGACCGACGCGAGCGGCGGCGCGAGCCCGTCGGCGATCATGGCGGCGGCGTCCTGGTGGATCGTCGCGTTGCCCTCGGGGTCGGTCCAGTCGGCCGCCTCGGCCAGGCCCTCGACGAGGCCCATGGCCAGCACGGGCACCGGCAGCGGCCCCCTCCACCTCCAGCGGAAGGCGACGCCGAACGTCGGATCGCCGAAGGCGCCCGCGAACACGTGCGCGAGCTCGTGGCGCAGGCGCGCCGACGGGAAGCGCTCGGCCTGCAGGAAGATCTCGCGCGTCCAGGGCTTCGCGTAGAGCGTGTTGCCGGCGCCCACGAGGTCCTTCTTCACGTCCGCGTTCGGGAACTCCCAGACCGTGACCGGGCCCGCGGGCTCGGCGCCCAGGATCTCGACGAGCTGCGCGTACCGGAACTCGTAGTCCTCCGCCTGGAGCTCGAGATCGGCGGGCGTCTTGGCGGCCCCGGACGCGTAGTGGACGACGAAGTGCTCGGTCTCGAGGGTGCGGTCGAGGGCGGCCCGGAGATCGTCGCGGCGCACGTAGAACCGCAGGTCGCCGCGCCAGGAGAAGAGCAGGGCGGAGGCGAAGAGGAGCGGCGCCGCGACGGCGAGCGCGGGCCGGCGCCAGCGCCGCGCGTCGCGCCCGCGCCCGACCGCCGCGAGGGCGAGGGCCGTGGCGGCGCCGATCCACACCAGGTTCACGAGGCGGAAGTGGACGAGGCGCGCCGGCGGGCGCAGCGCCTCGTCGTAGATCGGCCCCGGGAAGTACCCGCCGAACGGATCGAGCGCGAAGACGGCCGGACCCTCGTAGAGGCGCCACGCCGTCCAGGCGAGCGACAGGACCGGCACGAGCCAGGCCACGAGCCGCGCACGCCGCCGCACGAAGGTGGCGGCGAGCACGCCCACGGGCGCGGCGTAGACGGCGGTGCTCACGGGGAGCAGCGTGAAGAAGGCGAGGCCCGCCGAGAGGCTGCAGTTGCGCACGCGCGCCGCGTTCGCGAGCGACAGCAGCAGCGGCAGCACGAGCACGGCGAGCGCGGCGCCCACCGCGACGGCGACCCGGCGGCCGAGGGTCTCGGCCGAGCCCTCGTCGCCCCCGCCCGCCGCGCGTCCGCGCGCCACGACGCCGTGCCCGAGATCGACGCCCGCCAGGGCCGCGGCGAAGCCCATCGCGAACGCGAAGTCGTACCCGAGCACGTCGAAGAGCGGGAAGAAGTCGAGGACCGCGGCCAGGACCGCGAGGAGCGCGGCCCAGACCCAGAAGCGCCTCCCGATGACCGCGTTGACGGCTGCCACGGCGGGCTTTACCATGGCCAGACTCGCCTGTTCGCGCGCTGAGCGCCGGCGCGAGCTGCCACGGGCGGAGATACGGAGACGCGCCGGATGTCAGAAGCCGAGAACGACCGACGGAGGGAGGCACGCGCCCCCATCGAGCTCAAGGTCGAGTACAAGCGGCTCAACACGTTCTTCTATGACTATACGAAGAACATCTCCAAGGGGGGCACGTTCATCAAGACCGACAAGCCCCTCGGCATCGGCACGATCTTCCTGTTCAAGCTCGTCATCCCCGCGCAGGCCGAGCCGCTCGCGCTGCGCGGCGAGGTGCGCTGGATCGTCAAGGAGGGCGAGCCGCTGCCGCCGCAGGCGCCGCCCGGCCACGAGCCCGGCATGGGGATCAAGTTCGTCTACGACAGCGCCGACCAGCGGCGCCAGCTCGAGACGTTCGTCGGCAAGATGATGGTCGACAGCCTCGGCCCCCTCATCTACTCGAACCTCGTCAAGCCGGGCTCCTGACTCAGCCGATGATCATCGTCTCGCGCTCGCCGCCGGCGGGCCCGGGGCCCGAGAAGCGGGAGGCGCGCCAGGCCTCGAAGAGCGGGTGGGGCGGCCCCCCCGCCAGCATGCGCGCGTAGTGGCGCGCGACGACGGGGGCCATCATGAAGCCGTGGCCCTGGAAGCCGCAGCAGACGTAGAGGCCCGGCGCGCCGGGCGCCTCGCCGACGATGGGGTTGCCGTCGGGGCTCATGTCGTAGGGGCCGGCCCACTGGCGCACCACCTTGACGGCCGAGAGCAGGGGCATGACCTCCGTCACGGCGCGGGCCATCGCCTGCAGGAAGCCCAGGCTCGAGCCCATGCGGACGGCGCGCGGGCCGGCCTCCTCGGGCATCGAGAGGCCGCCCACGATCTCGCCCCGCAGCGACTGCGAGAAATACAGGCCGCTCTCGAGCACGGAGACCATGGGCTTCAAGAAAGGCTTTAACGGTTCGGTCGACAGGATCTCGTGGCGCGCGGGCCAGTCGGGAAGGGCGACGCCCGCGAGGCGCGCGACCTCGGGCGACCACGCGCCCGCGGCGCACACGACCCGGGCGGCGCGCAGCGGGCCCTTGGCCGTGCGCAGGACGAAGCCGCCCGCCGCGCGGTCGATGGCCGTCACCGCCGTGCCCGTGTGGATCGAGACGCCGCGCCTGGCGGCGGCGCGCGCGTAGCCCCACAGGAACGGCCACGGGAACACGATGCCGTCGGTCGCGTTGTAGCAGGCCGCCTCGAAGCCCTCGACCTCGAGCTCGGGGACGAGCTTGCGCGCCTCCGCGGGCGTGATGAGGCGCGTGGGCACGTCGCACCGGTTCTGGAGGGCGACGTTCCTCTCCAGGCGCGCCCGAGAGGCGGCCGTGCGCGCCAGGAAGAGGTAGCCGCCCTGGCGCATCCACACGTTGATCCCCATCTCGCGCGCGAAGCCGGCGCAGAGCTCCACCGACTCCTGCATGAGGCGGATGTTCATCTCCGTCGACCACTGCTGGCGCACGCCGCCCCCGTTGCGGCCGGAGGCGCCCCAGGCCAGGTAGTGCGCGTCGAGCACGACGACGCGCGCCCGCCCGAGCAGCGCCAGGTTGTAGGCGAGCGCCAGGCCCATGACCCCGGCGCCGATGACGGCCACGTCCGCCTCGGCGGGGAGCGCGTCGCCCGTGGGCCTCCCCGGCTCCTGCTTCATCGCCTTCTTCGTCTCGGGGGGCGCCATCGACGTGGGCGCTCACCTGGGCCGCCGGCGGCCGGCCTTGGCGCCGCCGGCCAGGAGCCCCAGCTCCGTCGGCACGAGCGGCGGGCGCGTCGTGAAGGGCGCCATCGTCTCGGGCGCGCGGCCGCTCGCCGCGGCGATGGCGCGGGCCACCTCCCGCAGGCACTCCTTGCCCTGGCAGGGGCCCGTGCCGAAGCCCGTGTAGCGCTTGACCTCCTCGAGGTCGGCGTAGCCCGCCGCGACCGCGTGCTGAACGTCGTGGAGCGTGACGTCCTCGCAGCGGCAGAGGATCACTTTGCGAGACATCGCCCCTCGGTCGTCGCCTACTTCTTCTTCTTGGGCTTGGCCTTGCCCTTGGCGGCGTCGCCGGCCCCGCCCGGCGGGTCGAACATCTTGTCGTCCATGGGGACGTCGAACTTCACGTCGGTCATGCGCGCTGTGAAGGTGATGGGCCCGGCCTGCGTGTCGACCGAGAACGCCATCTTGAGCCCGCCCACCTCGCGCCAGTCCTTGAGCGTCGAGGAGAAAGGCGTGTCGCCCTGCGGGGTCGAGCGCGTTCCCTTCTGTGTCACTTGAAGGTGCGACCTGGCGTCGTAGCAGTTCGTCACCGGCGGCGCGTCGGGGGGCGTGAGCACCAGGCACTCCTGGCCCGGCGGCGAGCTCGGCGCCAGCTCGATCGACCTGTAGAGCTCGTTCATGCGCAGCTCGGCGTTCCAGACCGACTCGATGCGCGCCTGGTCGGCCTCGGCGCCCGAGAGCGTGCGCGTGCCGTTGATGGGGTCCTGCGACCAGAAGACCTTGCCGTTCGACCCCTCGCGGATCGTGCCCATGCCGGGCAGGTCGGTGACGACGAGCGCCTTGTCCTTGCTCGTCGCGAAGCGCTCGCCCGAGCCGCTGATGCCCATGCCCTGGAACGACATCTCGAGCTTCATGCGCACGTTCTTGTGCGCCTTCCAGGCCGCGTCCGAGCCGAGGGCGCGCGCGATGTCCGAGAGGACGACCTCCACGGTGCGCGGGCCCTTGACGAGCGGCGCCGCGCCGAGGCCCGTGCGTCCGCCGTCCTGGGCGTTCGCGCTGCCCGCGGCCACGCCGGCCGAGAGCCCGAGCACGAGGCCGAACCGCGTCATCGACTGGAACGTCATTTGGGTCGCGATGCTCTGACGGCCACGAGGGCCGCGTCAAGGACGGGATCGTGCCCCGCGCGCAGCGCCGCCCGGGTCTCGACGACGCGCTTGTCGGGCTGCACGCCGCGCCCCTCGAGCAGGACGCCCTTGGGCGTCCTGAAGTCGGCGACGACGTACTGCATGACCGCGCCGTGGGGCAGCTGCTCGATCACCGACGGCAGCACCGCGCCCAGCGACGAGTCGCCCACGACGATGGCGCGCTTGGCCTCCTGCAGCCCCGCGGCGAGGATCTCCGACGCCGAGGCCGTCCCCTCGTCGGTGAGGATGGCGACCGGTCCGAGGAAGGGCGTCACGCCCGCCTCGGGGCGCGCCACGAGCGTCTGGGGGAAGTCGCGGAACTGGATGCTCCCCAGCGTCAGCGGCGCGTCGACGAGCCGGCTGGCGATGGGGATGGCCATGGCCCCGTGCCCGCCGGGGTTGCCGCGCAGATCGATGACGAGCGCCTTGACGCCGTGGGCCTGGAACCGATCGATCGCCTTCTTGATCTCGCCGAGCACGGGCTCGAGCAGGAAGACGTTGAACGAGACGATGCCGACGTTGCCCTGCTGGCGCGCGTGCACCTCGGGGTAGAGCGGGGGCAGCAGCCCGATCTGCACGGGCTTGACCTTCGGCTCGTCGCGCACGAGCACGGCGTGGCCGGGCTTGTCGGCGTCGTCGAGGTACTTGATGCTGACGCGCGTGCCCGCGAGGCCCAGCAGGCGGCGCATGGCCAGGCGGCGGATCGCGAAGCGCTCCTCGACGGGGCGCATGGGGCGGGACGAGTCCGTCGTGACCTTGAGCTCGCGGCCGCCGATGTGGGTGACGATGTAGCCGGGCTGGAGGCCGGCGCGCTCGGCGGCCGAGCCCGGGCGCACGGCGGTGATCGTCGGGCGGTCCTCGATGACCCGCACCGTGAGGCCGGGATCGCCGGGGGTGCCGGAGGTCGGCGTCTGCGGGCCCGAGGTCGCCGCCTCGCCGGGCGCGGTGAGCTCCTCGAGATCGTCCTCGGCCTCCGAGCCGGGGCCGGTGATCATCATGTGGGACTGGCCGAGCTCGCCGATCATCTGGTTGAGGGTGCGGTAGAACGCCGCCTCAGAGGGCGCGGCCAGCGCGAGCGGCTCGTAGCGCGCGCGCACGGCGTTCCAGTCCACGCCCCCGAGCGTCCTGTCGTAGTGCTTGTCGCGCACCGTCTTCCAGGCGGCGTCGAGGATGGCGAGGCGGGCGGCGCGCCGATCGCCCGCGGCGGCCTCGCGGGTAGGCGCCGGGCCCGCGGACGCGAAGGGCGGCGGCTGCACGGGCACGGGCGGCGCGACGGCCGCCGTGGGCGCGGTGGG
>DASZWW010000052.1:0-7380 GCA_035546175.1 Polyangia bacterium
GACGCCCTCCTCGGCCTGCCCGCGGCGCTGCGGGCGCGCCGCGCCGACCGCGCGAGCCGCGCCCTCGGGGCCGCCGCCCTGCTGGCGCGCTGGCGCGGCGACTACCTGCCGATGCGCACGGCCGTGACCCTCGAGTAGCGCCCCTCAGCGCCCGGGGTGGCCGAAGACCTCGAGCTCGCTCAGGGCCACGTACTTGCCGCGCGCGCCGCGCACGCGCACGTACCGGGCCCGCACGCCGTGCACCTTCGCCACCCAGGGCGAGCCCTGCCCGAAGGACCGCGTGCGCGTCTCGATGTCGAAGAAGCGCGCGCCGTCCTCCGACGCCTGCAGCGTCAGCGGCAAGCCGTCGTCGAAGAAGCCGTCGCCGCGGTTGTAGATCTTGATCTTGTCGATGTCGACGGGCGCGAGGAGATCGACCTGCACCCAGGGCGCGTCGCTCGTGTTCGTGTGGACGCCGTAGGGCGCGCCGGAGATCACGCCGTCCGTCAGGCCGCCGGGCGCGGCCATCGAGCCCGGGTGGACGCCGCTCGCGGAGGTGGGCTTGTGCAGCGCCAGGTTCTCCCTCGCGAGGAGGGAGGTCGCCGCCGCGGCCACGAGCGCGAGCGCGACGACCGCCGCCGTCCCCAGGCGGAACCGGCGCACGAAGCGGACCTCGTCGACGCCGCGGGGCTCGACGAGGGTGGCGAGCCAGCGGACGATGGCCCGGGCCCGCTCCGCCTGCCGGGTCGACTCGGCCGCCGCCGCGCCGTCGAGGCCGGCCCGCAGGCCCCCCACGGCCACCGACGACAGGAAGGCCTCGAGCTCGCGCGCGGGCACGGGCGGCTCGTAGCGCGGCGTGAGCCCCCGGAAGCGCCCGACCACCTCGCGGGCGTCGAGCGGCTCACCGAGCGGACCGTCCGAGGCCACGCTCGCGCGCGCCGCCATGTAGAAGACGGCTGCCTCGCGGTAGAGCGCGAGCGCGCTCGCGGGGTGGTCGTCCAGCGCCCGCTCGGCCACGAGCGCCCGCTCGGCGCCGGCCCGCACGAACGCCCGCATCGCCGCCAGGGCCCCCGTGGCGTAGCCCAGCGCCGCCGCCTCGGCGTCCTCGAGCAGGAGCGCCTCCCGCAGGCGCGGCAGCACGCCGCGCGCCGGCGCCTCGTTCACGCGCCCTCCCGGCCGCCCGCGGGGACGCGGCAGACGGCGAAGGTGTTGAGGCCGAGCTTGTGCGGGAAGCACCGGAGCTGGCTCGGCAGGAAGCCCGCGCGCACGAGCAGCGGCCACAGGTCGCGCACGTCGTAGTACGTCTTGTGGTCGTCCATCTCGGCGGCCGGCGAGAGGCCCAGGCGGAACGCCGAGAGCTCGAGGTACCGCTTGCCGCGCCACGACGGGACGTTGACGAGGGCGATCCCTCCCGGCGCGAGCAGGCGCCGGATCTCGCGCAGCGTCTCGAGCGGCTCCCAGAGGTGCTCGAGGACGGAGACCATGAGGACGACGTCGAAGCCCGCCGCCGGCAGCCCGGCGAGCGCCGCCGGCAGCGCGCCCTCGACGGCGCGCGCCTTCGCGTGCGCCTTCAGGTCGTCCGCGAGCGAGACGTCGACCAGCGTCACCTGCCCGGCCTCGTCGAGGATGCTCCGCGCGAAGGTGGCCTGGAAGCCGCACCCGAGGTCGGCGACGCGCCGGCCCGCGAAGCTCGGCACCCAGCGCCGGATCTGCCGCGCCGAGAGCCACACGCCGAGCTTGTCGACCGGGCCTGGCCGATACGACTGGCCGAACGACTCGGTCCGCGTCGCCGTCATGGCGACCGCGTCGCCGTGGACGTCGCGTGCGCCGCCACCGAGGTGGCGTGCGCCGCCACCGAGGGGGCGTGCACCGCCACCGAGGTGGCGTGGAGGATCAGCGTGAACGTGAAGGTCACGAAGCCCGCGATCATGAGGAACAGGCCCGTGACGCCGAGGTGGTTGACGGGGGCGTTCGCGACCAGGGCGAGCCCGTGGCTCACGTAGGCCCGGATGAGCAGGCCCGTCATGACGAGCCCCGCCGCGAAGAGGCCGGCGGAGAGGGCCACGGCGCGCGTGTAGGAGAAGCGCCGGAACCACTTGGCGGAGACGTCGCCCGAGTAGTCGAAGTACACCTGCGAGAGGATGCCCATGTACACGCACTGCAGCCCCAGCACGCCCAGCGTCACGCCGAGCAGCATCCAGTGCATCGAGAAGCCGATGGGGCCGATCTGGACGTCGCCGAGCGACAGGCCCAGCGTCAGCACGAGCCCGAGGACGAGCAAGAGCAGCCCCGGCTTGTAGAGGAAGAAGTCCGCGCCGTAGATGAACATGGCGCGCAGGTTGATCCAGGCGGCGTGCCACGGCGAGAACCACCCCGCGCGCTTGTGGTGGCTCATGCGCCCCTCGCGGTCCTTGAGGAAGCGGATGGGCACCTCCTCGGTGGCGAGCTTCATGTGCACCGACTTGAGCACCATCTCGGACGCGTACTCCCACGACTGCGAGCGCAGGTCCATGCGCTCGAGCGCCGCGCGCGTGATGCCCCGCATGCCGCAGTGGATGTCCGTGAACCGGCCAGAGAAGATCACGTTGAGGATCCAGGTCGTCACGGGCGTGCCCAGGTAGCGGTGGAGCGGCGGCATCGAGCCGGGCTCGATGTAGCCGCGGAAGCGCGAGCCCATGACGAACTCGGCGCCGCCCCGGAACTTCTCGACGAAGGGCCCGAGCTCGCGGAAGTCGTAGGTGCAGTCGCAGTCGCCCATGAGGACGTAGCGCCCGCGGATGTGCGGCAGGGCGTCGAGGTAGGCGCGCCCGAGGCCGCGCCTAGGGGTCTTGAGCACGCGCGCGCCGCCCGCGAGCGCCAGCTCCATCGTGCGGTCCGCGCCGCTGTCGACGATGAGGATCTCGCCGCGCACGCCGGCCTTCTTCATGCCCTCGTGGCACCAGGCGACGAAGTCGGCGATCGTGAGCTCCTCGTTGAGCGCGGGGATGACGATCGAGAGCTCGGGGTCGGCGACGTCGTCGGCGGGGACGTGGAGCGTCACGTCTGGATCGGACGGCGGCGAGGCGGCCGGCAGGGGCGCGGGCGCGGCGCTCACATCCGCCCCGCCTGCATGTCCGGGATCATCGCCAGCATCGAGCGGCGCAGCGCCTCGCGCGACGACAGCTCGTTCTTCCACCCGAGGCCCCGGATGCGGCTCGTGGCGAGGCGCACGATGGGCACGTCGCCCTTCCAGCCCCGGTCGCCGCCCGTGTACTCGAAGCGGACGCTCGTCGGGCGCAGGCCCACGCACTCGACGGCCAGCTCGGCGATCTCCGTCACCGTGATGTAGTCGCCGGTCGCGACGTTGTAGGCCTCGAAGTCCTTGGGCGTGCGCTCGTGGGCCGTGAGCGCGGCCCGCACGATGTCGCTCACGTGGACGTACGACTTGGATTGCTGGCCGTCCCCCAGGATCTTGAGGACGATCGGCGAGTCGCCGCGCGCCTTGGCGTCGAGCAGCCGCCGCGCGAAGTCGAAGCCCACGCCGTGCGTCTGCCGCGGGCCCACGACGTTGCCGAAGCGGAAGACGCAGCCCGAGAGCCCGAACATGTACGCATAGGCGCTGATGAGGCTCTCGCCCGCGAGCTTGCTCGCGCCGTAGGTCGAGACGGGCTGCACGGGCCCGTGGTCCTCGGCGGCCTCGAGGGCGCCGAGATCGCCGTAGATGCCGCTCCCCGAGGCGTAGAGGATGCGCCGCGTGCCCGTGCGCCGCATGGCCTCGACGACGCTGGCCGTGAGGGCCGTGCCCTGCGAGAAGTCGATGGACGGCTCGCGCGCGGCCCGCGCGATGTCCGGGTTCGACGCGAGGTGGATGACCACGTCGTGGCCGCCCTCGGCCCCCATGGCGGCGACCAGCGCCTCGGTGTCCTCGACGTCGCCGCGCACGACCCGCAGGCGCGCGTCCTGGGCGTGGGCGGCGAAGTGCCACTCGCGCCCCGACGAGAAGTTGTCGAAGAGCGTGACGCCCGCGGCGCCGCCCGCGCCGAGCAGGTGGTCCGTGAAGTGGCTGCCGATGAAGCCGGCGCCGCCGACGATGAAGAAGCGTTGGTTGGCCGTGGCCCGCACTACGTCACTTGGTGGATTCCCACTTCGTGGCGGCGCGCTTCAAGGCCGGGTGCGAGACGAGCAGGTGCCACACGACGGCCGCCAGCCCCTCGGTGTGAGGCGTGATGCGGTCGGCGTGCACCGTGGGGATGAGCACGCACGCGTCGGCCGTGGCCTTCGTCGTGCCGCCGTCCTTGCCGACGACGCCGAAGATCTTGGCGCCCACCTTCTTGGCCAGCTCGAGCGCGAGCACCAGGTTCATGGACACGTTCTTCTCGCGGTTGCCGCCGCCCACCGAGAACACGAGGATGGCGTCCTTGCCCGACAGGCGCGAGACCTTGAGCCACTCGGAGAAGCTCGTGTCCCAGCCCTCGTCGTTCACGCGCGCCGTGAGCTCCGAGACGTTGTCCGTCGGCGTGTAGGCCTCGAAGCCGCAGATCTTGCGGAAGTCGTTGACGGCGTGGCTCGCGTGCCCCGCCGAGCCCCCCACGCCGAGGATGAAGAGGCGCCCGCCCGCGTCGCGCGCGGCGCCGAGGCCCGTCGCCACGGCCTCGACGGCCGCGGCGTCGAGCTCGCGCACGGCCCTCTGCGTCTCGTCGAGGTACGTCCTGACGAAGTCCGCGCTCACAGCTTGTACCCCGCCGCCTGCGCGTCGCGGAAGAACATCTGCACCGTCTCGAGGCTGTACTCGCCGAGGTCCTTGCCGACGAGCTCGAGCTTCTTGAGCAGGTCCGGCGTCACCGTGATGATGTCGCAGCCCACCTCGGCCGCCTGGATGATGTTGAGCAGCTCGCGCGGGCTCGCCCACAGGAGCTCGATCTTCTTGTCCGCGGCGCGGCAGATCGACAGGCACTCCTTCATCAAGGGCACCGGATCGCGGCCCGTGTCGGCGATGCGGCCCGCGAACACCGAGACGACCGACGGCGCGCCGCCGGCCAGGGCCGCCGCCGTCTCCCGCACCTGGTCGACGGTGCAGATGGCCGTGACGTTCAGCTTCACGCCGGCGTGCGAGAGCTCCTCGACGAGCGGGATCGACGACGCGCGCTTCGTGTTGGTGATGGGGATCTTGACGTAGACGTTGTCGCCCCAGGTCTTGATCTCGAGCGCCTGCCGCTTCATCTCCGCGAAGTCGTCGGCGAAGACCTCGAAGGAGATCGGCTGCGTCTTGACGTGCCCGAGCACCTCCTTCGCGAAGGCCCGGTAGTCGGACACGCCGTCCTTGCGCATGAGCGTCGGGTTGGTCGTGAAGCCGCCGATGCGCGGGTCCTTGCTGGCGGCGACGATGGCCGTCACGCTGGCGCCGTCCGCGAAGATCTTGATCTTGTCGAGAGAGATGGGGGGATTGGCCACTATTTCGTCCTTCTTATCGCGTGGTTGGGGGGCCCAAAAGATGGACGGCGAAGTCTCGCAAATCAACCCCGCAAAAGGAAGGGCTGATAGCGCGCGCCGCGAGCGTCGCCAGGTCCTCCGCGCCCGCTGCGCCCAGGAAGGCCGTGCGCAGCCCGAAGGCGGCGCCCGCGAGCACGTCCGTCGCCCGGTCGCCCACCATCCACGAGGCGGCGGGATCGAAGCCCGCGTGGCGCCCGAACGCCTCGACGAGCAGGCCCGTGGCGGGCTTGCGGCAGGCGCACCCGTCCTCGGAGCGGTGGAAGCAGATGTGGGACGAGAGGATGACGCCGCCCGCGGCCTGGGCCTGGCGCAGGATCTCGGCGTGGACGGCGTCGAGCGCCGCGCGGGTCGTCTTGCCCTTCGCGGCGGCCGGCTGGTTGCTCGCCACGACGAGCGCGTAGCCGGCGGCCGTGAGGTCGCGCAGCACGCCGGGCACCCAGGGGAAGACCTCCGCCTCGCTCACGGCGAGCGGGCTGTCCGGGCGCGGCTCGGCCGGGTTGGGGACGGTGCGGTTGAGCACGCCGTCGCGGTCGAGGACGATCAGCGCGCGACGAGCCACGTCTCGAGCTCCGCGAGGCCCTCGGGCGAGCCGATCTCGTGAAACCGCTCGCGCGCCTCGAGGCCCGCGAGCCGGCCGCGCAGCGACAGCGCGTGGAAGAGCTCGGCGAGGTCGGGCTTCCCCTCGGCGGGCACCTCCTCCTCGACGACCCGCCGCTCGAGCGCCGAGAGCCCGTAGTCGATGTAGGCGAAGTCGGCCGCCGGGCGCGTGGCCCGCTTCTTGTCGTAGAGGACCAGGCGTCCCGACCCGTCCGCCGCCCCGGACGCGGGCTCGAAGATGACGTTGCTCGTGTCCCACTTGCCCTCGTTGCGGAACACCGTCATGAGCGCGGGCTGGCCCGACGCGCGGAAGGCGCGGAAGACCGCGGCGTGGTCGATGGGCAGGAACGAGTCGCCATAGGTGACGAGGAACGCCTCCTCGAGCGCGCCCCGCGAGAGCGCGAGGCGCAGGGCGCCCGCCGTGCCGCGCAGGTCCTGCCCCTCGTCGACGTAGGCGACGCGGAGGCCGTAGCGCGCGCCGTCGCCCACGTGGTCGCGCAGCATCTCGCCCTTGTAGCCGATCGACAGCACGACGTCGGTGACCCCGTGCCGCGCCAGCCACTCGAGCTGATGGTCCGCGAAGGGCCGCCCCGCGACGGGCAGCAGCATCTTGGGCCGCACGTCCGTGAGCGGCCGCATCCGCGTCGCGAGGCCGCCCGCGAGGATCACGCACTGCATGTCAGCTCAGCATACGATGGGCGCCCGCGCCCGCCGCCATTTTGAAGCGCCCGACGCGGGGCTAGAAGAGGTACGCCGCGCCGAACATCAGCTCGAAGCGGCCGAGCGTCTGGTAGAAGTACTGGGGCTTGGCGCCGCTCGAGATGGCGGGCGACGCCCACACGACGAGCCCCGGCGTCACGTGGAGCTGCAGGCCGATGGCGGGCCGGACCTCGAACGTCCCGATGGCGCCGCTGACGCCGGCCACCTTCTGCGTGGGGTCGAGGACCACCGACGTCGGCTTGACGCCGCCGACCGACAGCCCGCCGAGGCCGAGCGCGCCCGTGAGGTAAAGGCGCCGGTCGACGAGCCGCAGGCGCACCGTGGGCTCGACGAGGAACGAGGTGAACGTGAGGGTGTTCTTGTTGGGGCTCGCGCCCTCCTCGAGCGAGGTGCCGGTCACGAGCGCGCCGAGCCGGAAGCTCACGCCGCCGAAGACGTCGCCGAAGGTGTACCCGCCGCCCACGCTCCAGCCGAACTGCGCGCTCGCCGTGCCCTTGAACCCCGAGGTCCACTTGTCGATCCCGAGCCCGACCGCGACGTCGACGGGCCGGTTCTTCCCGGCCGCGGCCTCGGGCGCGGGCTCGGACATGGGCTCGGGCGCCGGCGCCTCCGGGG